>NZ_CP092712.1:1980572-2310668 GCF_023983475.1 Aliivibrio fischeri ATCC 7744 = JCM 18803 = DSM 507
TCCCCAGCATTTGCAGCATCAGAGAAAGCATTATATTCAACCAGAGTCGTTGCTTGAGTTGATTTAAGTTCTTGAGGAAGAGAGCTACACCCTACAAGTAATAATACAGAAAGAAAATAAATAACTTGTTTCATATTGAACCTCTCACGATTGAAGTCATACCAATTAACATAAGATCTGAGTTACATAAAGGTATGGGCTAGCGTTATATATAGAGATCGACACCGACTAATTGAGCAAGTTCCTCTCTTCGCTTTTGAAGCATGACTTCCATATATTCTTCCATTGCGTGACGATTACGCCCTTCAGGTAAGTCATATTGAACACGAGAGTTCGCATATTCAGATGCATTCAGTTGTTTAACTTGTGTCGTTACAGCAGTCGCCACTTTTGATGGCTGCGCAACTAGAGATTTACTTCCAGTCGCCTTTTTAACTTGGCTCTTTTTTCCTACTGCTTGCTGTTTTTGTATCAGCGCAGGCGGCAACCCTTGAATCGATACCATAATGACCTTTTGAATAAACAACTAAGCGAGGTTTTCACTCCTCGCTTGGATATTAAAAACTATTCGCGTCCCGGTAATTTTTTCCACGTCACCGTATCACGAACATAAACAGGACTTGATTCTTCTGCAGGAAGCGCCAAGCCTTGTTCGAATTTTTGCTGTGCAAGTAATGCCATATCTTCAGCATCAGGGTAAAGCACATCAGAGGCTTTACGCTCTAAAGGCAATGTTGCCAATGCTTCTGTATAAGCATCCCAACCTGTACCAACCATTAACCATTCACCTGATTGTTCCGGTAAATACGTTGATAACGCCTCTGGTGCAGACACAGTTTCAGCTACGTCATAAGTCCAAGTACCATCTTGATTACGTTGGTACATACCAAAGTACACTTCCCCCATGCGCGCATCAATTGAAGCTGCAACTTGAGTAGCTCCGTGTAATCGGTAACCCGCTTGTGCCATTGCTTCTAATGTTGAAATGCCTACCATAGGTAAATCGGCACCAAACGCTAAACCTTGAGCAATACCAATACCAATACGTACACCAGTAAAACTACCAGGTCCTTGGCCAAATGCTAATGCATCTAAATCTTGTAAGCGCACACCCGCTTCTTTTAATACTTCATCCACAAAAGGAAGAATTTTAATGGTGTGTTCACGCGGTGCCACTGCACGTCGAGAATAGACTTTTCCGTCAACAATTAGTGCGACTGAACAGTTTTCAGTGGCGGTATCAACCGCTAAAATTTTTGCGCTCATTAATGCCTCAATTTTCTAAAATGGCTTTTTGTTCTACTTGTTCTATTTCTGTCTGATTCGTTTGTGCTAAAAATTCAGACACTTTTTTCAAATCTCGTGTTCTTGGTATTGGTGGCAAACTTTGTAAAAAAGTCGAACCATAAGGACGAGTCACTAAGCGATTGTCACAAATCACCAATACCCCTTTATCTTTGGTATCTCGAATAAGACGCCCAACACCCTGTTTTAAGGTTATCACCGCATCAGGGATCTGCACTTGAGAAAAGGCATCCCCACCGCTTAATTGACAATCTTCAATACGCGCTTTTAATAGCGGATCGTCCGGTGCCGTAAAAGGTAATTTATCAATGATAACACAGCTTAAGGCATCACCTCTAACATCAATACCTTCCCAGAAAGCTCCAGTTGCAACCAACAATGCATTACCCAGTTCCATAAACTCTGTAAGTAACTTTTGCTTAGTGGTTTCACCTTGAACTAATACTGGTAAATCAAGTGTTTGCCTAAAGAGTTCAGCTAAGTCTCTCATCATTTGATGTGATGTACATAAAAAGAAACAGCGACCTTGGTTTTGCTTAATAACCGGTTCCAATAATTCAACCAACTTAGGAGCAACACCATAGCTATTTGGCTCAGGTAAAAATCGTGGTACGCATAATAGAGCCTGTGATTGATAATCGAATGGGCTTGGTAGTGAGAACTGTTTTGTCGGCTCTAACCCTAAACGTTGCGTAAAGTGTGAGAAATCATCATTAACCGCTAACGTTGCCGATGTAAAAATCCACGCGCCCTCTTTTTCTGCCACTTGCTCTTTGAACTTATCAGCAACCGACAGTGGCGTTATATGTAAACTAAAATGTCTTGGGGTACATTCATACCAATATGAATAGCCACTTATTGTAGTATCACATACACGCTCTAAACGATTTTTCAATAACGTGCATCGCTCAAAAGCTGCATCCAACAATTGACTGCGACCTAAAGCTAGTTTTAATACATCATAAGCAAGTTCAAAGGCATCATTGATGCGCAAAATTTCTCGTTGAACCGCTTGTGATTTTATTGCCTCTCGCCAATTACCTCTAAAGCTGGTATCCCCTAAAATAATACGTAAATCCATTGCGGAACCAGCTAAGCGTTCTGCCACTTTTTGTAATTGACGCATATCTCTTGCTTCAGTGCGATAACCTATTTCAATGTCTTTTGCTAATTCGGTTAATTGGCGACTTGATAAACTTTGCCCAAAATATTGACTCGCAATATCAGGTAACTGATGGGCCTCATCAAAAATAAAAATATCCGCCTCGGGGATCAATTCACCAAATCCCGTTTCTTTAATCGCCAAATCAGCAAGAAATAAGTGATGGTTAACAACCACTACATCCGCATCAAGGGCTTTTTTACGCGCCTTAACAACAAAGCACTCTTCAAAGCTTGGGCACTCTTTACCTAAACAATTATCGTTAGTTGATGTGATAGAAGGAATGATTGGACTATCTTCAGCAATCGCTTCACAGTCACCTAAATCTCCCGTTTTGGTTTCAGAAGACCAAGTTCTTACTTTAACTAATTGCGTCAGTAATTCCGGGTCCGCTTGAGGGGTATGGCTTTCAATTAATTGACGATTCAACCGTTCAGGACATAAATAATTTGAACGACCCTTTAACAAAGCCACCTGGCCATAAAAACCAAGAGATGACACCATTAATGGCAAATCACGATGGAAAAGTTGTTCTTGAAGGTTTTTTGACCCAGTACTAATGATGGTTTTTTTACCACTAACCAGAGCAGGCGCAAGATAAGCGAACGTTTTCCCCGTCCCCGTTCCTGCTTCAACGACTAATTGAGTACCATTTTTAATTGCATCATGAACAGCATGAGCCATATCCAACTGGGGTTGACGAGGTTGAAAGCCGGGAATGGCTTTACCTAATGCACCTGATGACGAAAAAATCTTGGCAATCATATCAACCGATATCCATCGTGAATAAAAAAGAGAAAGAGATTATGCCAAGAAACCAGAAGAAACTAAACGGGAAGTTTGTACTGAATCGAAGCTAATTTACTCCACCTAATAATACTAAATTCACTTAGTGTTTTGATTTGATATGGTAAAAACTCCTTTACGCTCCCTTCTTTTATCGGTAAAAGAATAAGGTGAATAAAATTAATAATTACACTATGTAAGCACGAGAGATAAAATGGAAAAGAAAATACTATTAACGGATTGCCCTGATTCTCGTGGGCTAATAGCAAAAATAACCAACATTTGTTACAAACATCAGCTAAACATTGTTCATAACAATGAATACGTTGATAACGTAACAGGTCAGTTTTTTATGAGAACTGAGCTAGAGGGCATTTTTAATGATGTCACTTTCCTAGCAGATATTGATGAGGCACTCCCATCAGGAAGTCATCGTAAATTGGTGACTGAACCACGAAAAAAAGTGGTTATTCTCGTCACTAAAGAGGCACACTGTATTGGTGATATTCTTATAAAGGCCTATTCTGGCGCGATGAATATCGATATTGCTGCTGTTGTGGGGAATCACGATGTCTTAGGTGGGCTCATTGAAAAGTTTGATATCCCTTTTCATCATGTATCTCATGAAGGGCTATCACGCGAAGAGCATGAAGAGAAAATGCTTGAAGTGATTAACTCTTATGAACCAGAATACGTTGTATTAGCAAAATATATGCGTGTGTTAACACCAAACTTTGTTGCTCAATTCCCTAAAAAAATCATTAACATCCACCACAGTTTCTTACCGGCTTTCATTGGGGCAAAACCTTATCAGCAAGCTTATGACCGCGGTGTAAAAATCATTGGTGCCACCGCACACTTTGTGACGAATGATTTAGATGAAGGCCCAATCATTAAACAAGATGTTATCCCTGTGGATCACAACTTTAGTGCTGAAGACATGGCAATGGCTGGTCGTGACGTAGAAAAATCAGTATTGAGTAAAGCGCTAACAAAAGTATTAAACGATCACGTTTTTGTTTATGGCAATAAAACCGTTATTCTTTAACGGCTGAAATAAAAAACGGCGATCATGATGATCGCCGTTTTATTTTTAATTCATGGTTATTGAGCCGCAATAAACTCTATTGCGTATTTATTAAATTCTTTCGGTCTATCAATATTACACACATGCCCACATTCAGGGATTTGTAATAACTGACTGTGTTGATGAACTGCCACCATCTCTTCCACTGGTTTCATGAACAAATAATCATTTGCACCCATCAAGTAAAGTGTTGGAATCGCTAATTCTTTATCTTTAAAGTAACGCATTAACGGATTCACATCAGCAGCTAATTTAAACCAACGCTTAAACTCTTTTTGGCACAATTTTTTAGCTTCACGAGTGAACACATGTCGAGACTCTTTTTGGCTTTTTTGTGGCATCACCACATAAGAAAACAACTTATAAAGCCACATATAAGGCATGATATTCTTTGTCATATCGCCCATTTTGATCAAAAACTGAGAGCGAAAATTAAAACGAGTAATCGCTCCAGCTAATACCATTGAGCTCACACGATCTTGTGCTAATTCAGCTAAGTTTCGAATAATAATCGTACCAAGAGACATACCAACAAAGTGCGCAGATTTAATATTAAGATGATCAAGTACATCTAAAATATCCTGACTTACCACTTTAAAAGAATACTGTTTATTGATGAATTCTTTGATTTGAGAGAAATGGTTCGAACGTCCATGACCACGTAAATCAATGAGCAATACATTAAAATTCTTTCTAAAAGCAGCGATTTGCTTAAACCATGTTGTTGAGCTTCCACCCGCACCATGGACAAACACTACCCACTTAGAGCTCGATTCATGCTCATAGGTTCTATGGAATAATAAAGACTCAGACATCCTTTCAACTTCATTCAAAATTTACGTTAACATTGACTATAGCATTTCAAATAGAAGATGAATACTTCACACTGCATTTCCCATCACAGCATTAATATATTCATACAAAAATAATCTAACTATCTGATTTTAAAAAATCAATAAGAGTGATTACTCTATAGTTATCTATTTTCCCTGCTGCTCTTTTCTAAACTGTTCAGGAGTTACTCCCGTATGTTTACGAAACATCTTAATAAAAGAGGAACCTTGGCTATAGCCTAATTGATATGCAATTTCATTGATTGATATAGCATCTTTTAACAACACCATAGCCTTCGCTAATTTAGCCCTCTGACGCCAATCATTAAAACTCATTTTCAACTCTTTTTGAAAGCGCCTTGCCAAGGTTCTTTCAGTACTAAATACCCGCTTTGCCCATATTTCTAAACTTGAATCATCAGCAGGATTTTCTTGTAGTTGCATTAAAATAGGCGCTAATAATTTATCATCCGTAAAAGGAAGATAGTTTTCTATTGGATTGGTTTTTGATAAACGCTCTATCAGAACATGACTTAAATATTTATCTTCTGTCGTAAGAACTGCTGTAGTTTGACGCGCGACAAGATCATCAACTATAGCCCTTAATAATGGCGTTAAAGGAAACATACAAGCGCTCGTAGGTAGCTTCTGACTCAATTCAAATTCAATATTAATCGCACAATATTCAACATCATTATGATTAAACGCACGATGCAATAAATGAGCTGGCGTCCAAATAGCATAATTGGCAGGACAAAACATTTTTTGCTTATCCACTTCCATTTCAAGTCGCCCTTGCTTAATCAAATGTAACTGACCCCAAGGATGTGAATGCGATAACGTTTCTGTTTTTGCCTCAAGGAAAAAATAATGAAAAAACACATCCGTTGGCAGACTTTCATCTAATTGAGGCAGGAATTTTTTATCTGTCATGTTCGCTATGTTAGGTGTCCTAAATGGCATACAACTCTGCTCGCTATTGATGTGACAATTCTATCAATTATTTCTGATAGAGGTTTTTATGACTATCTTCTTCCCTATTACAGCCGTATTTATCTGGGCGACGAATGCCGTGATAAGTAAACTCGCTACCGAAGCAATCGAACCTGGTGCTATCGCATTCTATCGCTGGTTTTTTGCTATATTTATCTTGCTGCCTTTTTGTATAAAACCGGTATGGCAACAAAGACAACAGATTAAAGTTCACTTAGGAAAGTTAACCATACTGGCTTCATTAGGTATGGTGCTAAACCAATGCCTTGCTTACTACGCCGCTCATACAACAAGCGCAACCAACATCGCTGTCTTTTTATCACTGATGCCTTTATTTGGATTATTCCTAGCCGTTCCTTTATTAGGTAATAAACTTAAAAAACAAGCGTTAATTGGCGCTATCATTTCGTTTTCAGGGCTTATTTATATGCTAAGTGAAGGAAACCCAATGAACTTATTATCAAATGGAATAAAACAAGGTGATGGCTTAATGTTTATCTCAAGTTTGGCTTACGCTTTATATTCCGTTTTACTTAATAAATGGAAACTACCGTTGGCACCTTGGACCTCCGTTTTTTGCCAAGTCGTTATTGGAGCTGCACTTCAGTTACCTTTATTACTAACAAGTGACTCTTATATGATCAGTCATACCGCGCTGCCTATGGTTCTATTTGCTGCTGCTTTTGCTTCTGTTATTGCACCATGGTGTTGGCTGCAAGGCGTACAAAGGATTGGGTCTTCACAAGCTACGTTATTTATGAATTTAGTGCCTGTATTTACTGTAATAGTCAGCTTTATTTTTCTGGGTAAAGTTCCGACTTGGTATCACTTAATTGGAGGAAGTGCTGTACTTACTGGCTTACTCTTGGCTCAAGTCAAAATCACATCAATGCAAACAGCACTCTCAGAAAAAGTCGTTTAATGTCAGGTAGCACAAGCAATCATCAAAGAATATGCACCTCTAATATAAAGAGGTGCATCACTTTTATTCAGTCAATTCTTTAACCGCAGAAATCAGCGCCATCAGTCCTTTTTCTACTTTTTCTCTTGGACAACCTAAATTCAAACGGACAAAATATTTTCCAACCTCACCATAGGTACTCCCTTGCATTATCGCTACCTTATGTTTCTTAATAAGACACTGATTTAGTTTATCCATATCAATAGAGAGCGAAGAGAGATCAATCCAAGCAAGATAAGTTGCATCTGGAATTTGGTAACCAACGCTCGGTAACTGTTCTGCTAAGGTTTGTGCAACATAATGATGATTTTCATAAAGATAGGTTTTTAATTCGTCTAACCAAGGCGCTCCTTTTTGATACGCCGCCATTAAACCAATAACACCAAGGATCGATGGTGATGATAAGCCATCCACTTGCTTAAGATTAAACAGGTAGTTATCTCGTGCAGGTTCTTCTGCAATAAATGCATAAGCTCCATTTAGTGCAGGGATATTAAATGATTTTGATGCTGAACTGACTAACGCCCAACGTTCCCCTGCACCAAAACCCTGCCAAGGCGTATGAGGCTTAAATGAAACATCCATGTGGATCTCATCACTAATCACAGCAACATTATGCTTTTGACACAACGAAGCCATACGAGTTAATTCTGCAGATGTCCAAACCCTTCCCGTTGGATTATGCGGGCTACATAGAAGCAAAATCGTATTATTTGGATCCGCTAACTGTGTTTCAAATTGCTCCCAATTAATCTGATAACCAGAGTCTGTAGCTTGCAACTTATTAGCGACGATGGTACGCCCTAACCCTAGAATCATTTTGTCAAAAGCATCATAAGCAGGAGTATGGATAACCACCCCTTGATTCGGTTGACTCCATTCACGTATTAATTGAGAGACGATATAAATAACGGAAGGCCCATACACTAGATGCTCATCATTAAATTCAGCATCAAAACGGCTCTTAAACCAATGGGTAACCGCATTTTTAAAATCACTGTGATTCCATCGACTATAGCCAAACACAGGGTGATTAATACGAGAGTTTAAGGCTTCAATCACAGCAGGAGGTGCTGCAAAATCCATATCCGAAATAGTAAATGGAAGCAAATCCGCTTCCCCAAATCGGTCCTCAACATAGTCCCATTGAGTGCAGTAACTGCCTTTACGATTAATTTGTTCAGAGAAATTGAACATAGATAAATACTCCCAAAAAACAAACCAGAAATAGAAACAAAAAGAAAAAGCGGAGTTAAATAAACTCCGCAATGAAAACCAACCTAAACATAGATTAACAACTGATTTAGATTGGCATCGTACTAAGCTGGCGTTGCCATTAATGATTGAATTTCATTTTTAACCATATGAACTTGAGTACCAATAACCACTTGTAAACTGTGTTCATCAAGCTTCACAACACCAAGAGCACCGTAAGCCTTTAGCTCAGCATCATTTACCAATCTCATATCAGCAACGGTTAAACGTAAACGTGTAATACAGTTATCAAGTGAAGTAATGTTTTCTGCACCACCAAGAGCCGCAAGGATTAACGCTCCTTTACCACCTTCAGTAGCTAGGATCGTTTCAGCTTCAGCCGATACAGGAACTTCGTTCGTTTCACGTCCAGGTGTTTTCAAGTTAAACTTAAGAATCGCAAACTTAAATACGAAGTAGTAAATAGTAAACCAAACGCCAGCAACAACAGGAACCAAGTACCATTTCGTTGCAGTACCTTGAAGTACACCAAAGACTAAGAAATCGATGATGTTGCCATCAGTATTACCAATAGTGACATCTAACATCCCCATTACCATGAAACCTAAACCAGTTAGCATCGCATGAATAAAGTACAGGACAGGTGCAACAAATAGGAATAAGAATTCAAGAGGCTCAGTAATACCACCAACGATACAAGCCACAACACCAGAGATTAATAACGCTTTAATTTTGCTTCGATTTTCAACTTTAGAACAGTGGTACATAGCTAGAGCAGCACCAGGAAGACCACCTAAGAAGGCTGGCATCTTGCCTTGAGATAGGAATGCTGTCACAGATGGTGTAAAACCTTGTGTGTCTGGACAAGATAATTCTGAGTAGAAAATATTAAGAGCACCAGATACCGTGTCACCACACACTTCCATCGTGCCACCCGCTTCTGTGAATCGAATCAGCGCAACCAGAATATGATGAAGACCGATAGGAAGCAGTAAACGCTCACCAGCACCAAATAAGAAAGGTCCGAAATCTCCTGCACCTGCTATCGCATAACCAATACCGTTAATGCCAGCTGCAAAATAAGGCCAAATAAAAGGAACAAGCAGACCAACAACGCCAAGTGTAATTGAAGAGATAATTGGAACAAAACGAGCGCCACCAAAGAAAGCTAACGCATCTGGCATTTTAAATGTGTAGAAACGAGTATGCAGTTTCGCAACAATAATACCAACGATAACGGCACCTAAAATGCCCGTATCAATAGATTCGGTACCAAGAATAGACGTTACGCCGTATGACTGACGCAGAGCTTCACTATCTAGAGCTCCTGTCACAGTTAAATAGAAATTAATTGAAAGGTTAAGTGCGGCGTAACCAACTAAACCTGAAAATGCCGCAACCCCTTTTTCTTCACGAGCTAATCCCATTGGAATCGCAATCGCAAACATCACTGGTAAGTAGATAAAAGCCACTAAACCAATTTTTGTCATCCAAATAAAAATATATTGAAGAATAACGTTATCAAAAAAAGGCATTGCTTCTTTTAACGCTGCACTAGAAAAAGAACTCCCGATACCAAGAAGAATACCCGAAAAAGCGAGCAAAGCGACAGGAACCATAAAGGTCTTACCTAAACTCTGTAAGAACTCCCACAGAGTAGTTTTATTAGCTTTTTGTTGCATAGGATTTCTCCATTAAATAAATCAAATAGACAACTGGAGGTAATTCAACAGCTTTAAATTTGTTGAGTACGCTTTCGTATTTATCGACACAATACACATGATAAAGACTTGGTAAAACGTTTTACCACTTTTCCTGTGATCACGATCGATATAATTTTTCAATTTATATATAAATGCTATAGAATGAGGAATCTAAAGAAGGTTTTGTTAGGTGAAACGTTTTATCAAAGACAACTAAAAGAAGAATCATGATAAATAAAAAAGCAAATATAAAGGATGTCGCTGAACGTGCAGGGGTTTCTGTAACCACGGTTTCGATGGTGCTAAGCGAAAAAGGACGCATATCTTCTGATACGATTGATAAAGTGAATCAAGCCGTACAAGATTTGGGTTATATAAAAAACCGCACAGCCTCTAACCTACGCTCACAAAAGTCGACTTTAATCGGCCTAATCTTACGCGACATCAGTGATCCTTATTATGCGGAAGTTGCCGCAGGAATAAGTGAAGTCTTAGAAGAAAAAGGTTATATGCTTTTTCTTGCTCAATCAGGCACAAGCCAAGAAAAATTTGATCAATGTTTAGCAACCATGATTGCTCAAGATATTGGTGGAATCATCTTCTGCCCTATTCGTGATTCAGGGATCCCAAACCTTGATAAAGTTAAAAACGTAGGCCTTCCTATTGTTTGTGTGGCTCGAGCTAAAATAAATCAACAGATCGATTTCGTTGGTCCTGATAATATGCAAGCGGCTAAAATTGCTACTGAATACCTTATTAAACAAGGCCATCGACAAATTGCTTATGTTGGTGGACAAAGTGATTCTTTAAGTCGTGCTGAGCGTTTAGGTGGCTATTGCAGCACCCTAATGCAGTTTGGTTTACCTTTTAAACCAGAATGGGTTGTTGAATGCGATAAAAGCCAAACCGCATCAGCAGAAGCCGTGAATCAATTGATGAATAAGAACCCTAAAATTACCGCTATACTTTGTCACTATTCATCAACAGCTTTTGGTGCAGTATATGGCGTTAACCGAGCGAATCGCAGTGTAGGTAAAGATAACTACATTGGACAACAAGTTGCGATTATTGGATTTGATGATGTGCCTGAAGCTGAACTAATTCAACCATCACTTACCTTTGTATCTTCTCCAATTCGGGATATTGGTCGCCAAGCAGGCCATCGTTTAATTAATCAAATCAATGATAAAGACAGCGTACCTCAAAGCTTAATTTTAAGCCCTGAGTTAATTGCTCGTAATTCTGCATAAATAAAAAAGTATAGCTTGGGTTATTAATGGGAATAATATTAATAACCAAACAAATACATTGATATTAATGTAATAACAAACTAACGTGAAATCTCAACTTCATTTTATTAAGGATAATATATGAACAAACTGGTTTTAATTATTTTATGTGTATTACTGCCACCACTTGGTGTTTTCTTTGCCAAAGGTGTCGGAAAAGATCTTCTTATTAATATCATATTGACGCTTTTATTCTGGATTCCTGGAATGATCCACGCACTGTGGGTCACAACTCGATAGCACAAAATAAAAAGCGAAGCCTATGATTGGCTTCGCTCTTACTTAAAAATATATTATTGCAAATTAAGCCGCGTTTGATTGCCATTTCTTACGCAATATTTTTGCCGCATTCACCATGTTTTCAAGCGCCACTTCTGTCTCTTTCCAGTTTCGGGTTTTCAGACCACAATCAGGATTAACCCACAAACGCTCTACTGGTATTTTTGCTGCCGCGGTTTCAATGAGGTCAACAATCCACTCTTGGCTTGGAATATTGGGCGAGTGAATATCATACACACCCGGTCCAATTTCATTTGGATAGTTGAAGTCTTCAAACGCTTTCAATAACTCCATATTTGAACGAGAGGTTTCAATCGTAATCACATCCGCATCTAACGCCGCTACTGATTCAATAATTTCATTGAACTCGCTATAACACATGTGAGTATGAATTTGTGTTTCTGATTTAGCACTGGCCGCTGAAATCTTAAAGGCTTCAACTGCCCAATCTAAATACGCTTTTTGATCGCTTTTCTTAATTGGCAACCCTTCACGAATCGCAGGTTCATCAATTTGAATAATATTAATACCCGCTTGCTGAAGATCAGAAACCTCATCTCGTAATACCAAAGCTAGCTGCTGTGCGATTTCTTTACGTGTAATGTCTTCACGAGGGAACGTCCAACCAAGAATAGTTACCGGGCCAGTTAACATTCCTTTCATTTGTTTGGTCGTTAACGATTGAGCGTATTGCGTCCAACTCACTGTAATAGGTGCTTCACGCTCAATATCAGCCACCACGATTGCTGGTTTTACACAACGAGAACCATAACTTTGCACCCAGCCAAATCGTGTTGCTTGAAATCCATTTAGATTCTCAGCGAAATATTCAACCATGTCATTACGCTCAGCCTCACCATGTACCAGCACATCCAGATCCAAACGCTCCTGACGCTCTACTGCATCAGCAATATGTCCTTTCATTGCGGTAACATAATCTTGTTCATTCAACTTACCCGTTCGATATGCACTGCGTTGCTGACGAATATCTGAGGTTTGTGGAAAAGAGCCAATCGTGGTGGTTGGTAATAATGGTAAGCCCAGCTTTTCAGCTTGATACTGTGCTCGAACAGAATATGCTTCTGCACGCTCGGCTAACGCTGGCGTAATAGCAGCTAAACGTTGCTGTACTGCTGGCTTATTAATGTGCTCCGCACTCTCACGCTCACGCAGTGGTTGACTGTATTGATGACAAGCTAAAATCGCATTTTGATTGCCATCTAGCGCATCTGCTAACAGCGTCACTTCTCTTAATTTTTGCTTAGCAAACGCAAACCATTGCAGCGTTTCTTTTGATAGTTCCGTCTCTTGATCTAAATCGACGGGGCTATGCAATAATGAACATGAACTTGCAATCCATAACTTCTCACCCAACACATCTTTTACTGGCTGCAGTTTTTCATGCAAACGTTCTAAATCAGCACGCCATACATTACGGCCATTAACGGCACCGACGGATAATACCCACTCTTTTGGCAGTGCACTCACAATCGCATCTAACTGGTCAGGAGCCGCAGAAACATCAATATGTAAACCATTTACTGCAAGTTTTGTGATTTTATCTAAATGATGCTCTACGCCGTCAAAATAGGTGGTTAAAAGTAATTTCACATCACTTTGAATCACTTGATAAGCTAATTTAAAAGAGTCCGCCCATGCTTTTGGTAATTCTAATGCGAGAATTGGCTCATCAATTTGAACCCATTCAACCCCTAACGCACTAAGTTTAGAAAAAATAGCTTGATAAGCGGTCAATAGACGAGGCAATAATGATAAACGATCAAATCCTTGTTCAACCTCTTCATCATTCACTTCTTTCCCTAACCAAAGGTAACTAAGTGGGCCTAATAAAACAGGCTTAACGTTATGTCCTTGCTTTTGTGCCTCTGCAATCTCATCAAAAAGTTGTGACCAACTCACATTGAATTTATCGTTTTTAGAAAATTCCGGCACGATGTAGTGATAATTGGTATTAAACCACTTGGTCATATCCGATGCGGCTTCACCACAGCCACAGCTGTTTTGAGATTGACCACGCCCTACTTTAAATAACGTATCTAAATCAGGGAAACCGTTACTATGACGGGCTGGCACATGCCCTAAGAGTAAACTTGTGGTTAATACATGATCGTACCAAGCAAAATCACCCGCAGTCACAAAATCCAGCCCTGAAGCGGATTGATCTTTCCAGTGACGTTGGCGTAATTCACTGCCTACGGCCAATAGTTCTTTCTGCTCTATCTCGCCACGCCAATATTTTTCCTGAGCAAACTTTAATTCTCGCTGAGCACCAACTCGTGGATAACCTAAAATATGAGTTACGGTTTTTGTCTTCAATTCTGTTGTCATTTGTCTAATTCCTTTAGCCGTTTGGATGGCTAAACAATGACGTTTTTTTTCTAACTGTACAATTTCTAATCTTTCACTTTGATTATGAATTATATTCAACTAAACAAATTTCTATTTAAATCGATTAACTTTATTTAGCCGTCTAGATGTTTACTTTGTAGCCTTTTCACTTTACTGTGAAGATAATTGAACTTACTCAAACGGAACTTGAGGAACAGTAATGATTGAATTAAAACATCTAAAAACCTTAACCACATTGCGTGATACAGGATCATTAACCGCAACAGCAAACGCTCTTCATCTCACTCAATCAGCGTTATCACATCAGCTTAAAGATTTTGAAACTCGTTTAGGCAGCAGCGTATTTTTACGAAAAACACGTCCAGTAAAGTTCACCTCTGAAGGCGAGATCCTATTAAAACTCGCCGATGATCTTTTACCTAAGTTAGCAAAAGCGGAATACGAAATTGCCAGTTTGAAAGAAGACTTACACGGACGATTACACATGGCAATTGAATGTCATTCTTGCTTTCAATGGTTAATGCCTGCCATTAAAGAATATCAAGTAAGTTGGCCAGAAGTAGAATTGGATTTTTCATCGGGTTTTGGATTTGAGCCTTTACCTGCTTTGGTTAATGGCGATTTAGATCTCGTTATTACCTCTGATATTCAGCCACGCAGTGAAGTGCATTATGAACCATTATTTGATTTTGAGATGCGTTTAATCATAGCAACCAATCACCCGCTCGCCAATAAAGACAGTATTGAACCAAAAGATTTATTAGATCAAACCATGTTGACTTATCCAGTGCAAAAGCAGCGATTAGATGTCGTTAAGCATTTCTTATCACCCAATCATGTAGAACCTGCAAAATGGAAACAAGCCGAAAACACATTGATGTTAGTACAAATGGTATCAGCAGGTTTAGGAGTAGCAGCTCTACCAAATTGGGCTATCAGTGAGTTTTCACGACAAGGACTAATCGAGAGTAAACCGTTAGGGAAAGGATTGTGGCGAAGATTGTTCGCTGCCGTTAGAGACAGCGAACATGATAAAAAATATTTACAAGCATTTTTCTCTACTGCGAAACAGCAGAGCCAGAGTCATTTAGTTGGGATTAAAATGACTTAAATTGATTTGTTAATGGGTCATACTGGTAACCCAAACTACTGAGCTTGTCTTGAACTCCTTGTGTATCAAGCTCATACATGCTGGATAATTCTTCTAGACTGTGGCATTCCAAGCGCAATTTTTCATTTATGATGCCGAGTAGAATCCCACTTTCTAGGCCATGTGCGTTGCTTAAATCCAATCTATACCCTCCATGTTGCTTAAGAGACAAACTTAGATTAGACCAATTTTCGAACAGAATGTTTGCTCTATCTCACAAAAAACAACTGAAACTGATAATAACCAGAAATAGCCATAATAATGTTCGCTATTAGCAAAAATTGCCACTTGATCGCCTGTTGTTTAAATAAGTGATAAGTCCAAAAACCAATACTTAATAGCATCAAACCTAAAGCAATCGCTAACTTCACTGCCATACGATCTAGAAAGATCTCATGAACACTTAATGTTTGGCAAAGTAAAATCACAGCCATAATGATACCGCCAACGATACCACTAATTGGTAAAATCTTATGGAAGGCTTGTAGACGAGTACGAGCAAGAGTTAAAAGCAGGTGAGCAAATAGAGCACCAAAAATAAATGGACCGATTAACGCATAAAATAATTGAGTAAAGGACCCAGAACCAAGTGCTAAATTAACAAAACTTGCAGCGGCAAAACCATTGGCTAATGCCAAAACAATCAGTGGCCCTTTATCTCGTGTTTTACCCGTTTTTACACTTAAATAAAAACCAGTAATTGCGATTGCAGGAATAAAATTCATTGCAAATATCGGCGCGTAAGTCATACCAAAACCAGCAATCGCACACCAACCTAAAATCAGTGCAGGCAACCACTTATGTACGCGACCACGTTGACCTGGGCAAATATCTCCTTTATGCAAAATGATGGTCAAAATAATTTGAGCACCAAGCAAAGCAGGAATAAGGATATATTGCATAGTTTGAAATAACATAATGAAGTTCTATTTACGGAATTTGAATCAAGCTAGTATAAACGCTATTTTCCCTTCGTCTAGTCACGGTTAAAAAACAACCTATTCTTATTAAGATCTCAAAAATACCTTGCTTAATTTCAAGTTTTTATCCTTTTGTTACAATAAAAATAACAATTATTCATCGCACTATTAACAGAATTGTTTTTTGTTTGTTTTAGATCATATAGATGCAAAGTATCAGATGTGCCACAGATAAAACTTAGGTAAATTTGTGTGATGAAATGTGTAAGAAGATGTTTGTAAATTACACAATTTTTGAATATTTGAAACTTAATAGAGGGAAATTCCATGTTGGAGTTATTAATTGGTTTAGTGATCACCATATTTGTTGGTTACTTTATCGTAAAAGGATATAAAGCTGCAGGCGTATTACTGACAGCGGGTTTAGCACTGCTAATTATTGCAGGTCTTTTAGGTCATTCAGTTCTTCCTGCAAAAGTAACGGCTACAGGTAGCCTATTAACCGATGCGCTTGAGTATGTAAAATACATGCTTCAGTACCGTGGCGGCGGCTTAGGTATGCAAATCATGCTTCTTTGTGGTTTTGCCTCTTACATGACTCACATCGGTGCAAATAATGTCGTTGTTAAGCAATTTTCAAAACCATTAGCATTCATTAAATCACCTTACATTCTATTAGTTGCTGCTTACATCGTAGCGTGTCTAATGTCTCTTGCTGTAAGTTCTGCTACAGGCCTTGGTGTTCTATTAATGGCAACCCTATTCCCGATGATGACGGCAATGGGTATCTCACGCCCTGCAGCGGTTGCAGTATGTGCATCACCAGCAGCAATCATCCTTTCACCTACATCAGGTGACGTTATTGTTGCAGCAGAGAAGTCAGGTTTACCACTTCATGTTTTCGCAGTTGAAACCGTACTTCCTGTATCTATTTGTGCAATCATCGTGATGGCAGCAGCCGCTTTCTTCTGGAATAAATATCTTGATAAGAAAGAAAACACACCAATGGAGAAAGTCGATATTTCTGCAATGGAAGTGAACGCACCATCTTACTATGCGATTCTTCCTTTCTTACCAATCGTAGGTGTTTTCCTGTTTAACGGCGAGACAATCCCTGGTCTATCTTTAGATATTTACACTATCGTTGTTGGTTCTATCTTTATTGGTGCGTTAGTTAACTTTACGACCAATAAACTGAACGGTAAAAAAACATTAGAAGATTTAGAATCTTGCTATGAAGGTATGGCTGATGCATTTAAAGGCGTAGTTATGCTATTAGTTGCTGCGGGTGTATTTGCTCAAGGTCTAATGTCTGTTGGCGCAATTGATAACCTACTTCACTTAGCTGATAAAGCAGGTGCGGGTGGTATGGCTCTAATGCTTCTACTAACGGGTTTAACCGTTGCTGCTGCTATCGCAACAGGTTCTGGTAATGCTCCTTTCTACGCATTCGTAGAGCTTGCACCTCAGCTTGCTGGTAAAATGGGTCTTAGCCCTGCATTCCTTATCATTCCAATGCTTCAAGCATCTAACCTTGGTCGTACTATTTCACCAGTATCTGGTGTTATCGTTGCGACATCTGGTATGGCAAAAATCAGCCCGTTTGAAGTGGTAAAACGTACATCGGTTCCGGTTATCTGTGGCTTAATCACAGTAATCATCGGTACTATGGTTCTTGTTCCAATGTACGCATAATACGTTAAATCGATAACTTATTGAAACGCCAGTAATTCAACGTTACTGGCGTTTTTTTATCTTTCAGAATAAATAGGCTGGTAGGCATTTTCCTTACAAACAATTTACCTAATGCTCACGCAAATCTTATAAATTAACGATACATTTGTCTTATCAATATTTATAACCATACGGACACATACTAATGATTAAAGATACGGCTATCATTTTCGCACTTTCCTTTTTAGCCATTTCTATCACCTATTTATGTCGTTTATATATGTAGTTCAACGACCACTAGAACTCCCTTACTCATAATGAGGGCTTTCTTTTCTGGTTAATCCCCCCTCAAATCGGTATAATTCGGCCTCCAAATTCTGAGGTGAACTAATGCACAACGTAACTCCAATTAATCAATACCCGAAATTCTGGGCAGAATGCTATGGAACGGCTCCGTTTCTACCAACCTCTCGTAAAGAGATGGAACAATTAGGATGGGATAGCTGCGACATCATTATTGTTACCGGAGATGCATATGTTGACCATCCAAGTTTTGGTATGGCGATTATTGGACGTTTACTTGAATCTCAAGGCTTCCGTGTTGGTATTATTGCTCAGCCTAAATGGGATAATAAAGATGCGTTCATGAAGCTAGGAAAACCAAATTTATTTTTTGGTATTACTGCTGGCAACATGGATTCAATGATCAACCGCTATACATCAGATAAAAAACTTCGCCACGATGACGCCTACACGCCAAATAATGAAGGCGGAAAGCGCCCTGATCGTGCTGTTCTTGTATACTCGCAGCGTTGTCGTGAAGCTTTCAAAGACACACCGATTGTTTTAGGTGGTATTGAAGCAAGCTTACGCCGTTTAGCACACTACGATTACTGGTCTGATAAAGTTCGCCGCTCAGTATTATTTGATGCAAAGGGTGACATCCTTCTTTTTGGTAATGCTGAACGTGCATTAGTGGAAGTTGCTCATCGTCTTGCTAATGGCGAAGACGTAAAAACAATGACAAACATTCGTGGTACCGCAGTGAATTTACCTGCTGAACCTGAAGGCTTTAAGATCATTGATTCATCGCGTATTGAAAAGCCAAGCCAAGCCGTCTTTGTTCCTCAAAATCCTTACGAAACGGAAGAACAATGTGAGAGCAATAAAGCGGACGCTAAAGAAGACAAGCCGCAAGTTATTACCGTTCGCCCATCACGACATGACGCAAAAACGACGGCAGTTCGACTTCCTCCATTTGAGAAGTTAAATAATGACCGTATTCTTTATGCTCATGCTAGCCGTGTTATGCATTTAGAAACCAATCCATACTCTGGACGTGCGCTAATTCAACGCCACGGTGACCGTGAATTATGGGTAAACCAAGCGCCTATTCCACTCACAACAGAAGAGATGGATTTCGTGTTTGATTTGCCTTTTGCTCGTGTTCCTCATCCAATGTACGGAAAAGCAAAAATCCCTGCATACGACATGATTAAAACATCGGTCAATATTATGCGTGGCTGTTTTGGTGGTTGTTCATTCTGTAGTATCACAGAACACGAAGGTCGCATCATTCAAAACCGTTCAAAAGAATCCATTTTGAACGAATTAGAAGAAATTCGCGACAAAGTACCAGGGTTTACCGGTACGATTTCAGATCTTGGTGGCCCAACAGCCAACATGTATCGTTTAGGCTGTTCGGTACCTAAAGCAGAAGCAACGTGTCGTCGCCCATCATGCGTATTTCCTAAGATCTGTGAAAAGCTGAATACTGATCATAAACATACAATTGATTTATATCGTGAAGCACGAAAAGTAAAAGGCGTAAAAAAAGTCTTAATCGCATCAGGTGTACGTTATGATTTAGCGATTGAATCTCCTGAATACGTTCGTGAATTGGTAACACATCACGTTGGTGGTTATCTAAAAATTGCCCCAGAACATACTGAAAAAGGCCCATTAGATTTAATGATGAAGCCGGGCATGGGAACGTACGATCGCTTCAAGTCTATGTTTGAAAAATACAGCCAAGAAGCAGGCAAGAAACAATATTTAATTCCTTACTTCATCTCAGCTCACCCAGGAACAGAAGATGAGGATATGCTTAATCTTGCTCTTTGGCTTAAGAAGAATAATTTTGAATGTGACCAAGTTCAGAACTTCTATCCATCGCCTATGTGTAATGCAACATCAATGTATTATTCAGAAACGAACCCATTAAAACGCGTAAAATACAAAAAGCGCGAAGATGTACCAGTCGCTAAAGGTGAACGTCAACGCCGATTACATAAAGCGTTACTTCGTTATCATGATCCTAAAAACTGGAAGTTGATCCGTGAAGCGCTTATCAACATGGGTAAGAAACATTTAATTGGCGATAAGCCGAACTGTCTTGTTCCTGAAGAAGATTTAGATGCTCAAACACCAGCAGAACGTCGTCAAACTGGACGTCATGGTGCCAAACGCTTTGCGACTAAACATACGAAAGGCCAATTTGATGGTGATCCACGTACGAGCAATAATAACAACCGTAACGGAAAAAATAATCGTAATGGGAATGCACATTCAGAAAAGCCAACATCAAGCGGTAAGAAAAATGGCGTTCGCAACGGTTACTCTAATGGTAAACCAAGCAATAATGGCAAACCAAACGGCAATAAACCGTCAGGTTCAGGTCCTAAACGTAAGCCAAAACATCGTTAACGGATAATACCAATCGTAGTAAATATAAAAAAAGCGAACCACAATAATGAGGTTCGCTTTTTTATTATCTAATATATTATGTGATGGACTAGAGTATCACTTATCTACTCCACCACGATTGGATTATTATTTCCAGATGTATAGGTTAAATAGCTTCTTACCACGTTTGATTACGCTGTATTTACCAAACAGTGCATCTTCTTTCTTAAGTACTGCTTCTGTATCAGCTACTTTCTCGCCGTTTACAGACACTGCACCGTTACCGATGAATTCACGCGCCATTTTGTTTGATTTAGCTAGTTCAGATTGAGTTAGAACTTCAACAATCGTTTGTTCAGAAGCTTCTAATTCTGTTGATGGAAGACCATCTAAAGCAAGTTGTGCTAAATCTGTTTCTGTTAGTGAAGAAAGATCACCAGAGAAAAGTGCTTTAGTGATACGTTCAGCAGATGCTAAACCTTCTTCACCGTGAACTAGACGAGTTACTTCACGAGCTAGAATGCCTTGACCTTCAGGACGGCCTTGAACACTCTTATCGCTCTCTTCAATAGCTGCAATCTCTTCTACTGTTAAGAAAGTGAAGAAACGTAGGAAGTTATATACGTCAGCATCCGCAGTACCTAACCAGAATTGGTAGAAAGCGTATGGTGATGTTTTACTTGAGTCTAACCAAATTGTACCTGATTCAGTTTTACCAAACTTAGTACCATCTGATTTTGTTACTAAAGGAAGCGTTAAACCAAATACTTTATTGCGGTTCATACGACGAGTAAGGTCGATACCACCAGTGATGTTACCCCACTGATCTGAGCCACCAATTTGTAATGTACACTCTTTTTCTTTGTTTAATGCTGCAAAATCGTATGATTGAAGTAGCATGTAGCTGAATTCAGTAAATGAAATACCAGAACCTTCACGATCGATACGTTGTTTTACTGATTCTTTTTGGATCATCGCATTTACGCTGAAATGTTTACCCACATCACGCATAAATTCAATTACGTTAATTTGACCGATCCAATCTAAATTGTTTACTACTTCTGCACCGTTTTTCTCTTCTGTAAAATCAACAAAAGCTGAAACTTGTGCTTTAATTTTGTTAACCCAATCGCCAACCACTTCATTCGTGTTAAGTTGACGCTCAGCAGCTTTAAAGCTTGGGTCACCGATTAAGCCTGTAGCACCACCAACAAGAGCTAATGGTTTATGACCAGCTTGTTGGAAACGCTTAAGAACTAATAGTGGTACTAGGCTACCAATATGTAAGCTGTCTGCTGTCGGATCGAAGCCACAATAGAGAGTACGACAGTCAGTTGAAAGGTGCTCAGCTAATTCTTCGTCTGCTGTGCACTGTGCAATAAGCCCACGAGCTTTTAAGTCTTGCAATAATTCGTTTGTTGCTGTCATAGATAACCTACTTGTACTCTAAATTTAGGTATAAAAAAGAATACTCGATTTTACACATTTAGCGGCTAAATAACAGAGTTTACGAGTAAAAATACTTCAATAAGTAAATTATCAAATTATTGTCAGGAAAACGCCTTTTGTGACCGTTAGCGCAAACTCGAACAACATTAATTTTCCTGCCTTGAAACTGCTATCTATGCCCATATTTCTTAATTAGGTGTTGCTAAGATATAGTCCTCTTAGTTGCTATTTCTTTCTACTTCATAAAGGAAACAGAATGAAAAAGTTTGCCCGTGCTGCAGTCTTAATGGTTTTAGTCTTTGGACGACCTCAAGCACAAGCTGCCTCTTTACTTGAACATATAGAGCCAGATTACCAAGAATCCAATCAATCTGAGATCGATCACCACCATGTACTTCACAGCTTAAATGGTCTTCTGTCCATTGATAGCTGGAACCATTTCTCGCATCAACCTTACAATGACTTTGATATTTTAAGCTCTAAAGCGCATCAAGCTCAGCATGAGTTAGAAAATATCTGTAAGCAAACCGCTCTTATTTCCAATAGCCAGACTCAATTTGCGGGAGTAAAAAACAACGAGCGAGCAAAAATTAAAATTGAGCAAGAATTAAATGGTCAGGTTAATCAACTGACTGATATCGCAAGAGCGACTGTCGTAGCTGACTCAATTCCTGATTTAGTTACCGCATATGAAGCATTAAATAGAGAAACAACGGTTGTTAGTGTTACTAACCGCTTTTCTCAGCCTGCTAAATCTGGGTACAGAGACATAAAATTATTGGTTGAACTACCTAAAACAAAACTCATTGCAGAAATACAACTTCATTTAAAAGACATTGCAGATGTTAAGAATGGTGTTGAACATAAGATTTATGAAGAAATTCAAAGTATGGAGCGTCTTGCTTTTATCGAAGATCGCGAGTTTACAGAATTTGAAGAAGCTCGATTCACTAAGTTAAGAGGTCTTTCTCAATCTTTATATACCAACGCATGGCAATCTTACCTTCCTATACAAGCTTTTGCATAGAATAAATACTAAAAAGAGCAATAGGCTTAACCTTATTGCTCTTCTTTTCATACTCTCTCATCACTTTCTTACGCCATTAGTACCAGAGCCCCAAAAAAAGCTAATCCTGAAAAAACAGCAATGGTAGTAATAAGAGCAAATTTAAAATCGTGATCCATAACGACTCCTTGTTATTTTTATATACAGACAATTAATAAAAACGATTGCATTATCTGTTTACAAAAAATTAACAGTAATTTGAAGTATCTTCAAGGAATTGATCTTATTCAATCAGCAAGTTGGTATAAGCATCACAATGTCAGCATAATAGAATAAAATTTGTGGTTTTTATGAAAAGGAATTCTAGGAGAAAACATGAAGCGTTTATCACTATTAGGGCTGTTAATATTAGCTCCCTTACCCTCTCTCGCCCAAATCCATATAACTCCTTCAATTGGCTACGCTTCAGGTGGTGAAATTGAAGATACAGAAGGAGAAATATACGATTTAAAAGGGAATACCGCTTATTCATTAGCTATTGAAACGGATTACGATGCAGGCCGTATCGGTCTATTTTATAGTAATCAGAGCAATGACATTGAAGGTCTTAACCAAACCTCAAACATGCATTACCTTCACTTTCAAAGCGCCCTAGACTACCAATTAACTAAAAATATCACTTCATTTTTCGGTTTAAGTATTGGTGGTACTTATGCGGATGTTGATTGGATAGATGAAAACATTCGATTTTCAGCTGGTGCTTTTGGTGGTTTCCAATATCACTTTACTGATAATTTTGCATTACAACTAGAAGGACGCTGGCTAGGTACCTCTGTTGATAGCAACTTTGACAGCAGTTGTGTTTCTACACCGAATAAAAACTCTTGTACGATTAAATATGAGGGAAGCTGGGTCAATCAATTACAAGCGAATCTAGGACTCAGATTCAGTTTTTAATCCCACTTTATTTATGAAAAGAAAGGTTAGGCATTTTCAAAAACAATGAAAATGCCTAAATTTACAACACTTAATCATTATTTTATAAATAACACAATTGATTATGTAACCTTTATTTAACAATAAATAGCCCCGCACAGCCACACATCATCAATAATCATATCTAAAAAAACCTCATAAATTAGCATAAAACACTATTTGAAACATATAAACCTACCTTTTCGTCATGTTGCGTTAACATATATAAATAGGTAATCTGACTTTAATGCTTAGGGAATACATCCAATTTAAGCAAAATCAATTTGAATTTATTAGAGAATGATACCAATTAAGCTTCAATTCTCAGGGAAAAGTTTTTTAAAGGAGTAATTTATGAAGCGTGAACAATGGGGTTCTCGTGCAGGATTTATTCTTGCAGCAGTAGGATCGGCTATCGGTTTGGGTAATATCTGGCGCTTTCCATATATGGCATATGAAAATGGTGGCGGTGCTTTTTTCATTCCTTATTTATTTGCCATGATCACTGCTGGTATTCCATTTATGATCATGGAATTTGGTATGGGTCATAAATATAGAGGGTCAGCACCACGCACCTTCGCCAAGCTCAACCAAAAATATGAATGGTTAGGTTGGTTTCAGGTAATGATCGCAGCCGTTATCGCCGTTTATTATGTTGCAGTTATTGGCTGGGCAATCTCTTATTTCAGCATGTCTTTCTCACAAAGTTGGGGACAAGATACTAATGCTTACTTTTTCAGTGAATATCTACAATTAGGTGACAACTCACCAAGTAAGCTAGGTAGTATTCAATGGCATATCGCTATACCTATGCTTCTTGCTTGGGCAATTACTTTTGCAGCCATTTTTGGCGGTGTAAAAAGCGGTATTGAACGAGCAAGTAAAATTATGATGCCTCTACTGTTTATCATGGTTATTGCTCTTATTGGTCGTATGGTTTTCTTACCTGGCGCATTGGATGGCCTGAACTACTTATTCCAGCCAGATTTTAGCAAAATTACAGATCCAAAAGTTTGGTCTGCGGCATACGGACAAATCTTCTTTACCCTAAGTGTAGGCTTCGCCATTATGCTTGCTTATTCAAGCTATCTTCCTGAAAAATCAGATGTTAATAACAACGCCTTTATGACGGTACTAATTAACTGTGGCTTTTCTATTATTGCAGGTATTCTTATCTTCTCTGTTCTTGGTTACATGGCTCAAGAACAAGGAAAGCCATTAACTGAAGTCGTTAGTGCAGGCGTTGGTTTGGCATTTGTTACTATTCCTGCTGCAATTAACTTACTGCCAATACCTTATATTTTAGGTCCATTATTCTTCTTAGCACTTGTTGTGGCAGGTTTAAGCTCTCACATCTCTATTATTGAAGCCGTTACCTCTGCATTTATCGACAAGCTAAATTGGTCACGTAGAAAAGCGGCTTCTGTTGTTTGTGGTTCTGGTTTAATTATTTCAATGGCATTTGCAACAAATGGCGGTCTACTGCTGTTGGATCTAGTTGATTATTTCATTAACAACATCGCTCTACTTGCAAGCTGCTTGATTGAACTACTTATTATGGGTTGGCTAGTAAAACTTGCAGATATTCGCTCACACGTAAATGCTGTATCAGAATTTACAGTTGGTAAATGGTTTGAAATTTGCCTACGATTCGTAAGCCCTGCTTTCTTAGTCGTTATCCTAGGCACCAACATTATTAATACGCTAACTGATGGTTATGGTGGTTACGCACAATCAGATTTACTGCTACTAGGCTGGGGCTTAATTGCAGCAATGCTAGTTGTCGGTATTATTATTAATAAATCAAGCAAGGAGGCTTAATATGGAAACGGGTGCAATCATTATGATGATTATTGGTTTAGGGATTACTTGGGGGGGCGCAGCCTTCTGTATTCGTAAAGCAATGAACGGTAACTAGAAACTAGAAGCTAGAAGCTAGAAACTAGAAACTAGAAACTAGAAACTAGAAACTAGAAAATGCTAACCTTAAAGCAGATCTTCGGATCTGCTTTTTTATACTGCTCTGATAATGGATTAAATCATGAATACACTCTACTCTTTTCGACGTTGCCCTTATGCCATGCGCGCACGGCTTGGCATAGTTCAATCAAACAAAACCGTGCATCTTCGAGAAATTATATTAAAAAACAAACCTGAATCTATGCTTCAAGCCTCACCTAAAGGCACTGTACCTGTTTTAATTAATAATAAGGGTAAAGTTATTGATGAGAGCTTAGATATTATGAAATGGGCGTTAGAAGGCTCTGAGCTATTGCAATCAACAACAAGCGAGATGTTTCAATTGATTCGAGAGAACGATGATATTTTCAAAAGTTGGTTAGATAAATATAAGTACGCTGATCGCTACCCTGAATATTCTGAAATTTACTACCGAGAACAAGGTGAGCTGTTTTTAAATAAATTAGAACAAAGACTAACGACTTCACCGATGCTTTTCTCTAAACAATACAGCTTTGCAGATTTAGCGATTCTTCCATTTATTCGTCAATTTGCTTTTGTTGATATTCATTGGTTTCGCCAAAGTAAATACAAAAATTTACAGCGTTGGTTATTTGAGTTTATAGAATCAGAGCTGTTTAATTCAATAATGAATAAATACCCTGCATGGTTAGATTCACACCAAGAATTTATCTTCCCAGAACAAAAATAAAAAAAGGAGACCAATTGGCCTCCTTTTTATTCTTTCAATGATGAATTAGTTGTTGCTAATCCACTCATTCATGTCTGTTTTAAGGTTATCAGACTTAGTACCGAAGATAGCTTGTACACCAGAACCAGCCACAACAACACCAGCAGCGCCAAGTTGTTTTAGTTTATCTTGGTTTACAGCTTCAACATTCGCTACAGAAACACGTAGACGAGTGATACAAGCATCAAGGTTAGTGATGTTCTCTTTACCACCGAATGCAGCAACTAGTTCACCAGCTAGTTCAGAACCAGTTACTTTAGTAGCAGTATCATCTTCATCTTCACGACCAGGTGTTTTTAGATTCATTGCTTTGATTACAGCGCGGAATACTACGTAGTAAACAACAGCGTAAACAAGACCAAGACCAACAAGAAGAAGCATATTCTCAGCACGTGGAGATTGAACAACGAAGTCAATGAAACCATTTGAGAATGTGTGACCGTGAACGATACCTAATGCGTTAGTTAGCATGTATGCAACACCAGCTAATACAGCGTGGATAGCGTACAGTACAGGAGCAACGAATAGGAATGCGAATTCGATTGGTTCAGTAATACCTGTTAGGAATGAAGTTAACGCAGCAGATGCCATGATACCCATTACTTTAGCGCGGTTTTCAGGTTTTGCTGAGTGTGCAATTGCGATTGCAGCAGCAGGAAGACCGAACATTTTGAATAAGTAACCACCAGCTAGTTGACCGAAGCCGTTACCTGCAGCACGAGATGCATCATCAGCAGTTAGGAAACAAGTCATGATACCATTTACGTGTTCACCAGCATTGTTCACACAAGAACCAGCTTCGTAGAAGAACGGTACGTTCCAGATATGGTGTAGACCAAAAGGAATTAGAGAACGTTCAATAACACCGTAGATACCGAATGCAGCTACTGGGTTTTGATGTGCAGCCCAGTCAGAGAATGCTGCAATAGCACCACCGATTGGAGGCCATACAACTGATAGGATAAGACCTAGAGCGATAGATGCAAAACCAGTTACGATTGGCACAGCACGCTTACCAGCGAAGAAACCTAGGTATTCAGGAAGTTGAATACGGTAGAACTTGTTGAATGCCCAACCAGCAACACCACCAGCTAAGATACCACCAAGAACACCAGTCTCAATGCCATCAACACCCATTACAGTTGCCATTACTTTTAATGTAGCAACCATGATGCCATAACCAACAACAGCAGCTAGACCAGCAACGCCATCATTGTTTGTAAAACCAAGTGCAGTACCAACAGCAAATAGCAGAGCCATTTGACCGAATACTGAACCACCAGCTTGTTCCATTAAGTGAGAAACCACTTCTGGAAGGAAACTAAAGTTGGCTGCACCAACCCCTAAAAGAATACCAGCAACAGGAAGAACTGATACAGGCAGCATTAGCGCCTTACCGACTTTCTGTAGACTAGCAAAAAGGTGTTTAAACATGTTTTGCTCCTAATATTTATAACTACAATTTGGATTTAATTATCTACTTATTAATTACGGCAATATCCCCCTTGCCTTTGATGCAATTAATAAATTGTAAATAATCGTATCTCAAATCAAACTGCGCTAAATATAGACCTATGCAAAACCAGTTTCTAGCATGTTTTCATTTATTGTTTTAAAACCCTGCAGTGATCACAAAAGCAAGGCTTAGAAATTTCTTCCAGAAAAAACAAATTTAAACTCAAGATGTTGATTTAAAAGACATTATGTTGAAAAAATCAAAAACTGAAATGTTATTTTTAGCAACAAAAATAGATAGTACAAATATAATACAAACGTAAACGTTTACGTATCGTGATCGGTATAAAAAACAGGGTTAAATCCGTAAAACAAAAAAAAAGGAGACCTAAGCCTCCTTTATCGATTACTTTACAACCAATATCTAATTATTTGTTCAAAAAAAGATTTTTGAAATTAGTGGTGGTAGTTTGTGCTACTTCTTCGACACTTTTCCCTTTAAGTAAGGCAATATATGCTGCCACTTCTTTCACGTATGCAGGTTGATTTTCCTTTCCGCGAAAAGGTACAGGAGCTAAATAAGGAGAGTCTGTTTCAACTAATAAACGCTCAAGAGGAAGACGACGAACCACATCTTTCAGCTCGGATGCTTTATTAAAAGTAACAATCCCTGAAATTGAAATGTAAAAACCAAGTTCCATCGCAGCTTCAGCAAAAGCCCAATCTTCAGTAAAGCAGTGAATCACCCCACCACATTTATCTGCTTTACCATTTTTTAGAATGGCTAGAGTGTCTTCTCTTGCTTGTCTAGTATGAATAATTAGAGGCTTATTATACTCAACAGCAACCTCAACTTGTTGCTCAAATAGCTCTCTCTGACGCGGCGCACTTTCTGGTTGATAAAAATAATCTAGCCCCGTTTCACCAATGGCTATCACACGTTCATGTGCTGCGTATTGACGAAAAAGTGATAAATCAAATGCAGAATCCACATCCAATGGATGAATACCACAAGATGCATGAACTTCTGGGTGTTCTGCTATCATGTTCATCATATTTGGAAAGTCATCTAAGGTAACACCTACAGTTAAAAACTGCTCGACTCCTTGTTTCTTCGCTTTATCAAGTACATCAGCAACATTTACGTGTAAGTCATCATAATTTAATTTATCTAAATGACAGTGTGAATCAATTAACACTCAACTCTCCAGTAAACTCAAACATCCATTGAGTTAGTAGTAATTCTTTATTTAAACCAGGGAAACTATCCAATTGCTCTTGTAACGAATTCAGTGCAATGTATTGCTTATAGACCACATTACTCGATAATGTTTTCGCTAAGCTTTCTATGAGCTTTATTTCGTCACAATGAACCCAAGGCTGCATTACTCCCATCTGTCTCTTCTGAATATCAGCAAGTAAGTAACTTAGCCAAGTTAAGCCTTCACTTTCAAGTTTTAGAACAGTTTTAACTACATCAGCAGTCTGGCAAAAATCACTTTTCACACAGGATTCAAAGTCTGAAAGTAGCTGTTTATGTAATGCTTGTTTCTTATCTTGATAAAAGCTTTTCACTGCTAATGGGAGTGAGTCATTCAAAGCAATAGACTGCATTGATACTGAAAGGTTTTCAGTTTCTCTAAGCCAGATTGTGATAGATTCAGCATCAATTTTCGATTGATGCCATACCTGACAACGACTACGTATTGTTGGTAATAACTGATGAGGAGAATCGGCCAACAATACAAATTGACAATTTTTCGGTGGTGCTTCTAATGTCTTAAGTAATGCATTAGCTGCAGATTCTGTCATTTTTTCTGCAGGATCAATGATGATCACACGCTTAGCGTTGAATTGTGAGGACTCTAAAGCCCATGAATTACATTGGCGTATTTGTTCCACTGAAATAGACTTACCTTCAGTTTCTGGCTTTATCCAATGCAGATCAGGGTGTGTTTGTGATTTAATTAACTCGCAACTATGACAAAAACCACAAGGTTCAATACCTTGCGTTAAACACAATAGCGTATCAGCAAAATACTGAACTAATGCTTCTCGTCCTGCCCCTACAGGCATGGCACACAATATGGCATGAGGAAGTCGATCTGCCTGAATCAACTGCTGCCATTGTTGCCACAAACTTTCCTGCCATGGATAAAGTTTAGTTGCCATTCTTAACTAGCCAAGCTTCTAAAGCGGTAATAATTGAATTTGTCACGGTTTCTAAATCTTGTCCCGCATCAATAGTAATAATACTTTCATCACTATTTGCAAATTCTAAATAACGTTCACGACTTCTTTCAAAAAAATCTAGTTTCATTTGTTCAATTCTATCAAGCTCACCGCGAGCAGATGCTCTCTGTAAACCTAGTTTAGGGTCAATATCCATGTAAATAGTTAAATCAGGCTTAAAATCACCTAATACTGTATTTCTCATGGTCATCATTAACTCACGATCAAATCCACGACCACCACCTTGGTATGCTTGTGAAGATAAATCATGACGATCACCAACAACCCATTCTCCTCTTGCAAGAGCAGGCTTAATCACGTTACCTACTAACTGAGCACGTGCAGCATAAAGAAGAAGCAATTCAGCCATATCCGTTAGTGGCTCATCAGGATGACCTTGTTTAACCAGTTCACGCATTTTCTCAGCAAGAGGGGTTCCTCCTGGCTCACGCGTTGTAACTGGTGACGTAATACCGTGTTTTGCCAATGTAGCTAGTACGTTCTTAATTGCTGTACTTTTACCTGCGCCTTCTAGGCCTTCGATTACAATAAATTTAGACATGATTAATTTCTTAAAGTTCTTAAGTAAGCTCTAACCGCTTTGTTATGCTCAACTAGTGATTTAGTGAATTTATGACCGCCAGTACCATCAGCGACAAAATATAAGTATCGGCTTGTTTCAGGATGAAGAGCTGCTTTTATTGAAGCAGGACCGGCCATAGCAATCGGCGTTGGCGGTAATCCATTAATGGTATAAGTATTATAAGCCGTAGGTGTTCGTAGATCTTTCTTACGAATATTACCGTCGTATTTGTCACCCATACCATAGATAACTGTCGGATCAGTTTGTAAACGCATACCACGCTTTAAGCGATTAACAAAAACAGATGAAACTCGCTCTCTCTCAGAGTCAATTGCCGTCTCTTTTTCGATAATAGACGCTAGAATTAATGCTTCATAAGAAGATTTTAACGGTAAATTAGCTGACTTTGTTTTCCATTCTGCATCTAATAATGTTGTTAATGCTTTATGAGAACGTTCCAAAATATCAAAATCACTCATACCTGCGGTGTAATGGTATGTTTCAGCTAAAAATAAGCCTTCCAATTTAGTTCGTTCAATACCCAACTTATTTGCAATTTCTTTTTCTGACATTCCTTCAAGCTCGTGATCTAGATAAGGAGCTTGTTCTAACTGTTGTTGCCATTCAGAAAAACGACTTCCTTCTACAAAAGTAATTGAGAATTGATGTTCTTTACCTGTTTTTAGCTGAGTTAACACATCTGCAAGTGTTTGGTTTGGTTCAACCCAATAAGTACCGGCTTTAATATTTGTTAGCTGAGGTGATACTTTATGAGTAAACCGTGCCCATTTAGCATCAGATATCCATTTATTTTCTTCAAATTGACGGATGAGTTTTCGATAACTTGTCCCTGGTTTTACTTCAACAAGTTGAGCGTTCTCTAGCATTACAGGTTGTTGTGTAAAATTGATTGCCTGCTGATAAGCCCAAAAGCCCGCACCAAGTGCAGCGACTGCTAAAAATAAAATAATGATAATTAGTTTTTTCAACACGAGTACAGTTTCTCCTGAAACCAATGAGTTAATGTATGTTTGGTAAAATGAATTTCTTTGATCTTATTTATCGGTACAACTTCAAATAAGGAGTTAGTGATAAAAACTTCATCTGCATTTGCAAGCGTATCAATATTACAATGTACTGATTCTATGTCGATATGATGACTCTTAGCAATTTCACTAATGTGCGTCTTCATCACCCCTTCAACACCTGCTAATGATAAATTAGGGGTAAATATTCTATCACCCTTAACCCAAAAAATGTTTCCTATCGACGTCTCAACGATGTTGTTATTAATATCGAGAACAATGACATCTAAGTAATCTGTTTTCTTCACTGATTGTTTTATTAGTACTTGCTCTAGGCGGTTTAGATGTTTCATTCCAGCTAAGAGTGGATTGAGTCCTAGATGAATATCGGATATTCCTACATCTATGCCTTTTTGTTGCCATTCTTGATATTCAACAGGCAGTGTAAAAGTAGACACAATCACTTGCGTGTTTGTACATCCTTCTGGAGAGTAACCTCGCCCACCACGTCCTCTTGTTATTAAGATTTTAATGCCACCATTCATTACTTTAGAAGCAAGTCCAGTCATTTGCTCTTCAAGTACACACCAATCTGGCTCCGTTATACCTAAACGCTCTGCTGAGGTTTTAAGTCGAGTTAAGTGCAGTTTCCACAAACAAATCTTCTTATTTAATACCTTCATGGTAGTAAAAAAACCATCACCATACTGAGTTGCTCTATCACTGATTGGAAGTGATTCAGATTCCATTCCATTAACCCAAAACATAACAACTCCTAACCAACAGACTAATAAATAAAAAGGCGGTTTGATATAATATCAAACCGCCTTTAAAGTGTAACTGACTCTTGGAAACTAGTTAAGCTTCACAAACAAGTTATTACATTTTCTTGAAGATTAGTGAACCGTTTGTACCACCAAAACCGAATGAGTTACAGATTGCGTATTCCATATCTGTTACTTTACGAGCTGTGTGTGGAACAAGGTCAATATCTAAACCTTCTTCAGGATCATCAAGGTTGATTGTTGGTGGAACGATTTGATCAACCAAAGACATCGCTGTGATGATTGCTTCAACAGAACCTGCAGCACCCAAAAGGTGACCAGTCATTGATTTTGTTGAAGATACTAAAACTTGCTTAGAGCCAGCTTCACCAAGAGCACGTTTAATGCCTTTAATTTCAGCTACATCACCAGCAGGAGTGGACGTACCGTGTGCATTTACGTAACCGATTTGTTCACCTGTTACGCCAGCATCACGCATCGCAGCTTCCATAGCTAACGCACCACCAGAACCATCTGGCGTTGGCGAAGTCATATGGTAAGCATCACCACTCATACCAAAACCTACAAGTTCACAGTAGATCTTAGCACCACGAGCTTTAGCGTGTTCATACTCTTCAAGAACCATCATGCCAGCACCATCACCTAGAACAAAACCATCACGGTTTTTGTCCCAAGGACGAGATGCGCCTTGAGGGTTTTCATTATTTGTAGATAGTGCTTTTGCTGCACCAAAACCACCCATACCTAGCTCTGTAGATGCTTTCTCTGCACCACCAGCTAGCATTGCATCAGCATCACCATAAGCGATCATACGTGCAGCATGACCAATATTATGAAGACCTGTAGTACAAGCAGTTGAAATTGCGATATTTGGACCACGTAAACCACGAATAATCGACATATGACCTGCGATCATATTAACGATGGTAGAAGGCACGAAAAACGGGCTGATCTTACGAGGACCTTTTTCACTGAATGCTTTGTAGCCAGCTTCAATTAAGCCAAGGCCACCAATACCTGAACCAATTGCAGCACCGATACGATGAGCATTTTCTTCAGTAACTTTAAAACCCGAGTCATCTAATGCCTGAATGCCAGCAGCTACGCCGTATTGGATAAATAAATCCATCTTACGAGCGTCTTTCTTAGACATGTACTCTTCAGCATTAAAGTCTTGAACTAGACCTGCAAAACGAGTAGTAAACTCAGTGGTGTCAAAGTGTTCGATATTAACGATACCGCTTTGGCCTGCTAACAGCGCTTTCCAAGATGCTTCAACAGTGTTACCCACCGGTGTTAGCATACCCATGCCTGTAACAACTACACGACGTTTGGACACGATATATTTCTCCGGAATTAATTGAAATTAGATAGGGATTTGTTGCGTATAAAAACTCAGGCGGTCAAGATGACCGCCTGGAGGGTATTTCTTACTGTGCGCTAGTTACGTAGTCGATAGCAGCTTGAACAGTAGTGATCTTCTCAGCTTCTTCATCTGGAATCTCAGTATCAAACTCTTCTTCTAGAGCCATTACTAGCTCAACTGTGTCTAGTGAGTCTGCACCTAGGTCATCAACAAATGATGCTTCGTTTTTAACTTCAGCTTCATCCACACCTAGTTGTTCAACGATGATTTTCTTTACGCGTTCTTCAAGATTACTCATTTTTTATTTTCCTAATTACAGATTCGCTGATTTGCGATACTTGCTGTATTTTATTCATTAATAAGAAAGTTGCAAGGCCAACATTGCTGGTCAAACCACGATTTTCGTGATTTTTAGTGCAATTTTGACTCAGAATTGACCTAAGTCACCCTTAAATCAATTCTATGAATTAAACCATGTACATGCCGCCATTTACGTGCAGTGTTTCGCCCGTAATGTATGCCGCTTCCGGAGAAGCCAAAAATACCACCGCTGATGCGATTTCTTTTGGATCACCTAGACGTCCAGCTGGTACCGCTGATAGTGTTGCAGCTCGTTGGTCATCATTCAAGGCTTTTGTCATATCTGTTTCAATAAAACCTGGTGCAACAGTATTTACTGTTACGCCACGTGAAGCAACTTCACGAGCCATAGACTTAGTAAAACCAATTACGCCTGCTTTTGCAGCTGCATAGTTAGTTTGACCAGCGTTACCCATTGTACCAACAACAGAACCAACGTTAATGATACGACCGTTACGTTTCTTCATCATGCCACGAAGAACCGCTTTTGATAAACGGAAAATAGACGTTAAGTTAGTATCCATGATATCTGTCCACTCATCGTCTTTCATACGCATAAGTAGGTTATCACGAGTAATACCCGCATTGTTTACCAAGATATCAATCGCACCAAACTCATCGTTAATGCTTTTTAGTACAGACTCAATCGACTCTACATCAGTTACATTTAAAGCAAGACCTTTACCGTTCTCACCTAGGTATTCACTGATTGCTGCAGCACCACCTTCAGACGTCGCTGTACCAATCACTGTTGCGCCACGAGATACAAGTAGTTCAGCGATTGAACGACCAATACCACGGCTTGCACCAGTAACTAAGGCAATTTTGCCTTCTAGATTCATCATTTTATTTTCCCTTTAATTACTTAGCAGCTTCAAGTGAAGCAGCATCATTTACCGCTGCTGCGCTAAGTGATTTAACGATGCGTTTCGTTAGACCAGTTAATACTTTACCTGGACCAACTTCGTATAACGTTTCAACACCTTGTTCAGCCATGTTTTCAACAACTTCAGTCCAACGAACTGGGCCGTATAGTTGACGAACTAGTGCGTCTTTAATTTTTGCAGGATCAGTTTCTGCAATAACATCAACATTATTAATTACAGGTAATGCTGGTGTGTTGAATTCAATACTTTCTAATGCAACAGCCAATTTATCTGCTGCTGGTTTCATTAGTGCACAGTGTGAAGGTACTGATACTGGTAAAGGAAGTGCACGTTTTGCACCCGCTTCTTTACATAATACGCCTGCACGTTCAACTGCATCTTTGTTACCAGCGATAACTACTTGGCCTGGAGAGTTAAAGTTTACAGGAGAAACCACTTCACCTTGCGCCGCGTCTTCACATGCTTTAGCAATTGAGTCGTTATCTAAACCAATAATTGCATACATAGCACCAATACCTGCAGGAACCGCTTCTTGCATTAATTGGCCACGCAATTCTACTAATTTAATCGCTTCTTTAAAGTCAATGACACCCGCACAAACAAGCGCTGAATATTCACCAAGGCTATGACCAGCCAATACTGATGGTTGAGCCAAACCTTGTTCTTGCCATACACGCCATAATGCAACAGATGTTGCTAACAATGCAGGCTGCGTACGGAAAGTTTGATTTAAATCTTCTGCTGGTCCATTTTGAACTAAAGACCATAAGTCATAACCTAACGCGTCAGATGCTTCTGCAAATGTTTGAGTTACCACTTCGTGTTGCTCACCTAATTCAGCAAGCATGCCAACAGCTTGAGAGCCTTGGCCTGGAAAAACGATAGCAAAATTGCTCATGAATATTATTTCCTTTAAATAAGCTTATTTAAGAGGGTCAACCACACGTAGGGTTAACCTCTAAATTTAAAACTTAACCAGAGCCGAGCCCCAAGTAAACCCACCACCAAATGCTTCAAGTAGTAAAGTTTGACCTCGTTGAATTCGGCCATCACGTACCGCTTCATCTAACGCTGTAGGAACAGTCGCAGCTGAAGTGTTACCGTGGCGGTCTAGAGTTACAACAACTTGATCCATCGACATTGATAGTTTCTTTGCTGTCGCTTTAATAATTCGTAAGTTAGCTTGATGAGGAACCAACCAATCAAGTTCAGATTTATCCATCTGATTTTCTTGAAGTGTTTCTTTAACCAAGTTAGACAGTTGAGTTACTGCTACTTTAAATACTTCATTACCAGCCATATATAGCCACTTGTCTGCTTCTTCATTCTTACGAGAAGGAACAGGTAATGAAAGTAATTCACCAAACTTACCATCAGCATGTAAATGTGTTGAGATAATGCCAGGCTCTTCACTTTGTCCTAAGACAACAGCGCCTGCACCATCACCAAATAAAATGATAGTTGAGCGGTCTTCTGGATCACAAGTATGAGAAACAGCATCAGAACCAATAACAAGTACGTTCTTTGCCATGCCTGTTTTAATGTGTTGGTCTGCAACACTTAATGCATAAACAAAACCTGAACATGCTGCTGATAAATCAAATGCAGGACAGCCTTGAATACCTAATAAACCTTGAACTTCACACGCTGCAGATGGAAATGAGTACGTAGGTGTACTTGTTGCCAAAATAATAAGATCAATATCGTTCTTATCAATACCAGCCATTTCAATTGCATTTACAGAAGCAAGGTGAGCCATTGTAGCTACCGATTCATCTTCACCAGCAATGCGACGTTCACTAATACCAGTTCGAGCTAAGATCCACTCATCACTAGTATCGACCATTTTTTCTAAATCCGCATTTGAGCGAATTTGTGCTGGTAAATAGCTACCAGTACCTAAAATTTTGCTATACATGAAGACTAATAATGCCTCTCGAGTAAAACTGCCTCCAAGCGATCACTAATACGGTTAGGTATTTGTCGCTTGACCTCATGAACCGCTTCCTTGATGGCATTGTTAAAGGCAGATACATCTGCGCTTCCATGACTTTTAACAACAATGCCGCGCAATCCTATCAGACTTGCGCCGTTATACTGGTCGGGGTTCAGCCCTTTTAAGCAAGAAATGACATCACCAAAGAGCCATTTCGCTATAAATTGTTTAAATTTTGATGTGATCAGGTGTGATTTTAGTTGATCTAAAAATAAATGCGCTACACCTTCACTTGTTTTCAAGCAAACATTCCCAACAAAGCCATCACACACTACTACATCTGCAATGCCTTGATAAAGCTTATCACCTTCAATATAACCGATAAATTCAATATCTTGGCATTGATTTAACATTTCAGCGCAACGTTTAATCTGATCGTTACCCTTAATCTCTTCTTCACCAATATTTAATAATGCGACTTTAGCTTTACGTTTCAATGTTTGCTCAGCTAATTCTGAACCCATTACCGCGAACTGAAAAAGGGTTTCAGCATCGCACGAAACGTTAGCACCAAGATCTAACATCCAAGTTCTTTGATTATTTTTAGTTGGTAAAGGGCTAATTAGCGCAGGACGTTCGACACCAGGAAGAAGCTTTAATGTAAATCGAGATAATCCCATCAGCGCACCTGTATTGCCGGCACTAATGCACGCATCTGCTTCTTTATTTGCGACCATGTCAATGGCCATTCGCATTGAGCTTCCGCGACTGTGACGTAAGGCTTTTGAAGGTTGTGTGTTATTGCCTATAACGCTCTCGCTATGAACAATAGAAAATCTTGAGTTGGGGATATAATTTAGATGTGTCAGTTGTGTAGAAATCGCGTCACGATCTCCAATAACTGTAATTTTTAGCTCTGGGAATTGTGACAATGCCTGCACGGCGGCAGGCACTGTAACTTGGGGACCGAAATCCCCACCCATCGCATCAATTGCAATGGTTAGCTGCTGCAAAGCGTCAACCTTACTTGTTGATTACCTTGCGGCCACGGTAGTAACCGTCAGCTGTAACGTTGTGACGAAGGTGAGTTTCGCCACTTGTTGCGTCTACAGATACTGCACTTGTAGTTAGTGCATCGTGTGAACGACGCATGCCACGCATTGAACGTGATTTCTTGCTCTTTTGTACGGCCATGGACCCTACTCCTCAATTACTGTTGTTTTAAAGATTTTAAAACATCAAACGGATTCGGTTTCTCTTCCTCTTCAGGAATTTCGCCAAATACCAAATTGTTAGATTTGACCTGACAATCTTCAATGTCATGCATAGCGACTTGCGGCAACGCTAGAATAAACTCGTCAGTTACCAGCTCAACGAGATCGACTTCACCAAACTCATTTAAATCTACAAGCTCATAGTCCTCAGGAACTAAAGCTGCCTTCTCTTCGCTTAAAAAAGGCGTGTAGGTAAATGATACGCTTAGATGATGTTCGAAATTTTCATTACAGCGTTGACATTCCAACAACACATCGACGTCAGCTTTACCAGAGATAACGGCTAGTCGTTGTTCGTCAACTTTAAATGACAAAGTGACTTCAGCATCACTTTTCACATCTACAGTAGATTCAGCTAAACGCTTTAAAATACTAGACTGGATGATTCCATCGTAGTCCATTCTTTTTTGAGCAGTTCGAGCAGCATCAACTGTTCGTGGTAATTTTACCTTTTGCATAGGGCGCGCATCTTATCTTTCTAAAGCCTTCGAGTCAAAGAAAAATGGCACAAATTTATGCTTTTTTTCTTCCCAGTTGCTATTTCAGCAGAGTTATACCAATGTAATTAATTAGATGTTCTATTTATTACACAGGAAAATCACTTAAGAGTAAGGCGAAAAATATTATAAGTAGTTATTCTACAATACTATTTTTTAACGCAGCTATTAAATGATTTAACCAGTAATAACGAGTAGATAATTACTGGAATTGGTATCACTAATAATAAACGAAAAATTTGAGAAGAAGAACCCATTATGCAATCAAAACTCATTCTTGCCTCTACATCCCCATTCCGTAAAGAGATCTTGTCAAAGATCCAACTTGATTTTGATGCAATTTCACCCATTTGTGATGAAACTCCGCTTAAAAATGAATCACCTATTAATTTAGTTACTCGTTTAGCAGAAACAAAAGCAAGTTCATGTGACATTGAAGATCCAAATCATTTGATCATTGGATCCGATCAAGTTTGTGTGATTAACGGAAAAATTATAGGTAAACCACTTACTCGTGAAAAAGCAGTAAAACAACTTGAAGAAGCAAGTGGTCAAAAAATTACATTTTATACGGGTCTTTCCGTATTTAATACTACAACAAAACAAGCAGAAACCATCTGTGAAGAGTTCAATGTTTATTTCAGAAAACTAAGCCGTCAACAAATTAAAAACTATGTTGACAAAGAAGAACCGTTTTATTGTGCGGGAAGCTTTAAGTGTGAAGGTTTAGGCATTGCATTGTTTGAGAAATTAGAAGGGAAAGACCCAAATACACTGATTGGATTACCGTTAATTTCTCTTATCGACATGCTAGATAAACAAGGCCTTAGTGTTTTGTAATTAATAAAAAAGCGATAAGTAACAATCTACTTATCGCTTCTAGCATTTCAATTAATTATATAAACTTACATCGTTAAATTAATTTTTACTGCGTAAGCCTTTTAGTACACGTTCTAGTTTTGCTTCCATTGGTGCACTAATATCCATTAACTCTTCCGTCGCAGGATGAGTGAACTTGATGTTTGCAGCATGCAAAAATAGACGGTCTAAACCAAACTGACCTGTATATGCATCAAATCGACGATCACCATAACGGTCATCCCAACCAATTGGATGCCCCGTATATTGTGTATGAACACGAATTTGGTGTGTACGGCCTGTAATTGGACTTGCTTGAATTAATGTTGCTTGTTCGAATTTCTCAAGCACTTTAAATCGAGTCTCAGATGGTTTTCCGTTTGGATTAACACGAACAATACTATTCACTTCATTTTTTAGTAATGGAGCATTAACAACCTTGCAGCTGTTTTTCCACTGTCCCATCACTAATGCAAAATAATATTTCTGTACCGTTTTATTTCTAAACTGCTCTTGAAGTCGACGCAGAGCCGAACGTTTTTTCGCAACCAATAAGATACCAGACGTATCACGGTCAATTCGGTGTACTAATTCTAAAAAACGAGCATCAGGTCGCAAAGCTCGTAATGCTTCAATCGCACCAAATTTTAAGCCACTACCACCATGCACTGCTGTACCTGATGGTTTATTCAAAATTAAAACATGGTCATCTTCGTAAATAATACAATGTTCAAGCTCTGCTACTTTACCTAATTTTACATTAGGAAGATCTGGTGCAGTTGATTCCGGCACTTTTACTGGAGGGATACGAACTACGTCCCCTTCTTGCAGTTTATATTCAGGCTTAATACGTTTTTTATTTACGCGCACTTCTCCTTTACGCACGATTCGGTAAATCATACTTTTAGGAACATTTTTTAAGCGGGCAAGAAGAAAATTATCGATTCGTTGCCCTGCAAAATCGTCATCAATATCGACGAATTGCACTTTTGGTTTATCATCATTCATTAGGGCATTCTACTGCTATATTCTCATTTGATGAAATTTTTTTAACTCAGATCTAAATAATGAAGATTGCTGCGATTTCATCTGACTGTTATAGTTGCACTCTGAAATTAGCCCAGATGGCTATTTCTTCACCTTGGTGAGCATAAAAGCACCAACACGAACTAAAAATATACTGCTCAAACGCAGTGATGCAGCAATTGGCGTAAGACATCTGTACTGCTTTGAGTTTTTTTGCTTGTTATGCCTAAACCATTTTTGATGTTTTAACGACCGTGAATTATTGCGGATCAGCACTGTTGATTAATGGTGTTGATGTGGATTGTGCCCTAGAGCATCCCTGAGTTCCAGCCGTGAGGCTGCACATGTAATCAGCCTTGGGATCTGGCACCATTTGAAATGGATTAAGATACACAAGCTCGACAATTTGTAATGAGTATTCACTAATGAAAAGAATGTTGATTAACGCAACCCAAAAGGAAGAGTTGCGCGTCGCATTAGTTGATGGCCAACGCCTTTTCGATCTAGATATCGAAAGTCCTGGTCACGAATCTAAAAAAGCTAATATTTATAAAGGCAAAATCACACGTATCGAACCAAGCTTGGAAGCAGCTTTTGTTGATTACGGCGCTGATCGCCATGGTTTCCTTCCCCTTAAGGAAATCGCAAAAGAATATTTCCCTCAAGGCTACACATATCAAGGTCGTCCAAACATTAAGGACGTTTTGAAAGAAGGCCAAGAAGTTATTGTTCAAGTTGAAAAAGAAGAGCGCGGAAACAAAGGCGCAGCTTTAACAACGTTCATCTCTCTTGCTGGTAGTTACCTTGTTCTTATGCCAAACAACCCTCGTGCTGGCGGTATTTCTCGTCGTATCGAAGGTGAAGAGCGCACTCAATTAAAAGCAGCATTAAGCACATTAGAACTACCTCAAGGTATGGGACTAATTGTACGTACTGCAGGTGTTGGCAAATCAGCTGAAGAACTTGAGTGGGATTTAAATGTTCTACTGAACCACTGGGAAGCGGTTAAACATGCTTCTGAATCAAACCAAGCTCCTTTCCTAATTCACCAAGAAAGTAACGTAATTGTTCGCGCAATTCGTGATTACTTACGTCGTGATATTGGTGAAATCTTAATTGATAGCCCGAAAATCTTTGACCGTGCACGTCAACATATTCAACTTATTCGTCCAGATTTCTTATCTCGCGTTAAGCTGTATGAAGGCGAAGTTCCTCTGTTTAGTCACTACCAAATCGAAAGCCAAATTGAATCGGCATTTGAGCGTGAAGTTCGTCTTCCATCTGGTGGTTCTATCGTTATTGACCCAACAGAAGCACTAACATCAATTGATATCAACTCTGCTCGTGCAACGAAAGGCGGTGATATTGAAGAAACAGCACTAAATACAAACCTTGAAGCTGCTGACGAAATTGCACGTCAATTACGTTTACGTGACTTAGGTGGTTTAGTCGTTATCGACTTTATCGACATGACGCCAGTTCGTCACCAACGTGAAGTTGAAAACCGTATGCGTGAAGCCGTTCGTATGGATCGTGCTCGTGTTCAAATCGGTCGTATTTCTCGCTTCGGTCTTCTAGAAATGTCTCGCCAGCGCTTAAGTCCATCTTTAGCAGAAGCAAGCCACCATATTTGTCCTCGTTGTACGGGTACTGGTGTGGTTCGTGATAACGAATCTCTAGCACTGTCTGTTCTACGTTTAATTGAAGAAGAATCATTAAAAGACAATACAACACAAGTTCTTGCTGTTGTGCCTGTTTCTATTGCTTCTTATTTATTAAATGAAAAACGTCGCTCAGTTCAACACATTGAAAAATTCCATGATGTTCGCGTAATTATTGTTCCTAACTCTGATATGGAAACGCCTCACTTTGAAGTGATCCGTATCCGTGATGGTGAAGAGCAAGAGATGCTGTCTTACCTTCTTCCTAAGAAGCTAGAAGCACTACGTGAAGCTGAATCAAAAGAAGCTCCAGTTGTAAATATTGCTCCTAAGAAACGTGAAGAACCTGTTCTTCAAGGTTTCAGTGCACCAACTCAGGCTGCACCAGTTGCTAAAGCGCAACCAGAGAAAAAAGCAGAAGCAAAAACTGAAGAAAAACCTGGCATTATCAGCCGTTTCTTCAAAGCAATTGCTAACTTCTTCTCAGCTCCTGATGCATCAGAAAAAACTGAAAAGAAAGTTGAAGAAGAGAAACCAGCTCAACCTCAACGTCGTAATCAAAATCGTAATAATGATCGTCGTCGTAATAACGAAAACGGTCGTAATAACCGCAACAACCGTCGTAACGGCAATGATAACCGTAACGAAAATCGTCGTGGTAAAAAACAAGACGATGCGAATGCAACAACAGGTAAGCAAGTTAAAGCAAATGATAACAAGCCAGCTAAACAACCTAAAGTGCGCAAAGAAATTGCAGAACAAGGTCTTAAATTAGCGGCTGATGCACAACAAGCTCCTGCTCAAAATACTGAGAAACAAACTGAAAAACGTGAAAAAACGGCACAAGTTAAACAACGTCGTCAACGTCGTCAGTTACAGAAGAAAGTACGTACAGGTAAAGCGGTTGAAGCTGAAACAGATGCAGTTGTAGTAACAGCGCCAGTAGAAGCACAACAGCCAAATACTGAAGTAAATACAGAGAAAAACACTGAACGTAAAGAAGGCCAACGTCGTAATCGTCGTTCACCTCGTCACCTTCGTGCAAGTGGTCAACGCCGTCGTCGTCGCGATCGTCGCCCTGTAAATCCTTCACGCTTATCGTCTGGTGTTGCATCACCTGAAATGGCAATGGGCAAAGCTTATCCTGATTTCGCGCGTATTCTTGAAATGAAGCAAGCGAAACAACGCCAACAAGAGAAATTCGTAGATAACGAAACTCAAGCGGCTCAAGATAAAGCACCAAAAGTTAAAGTTCAAATCGGTGGCGTTGCTTTCCCTGAAATGGCTATGGGTAAAGTATTACTTCCTTATGTTGAGGCATCTGTTGCTCCAATTAAAGAAGCGGTACAAACTCCTGTTGTTGAAGAAGTGAAAGAGACAACTCCGGCACCAGTTGCAGTTGAAGCAACAGTCACTGAAGCTCCAATCGCTACTCCTGTAGTAGACGTCGTAGCAGAAGCACCTGTTAAACCAGCGGCAGAAGTAAATGAAATTGCTGTAGCAGCTGTAGAAACCGTTGTTGAAGTTGAAGAAGTACAACCTGTTGTTGAAACTAAGGTTGCTCCAAAAACTCAATACAAAGGACATGCTTCTTCTGGTATGACGAAAGCAACAGGGCCAACAGAGATTAAAGAGATCACTGTTACTGCTGCTGAATTCAGAACAGAGCGCTTTGCACCTAAGCAGGCGGGCAGCCAAACAGCCACTTCTCAAGCAAGTGCTGCAATGGCAAAAACGGCAGGTTTATAATTTTTTAGGCAAACACCTTTAAAATAAATAACCAATAAAATTAAGCAAGTTACGTTTCGACGTAACTTGCTTTTTTTATATCTAATTCCGAATAAACATTGAAGTTCATCACGCTTTTCTGTACGATTCGCCGCACACTATGCTTGAAAAACAACCAAAGAAGATATCTAAAAAACATGTTTGAATTTCCAAAATTTTCTAATCATTCTGTAAAGAATGATGTCTTATCAGGTCTAACCGTTGCGCTAGCCTTGGTACCTGAAGCTGTAGCTTTTGCTTTTGTAGCAGGTGTTGACCCAATGGTTGGTCTATATGCAGCATTCATCGTAGGCTTAATTACTTCTCTTATTGGCGGCCGCCCAGGTATGATTTCTGGTGCTACAGGTGCGATGGCAGTTGTAATGGTTAGCTTAGTAGCAGTTCACGGCGTTCAATACCTTTTTGCTGCCATTATGCTCGCCGGTATTCTTCAAATTTCAGCTGGTTTATTTAAGCTTGGTAAGTTCATCCGTATCGTGCCTCACCCAGTAATGATAGGGTTTGTGAACGGCCTTGCTATTGTTATCTTCCTTGCTCAACTTGGTCAATTTAAAGCACCCGATGCATTAGGTAATCTGGATTGGCTTCAAGGCGATCAAATGATGTTAATGCTGGGTCTTGTTGCTGTAACTATGGCTATCATTCATTTCTTACCAAAGTTAACAACTGCAGTTCCATCATCATTGGTTGCTATTATTGTTGTTACAGGCTTAGTGCAAGGTTTAGATTTAGATACTCGTACTGTAGTAGATTTTCTACGTACAATGAGTGGTAATGATACCGCGACACTTGCGGGATCTTTACCAACATTTGCATTACCGGTTGTTCCTCTTTCATTAGAAACACTTTACATCATCTTCCCATATGCGCTTATCTTAGCGGCAATTGGTCTTATCGAATCCCTTCTAACATTAACGGTAATTGATGAGATGACAGGTACTCGTGGTCAATCAAACCGTGAATGTGTTGGTCAAGGTGTAGCAAACATCACTTGTTCTGTGTTTGGCGCTATGGGCGGTTGTGCAATGATTGGTCAATCAATGATTAACGTAAACTCTGGTGGTCGTGGTCGTTTATCTGGCATCGTAGCCGCGGTAATGCTGTTAGTCTTCATCCTATTTGCTTCTTCACTAATTGAGATGATCCCTCTAGCTGCTCTTGTTGGTGTTATGTTCATGGTAGTTATTGGTACATTTGAATGGGCAACATTCAAACTGGCACGTCGTGTACCAAAACAAGACTTCTTCGTGATTGTACTAGTAACGGTAGTAACTGTGTTTACTGACCTTGCGGTAGCTGTGGCAGTAGGTGTGATTGCATCAGCACTTATGTTTGCATGGCAACACGCTAAACATATCTTCTCTACAAACTCTGTAAACGAAGAAGGTTCTAAGGTTTATGAAATTAATGGTCCAATTTTCTTTGGCTCAGCAGCAAACTTCTTAGAGTTATTCGACGTTGAAAATGATCCTCAAGACATCATTATTGACTTCGCAGCATCACGTGTTGTTGACCATTCAGCTATTGAAGCCGTTGATACTATCGCTGAGCGTTACTCTAAAGCAGGTAAAAAAGTACATCTTCGTCACTTAAGCCAAGATTGCCATGCACTTCTAAACAAGGCAGGCAGCTTAATTGAGATCAATGTACAAGAAGACCCTATCTATAAAGTTGTGAGCCAGTAATTAGGCACATAACTCAAATTCATTGATAGACTTTAAAAATCCCGATATGGTTCTCCTATCGGGATTTTTTATATTCACCTTTCTTTTAATGGAATAAAACATGACTGAACAAGATAAAAAAGACGAACGTTATAAACAACGACAAGAAAAAATTAAAAACAACGTTGATAAACGTGTGGCTGAGGCTCAAGAAGAAAAAGGTCTACTCTTAATCATTACAGGAAATGGTAAAGGCAAAACCACAGCAGGTTTTGGTACTGTCGCTAGAGCGGTTGGTCATGGACTTAGTTGCGTAGTCGCGCAATTTATCAAAGGCACTTGGGATTGCGGTGAACGAAACTTATTAGAAATGCATAACGTGCCATTCTATGTAATGAAAACTGGCTTTACTTGGAATACTCAAGATAAAGAATCGGATACAAAAGCAGCTCAAGCCGTATGGACAGAATGTAAAAAAGCGCTCGAAGATGATTCTATCGATTTAGTTTTACTTGATGAAATGACGTATATGGTCACCTATGGCTATATTGATTTGGAAGAATTAAAGATAGCGCTATCTAATCGCCCTAAAATGCAATCTGTCGTAATTACAGGGCGAGCAGCCCATCGTGAGTTAATTGAAATGGCAGATACCGTTTCTGAAGTGCGAAGTGTTAAACATGCATTCGATTCTGGTATTAAAGCATTAAAAGGCATTGATTGGTAATAGCTCAAACAAAAATGGCCTACAATCTTAATAATGCAGGCCATTTCTTTATATGATGCTATAACTCAAACTTAATTAAAAAGTCCTTTAAGTAATTTATTTGCTGCATCTTTTACTTTTTCATCTTTAATCTTATCGCCATATTTTTCTTCTAGCTTCTCAATACCACGATCAATTTCCTTTTGTGCCTTTTGTTTCATCACATCATCGAATTCAAGTTTATATTTAGGATTTGTCCAAGATCCCGTTACTCGAATTGGAATCGTCACATCTTTTAGATCGTCAATATCCTTACCGCCCTGCCCCTTCAATGTACCCACAATAGATGTTTTAATCAGCATGTTTGCTGTTTCATTCACATAATGTGCAGAACCTTCGCCATGAATACGAAGCAAAGGAGAGACCATCTTAATATTTTTAGTTGTTGCATTACCGTTTGCTAGATAAAAGTCAGCAGTAAGGGCACTGAAGTCTGTTTTTTCAGCTTCTTCGCTTCCTTTAACCTTTTCACCTTTAATTTTTGCATAAGTAGTGCGGATTAATAACGGAATGTTAATACCATTTACAGCACCATCAGCAAAGTTAATCGAAGCTTTCCCTTTAAGGTTTTGCTTAAGTGCTGTTGGTTTTAAACTTTTTCCTGATGCATTAATTGCTATATTACCAGTACCTTCTATAAGACTTTCACCCATAACATCCGTTAATAAAGGCGCAACTTTTACTCCTTTAATCGTCTGTTTAACGCTATAAGTCGGTACTGATTTTCGAGCATCAAGCGTTGCCGTCATATCAATTCCACCACTGTATAAATCAGAATGAAATTTCGTTAATTTCAATACACCACGATTAACAGAGAACACAGACGTCACATTCTGCATTTTTGCGTTATTCGCTTTAAATTTATCAATAATGATTGAACCCGCAACATCTAACGTTTTCAATGCACTTAAGTCAGGTTCCACTTCTTTTACTGGTGTAGATGATGCTTTTGTTGATGTATTTGAATCTACTGTTTTAGATGACTCATCTTTTGGTAACGTTGCTAGTAAAGCATCAACATCAATACTTGGGCTACGTAGATCAAAGCGAACTTTAGGAATATCATTTAATTGAACGCTCAGCTTACCAGTAAAATCGGTATCGACCGCTGATAAAGCAAGCTTGTCTATCTTCAAGAACGATTTGTTTAGATCAAAGGAACTATTAAATCCAATAACAGCGGTCACATCTTCATTTGGAATGCCTTTTCCCTTCACATTGTTAGTACTTGTGAATTCTTTGATTTTAATTAGGTCTAACGCTTTTGGTACATAAAGAGCAAATGTTGAATTCGAATTAACCTCTAAATTATTTGCTTTACCTTTTGCTTTTAAAGCTAAATTAGCCCATTTATCAAAAGAAAATTGATCAATCGTAAAGGTAATATCATTAAATTTATTTACGGCATCAGCATACGAAGCATTAAATTCAACATTCTTAAATGAAGCATCATCTAGCGTTTCAGCTATATTAAGCTCTGTTTTACCTTTTAGTGCGACTTTTTGCTTACCTAAATCACCTTTTAAGTCAAAGTTTAACTCAGCCCACTGTCCCGGAATGAACTGTGAAAGAGATAAATTCATATCACTAAAGTGAATTTTTGAACCTGCTTTATCATCTTGGATAAGCACTTCAGCATTAGTTAAAGCAATACCTTGTAACGAGACTTTCCAGCCATTGAATTCTGTACTTGTTGCTGACGATGCTTCTGACTTAACGTCAGATTCTTCTGCTGGAGCAGTTGGATTATTATTTTCTACTTTTGGTGTTTCTTTTTTAGCAACAAGACCATCTAAATTAGTCACGCCATTCTTTAATGTATGTAACGTAAATGAAGCCCCATCCAAAGTAATAAGACCGATACTAACTTCATGTTGAAATAAAGGACGAACATTAAGATCAAGTATCGCATTATCGAATGAGACTAAGTTTGGCTCCACAAATCCTTCAGGGTTACTTAATGCCATCTTACCAATAGAGAAACCTACTGACGGAAAAAAACGCCATTCAATATCACCATCAATCGTTAATTGACGACCTGTTTGCGCTTCAACTTGTTCTGTTATCAACGGTTTAAATTCATTAGGGTTAACAAGTAACACTAATACCAATACGGCACCGATTACAGCAATAAACGGTATACTAATTAATAGGGCTATTTTCTTCACGGCCAAAATCCATCTAATTGTTCTTAAATAGTAACGATAGTGTTAAGTATGCCATCAGTTAAGCATAATAAACATGAGCTTATCGATAGTTATACATTGGAGTATAGCGAAATTATAAGGTATGAGACAAAAAAAAGGCCGACATAATTGCCGGCCCTTTTAAAGATAAATGTCTGTCTCGTCCTGAAATGTGTTTACACATTTAGGACTTTTATATGACAAATCAAGAAAAAACAAAGAATAAGCGAACTCAACGCGATTATTCATTAGGCTTTAAATTGCAGCTTGTTGCCGCTATAGAAAAAGGCGATATGACCTATAAGCAAGCTCAAAACATTTATGGCATTCAAGGTCGATCTACCGTACTTACTTGGTTAAGAAAACACGGTAAGATGGACTGGTCTCAATCACCTAAGATTATTATGCCTAAATCCCCGAAAGCGAAAGAATCGCCTGCACAAAAAATTAAACGTTTAGAGCGAGAGCTTGATGATGAAAGAATGCGTAATTTATTACTTAATGAAGTAGTGAATATCATGGACGCAGAACATGGTGCAGGCCTTAGAAAAAAGTATATTGCCAAGGAGCAAGAAGTCTTCAAAAGCAGAAAATGATCAGCTTAGAGCGAGCTAGTCAGCTACTTGGCATTACAAGACAATGTATATACCAACAAGAACGTAGAGCTCTGAAACGTGCCGTTGAACTTTCACCGGTTAAAAATATGGTGCAAGAAATTCGTCGATATATGCCTCGTATTGGAGGTAAAAAATTATATTTTTTACTTAAGCCCAAATTCATCACTCATGGCATAAAGTTAGGCAGAGATAACTTTTTTTCCTATTTAAGAAATGAGTGCTTATTAGTAAAACCTAAACGAAGTTATACAAAAACTACCTATAGTAAGCATTGGATGAAAAAACATCCTAATTTACTTAAAGAAGTAACACCTCAAGCATCTGAAGAGGTTTTTGTTAGTGATATCACTTACGTTCAATCACAAAAAGGTATTCATTATTTATCTTTAGTAACAGATGCTTATAGTCGAAAGATAATGGGATATGAATTAAGTGATGAAATGAAAGCTACTGATGTAGTCAAAGCTCTTGATATGGCGATAGATAGCCGTCAATATCAAAGGAGTACGATTCATCATTCAGACCGAGGATTACAGTATTGTTCAAAGGTTTATCAGGAAAAATTGAATAAAAATGATATTAAGCCATCAATGACGGATGGTTATGATTGCTATCAAAATGCATTAGCAGAGCGAATAAATGGGATACTTAAACAAGAGTTTCTTTTGTATGACTGTAAAGATTTAGAGGAGTTAAGGCATTTAGTTGAAGAATCTATTTTTATTTATAATGAAATGCGGCCACATTTAAGCTTGGGAATGAGTACACCAAATCAAGTACACAAAAAAGCCAAGTGCGTACGCACTTAGCTTTCAATTAAAAATCGTCAACGTATTTTAGGACGAGACAGTCTTACGCTTTTAATAAGCGTGAGATATGTGCTTTTAATACATCAATCGCAATGCGGTTTTTACCACCACGTGGGACAATGATGTCAGCGTGTTGCTTTGATGGATCAATGAATTGCATGAACATTGGACGTACTGTTTTTTGGTACTGTTCAAAAACAGATTCCATTGTACGACCACGCTCTTCTACATCACGTCGAGCACGACGAAGTAAACAGATGTCTAAAGGAGTATCCATAAATACACTTGCATGCATTAAATTACGTAAACGAGGATCTGTTAGTAATAAAATACCTTCAAGAATGATTACTTTCTTTGGAGTCATTACATCAACTTCAGAAGTACGCGTATGCTCTGTATAACTGTAAGTTGGAATATTAACCGCTTCACCACGCATCAATTGCTCTAAATGCTCACAAAGTAATTCGTGATCTAATGCATTTGGGTGATCGTAATTTGTTTTGACTCTTTCTTCCATGGTCAGGTGGCTTTGGTCCTTGTAGTAACTATCTTCAGTTATTACACCAATCTGATGATCGCCAACTTTTGCTCGTAGTTCATTATAAATTGTTGAAGCAATCAAGCTTTTACCTGAAGCTGATGCGCCTGCAATACCTACGATAATACAGTGATGATTACTGTTCTCTGACATAAAAGATACCTAAAAGTGTGCGATATACGGATATTTAATAAAACCGCCTGATTATAGGGATTACTAATGATACTTTCCAGCTCAAATTTCACTTAAGTGTGATCCTACAATGACTTGAACATTATTTGGTCAGGAATCACCTCTCCTTGCCAGTATAGTCGACTTGATACTTGTTCTGCCAAGTTAATATACAATTTACTGTGGGGACTTGTTGGATTTATAGCCACGCTAGGCGTCCCAGAATCCGTTTCACTTCGGATATCGATATGCAGTGGTAATTGAGCTAATAATGGGATCGAGTAACGTTGAGCCATAGTTAATGCGCCACCTGTTCCAAAAATTGCTTCTTGATGCCCACAATTAGAGCAAATATGAATACTCATGTTTTCTACCACACCAATAACAGGCACATCCACTTTCGTAAACATATTCACGCCTTTAATCGCATCAGTTAATGCTAGATCCTGTGGTGTAGTGACGATTACAGCTCCTGTCGTCGGCACCTGTTGAGACAGTGTAAGTTGAATATCACCAGTACCGGGTGGCATATCAATAATAAGATAATCCAAATCTGGCCACCATGTTTCATTAAGAAGTTGAGATAAAGCTTTAGATGCCATAGGACCGCGCCACACTGCCGCTTCGCCTTTCTCGACTAAATAACCTATCGAGTTACTGTATAATCCATGAGCCTCAATTGGCATCATTCTATTATTATCAACAATCGCAGGTTTCTTATCTTCAACCCCCAACATCAAAGGTACAGAAGGGCCGTATATATCTGCATCCAAAATACCAACACGAGCTCCTAAATGGTGTAGAGCTAATGCTAAATTCACAGCCGTCGTTGATTTACCGACCCCTCCTTTGCCTGAACTCACCGCAATGATATTTTTTACGCCTTTAACTGCTTGTTGATTTGTTTTTAAAGACGACGTTTTAGATGAGACGAATACAGAAAGGTCGGGCAGCGCCAACTCAAGCTTTTGTCCTTCTAACCAGTGGTTAAAATCAGTTTGTAGGCTCTTTGATACAAAAGGAAAAACAACATTAATATTTCCTGTTGCTTCAATCGATACCACATTTGAAATATCAGCCCAACCTTCACAAAGTTGCGAATGCGTAAACGTATTTAACCAATTTTTAATCTCTACCATCGTTTGAAATGCCATCTTCAATGCTCCACGGTTATTTTTACTCATCCTATCACTAATTGGACCCTTGATCCTCTATGCTTTCTAACTTGGTTCAGGTACTATTTATCTCTTAAATTTTCACCCATCACATTAAGCGAAAGAGAAGATATGGCTACAGATCCGAGAAAAATTCTGGTTACATGTGCCCTACCGTATGCAAACGGTTCAATCCACTTAGGCCACATGCTTGAGCATATCCAAGCGGATATCTGGGTTCGTTACCAACGTTTACGCGGCAACGACGTTAACTTTATTTGTGCAGATGATGCTCACGGCACACCAATCATGCTTAAAGCTCAACAGATGGGTATTTCTCCAGAAGAAATGATCGCAGCCGTTAGCGAAGAGCACCAAAAAGATTTCGCAGGCTTTGATATCAGCTTTGATAACTATCACAGCACTCACAGTGATGAAAACCGTGAATTAGCTTCTCACATCTACCTTGAGCTAAAGAAAAACGGCTTTATTACAAGTCGTACAATTTCTCAGCTGTTCGATCCTGAAAAAGAAATGTTCTTACCAGATCGCTTTGTAAAAGGTACATGCCCTAAATGTAAAGCAGAAGAGCAATACGGCGACAACTGTGACAACTGCGGCGAAACATACAGCCCAACAGATTTAATTAATCCAAAATCAGCCGTTTCTGGTGCGACTCCAGTAATGAAAGATTCTGAGCATTTCTTCTTTGATCTTCCTCAATTTGAAAGCATGCTTAAAGAATGGACTCGTTCAGGTTCTCTTCAAACTGAAACTGCAAACAAAATGCAAGAGTGGTTTGAATCAGGCTTACAGCAATGGGATATCTCTCGTGATGCACCATACTTTGGTTTTGAAATCCCTGGCGAAACAAATAAATTCTTCTACGTTTGGCTAGATGCTCCAATTGGTTACATGGGTTCATTCAAAAACCTATGTAATAAGCGTGACGATTTAAACTTTGATGAATACTGGAAGAAAGACAGCACAACTGAGCTTTATCACTTCATTGGTAAAGACATTGTTTACTTCCACAGTCTATTCTGGCCTGCAATGCTTGATGGCGCAGGTTTCCGTAAACCAAATAACGTATTCGTTCACGGTTACGTAACGGTTAACGGTGCGAAAATGTCTAAATCTAAAGGCACTTTCATTAAAGCTGGTACTTACTTAAATCACTTAGACCCTGAGTGCCTACGTTACTACTATGCAGCGAAACTAAACAGCCGTATTGATGATCTTGATTTAAACCTTGAAGATTTCACTCAACGTGTGAATTCTGACGTAGTAAACAAGATTGTTAACCTAGCTTCTCGTAACGCTGGTTTCATTACTAAACGCTTTGATGGCAAACTTGCAGATAACTTTGCAGAGCCTGAGCTTTACAATGAATTTATTGCAGCAGCTGATCGTATTGCTGAGCTATATGAAACTCGTGAATTTGGTCGTGCTATCCGTGAAATTACAGCACTAGCTGATAAAGCAAACCAATACATTGATGAGAAAGCACCTTGGGTTCTTGCAAAAGAAGAAGGTAAAGAGCAAGAGTTACAAGAAGTATCTTCTGTAGGCATTAACTTGTTCCGTGTACTTATGGCTTACTTAAAACCTGTAATGCCAGAACTTGCAGCTCGTACTGAAGCGTTCTTAAATGAAACACTAACGTGGGAAGGCGTTGCACAACCACTAGTTGCTCATGAGATCACTAAGTTTAAAGCATTATTTGCGCGTATTGATCCTAAGAAAGTTGAAGCTATGATTGAAGAGTCTAAAGAAGACGCTGCAATCGAAATGGCAGCAAAAGAAAAGGCAGAAGCGGAAAAAGAAAAAGCAAGTCAAACTGAGCTAGATAAAGATCCAATCGCAGATGAGATTGAGTTCGATGCATTCGAAGCGGTTGATATGCGTATTGCACGTATTATCTCTTGTGAGGAAGTACCAAAGGCAAACAAACTGCTTAAATTCCAACTAGACATCGGTGGCGAAACTCGTCAAGTATTCTCTGGTATTAAATCAGCATACAAACCTGAAGAGCTAGAAGGCAAGCTAACTGTTATGGTTGCCAACCTAAAACCTCGTAAAATGAAGTTTGGTATGTCTGAAGGCATGATCCTAGCTGCAGGCCCTGGTGGTAAAGATCTTTGGATTTTAGAACCACACGAAGGTGCTCAACCTGGTATGCGTGTAATGTAATTCTTCTTTTTAGAAGATAATACCAATCGTAGTAAATCAATTACTTACTGTGATTGGTATAACTTACAAACAAAAATAGAGACCCAATGGTCTCTATTTTTTTATGTTTTAATAATATTATCAGTTATAAAACAGAAGCGAGAGAAAGATTAATCTCATTAAGGACCTGTGATGGATTCTCCGCTTGTGTAATCGGACGACCTATAACTAGGTAGTCAGAACCTGCTGTAATCGCATCTACTGGCGTCATAATACGCTTTTGGTCACCAACATCAGCACCTGCTGGACGAATTCCTGGTGTTACTAACTGGAACTCTTTACCTAAATCAGCTTTTAGCATTGATGCCTCTTGAGCTGAACATACGACACCATCTAAACCGCTGTTTTTCGTTAATGCCGCTAAACGTTTTACTTGTTCTTGTGGTGCTATGTCTAGACCAATGCCAGCTAAGTCTTGCTGCTCCATGCTCGTTAACACCGTCACACCAATTAATAATGGACGGTCACTACCATAAGGTTCTAATATTTCACGCGAGGCACTCATCATACGCTCACCACCACTCGCATGAACGTTAACCATCCATACACCCATTTCAGCTGCCGCTCTTACCGCTTTTGAACAGGTATTTGGAATATCATGAAACTTTAAATCTAGAAAAACAGAAAAACCACGTTTATGAAGTTCTTTAACAAACTCAGGGCCAAATAAAGTAAACATCTCTTTGCCTACTTTTAAACGACATGAACTTGGATCAATTTTATCAACAAACGTTAACGCATCTGCTTGATTATCATAATCCAGTGCCACGATCACCTTTTGGTCTTTCATTTTCTCTCCTTTAAAAATTTATACCAATCCCATCAATTCATCATGAGGATTAGTCGTACTCACGGTCTTTTCTTACATTCAAAAAAAGAGGCACTCAGAGCGCCTCTTCAATTATTCACCATCTAAACCTCTAATAGGCTTAATCACTCCCCATCCTTTACAAGATGGACATTGCCAAAACAATCGATGAGCAGAGAAACCACACTTACTGCAGCGGTAATTAGGTTTCATTTTCAATTGCTCGCCTACTAGGGTTTGCAAACTAGTTAAACTTGCTTTCGCCCTACCATCTTCAGCTTCATCGGTATGGTAGCCCATGAGACGATAGAAGCCTTTCATTGTCGGATTCTTAAGAAGCTGTTTAGTCATATACCCTTGAGCTAAAGCGACACCTTCATGCTTGGCAATCAAATTTGAAAGCATCAATTCAGCACTAGCACCTGCTCCTTTTGAAATCGCTTCTTTTAAAAATTGAAGTAATGCGCCTTCTCTGTCTAGTTTTTCATAACATTCAGCAAGCAATGGTAATGCTTCACTGACAAAATCAATGTCTTGATCCAGTACTGACTCAAGGTGAGCAAGAGCACTTTTGTAATTCTCTTCTTCCATAAGAAGTTTCGCCATCATAATAGAGGCTCGTACACATTGATTATCAGAAGATAAGGCTTTTTTAAGATTCTGTTTTGCTTTGTTCAAATTCTCATCTGCAAGCTCTTGCATTGCGAGTTCACAGTAATAGTGAGCAATATCAAGCTTGAGCTTTTTACGACCCATACGAACCAAACTGTTCGCAAATTGAATCGCTTGCTCCCACTCTCGAGTCTGTTGATGAATAGCAACTAATTGCAGTAAAGCGGCCTCTCTGTGATCAGGCTCTTCAAGCAGCTGCTCAAATATTTTTTCAGCACGATCAAGAATACCTGAAACCATATAATCTTTTGCTAACTGCTGTAAGGCTATATTTCGTTGGTCTATCGTAAGGTTCGGACGTGCGATGAGGTTTTGATGAATTTTGATGGCGCGATCGACTTCACCTCTTCGTCTAAAAAGGTTACCTAATGCAAGGTGGGTGTCTATGGTATCGCTATCTACTTGAAGTAATTCTATGAAATGATCGACTGCTTTATCTGATTGATCAGACAGCAATAGATTCAAACCCGCCACGTATTGACGTGACAGGTGATTCGTTTCTTTTTGGCGTTGTTGTCTCGCACTCCTATTACCCATATACCAGCCATAACCGGCAGCAATAGGTAATAATAGGAATAGCAGTTCTAACATTCAGTCACTACCCTTTCGTTGACTCAATTCGCAACTTATCAAGCTCAGCCGTTTTTTTATCTAAGCGTTTGCGAAGGCGGCGTTGAGTCATGCTCGCTTTTAGATACATGCTGCCACAAATTAACCAGCCTAAACCAAAGCCAGTTGCAAAGAAAATACCCAATAATGTGGACAGTTGAAAATCACCTTGAGCTAACAGGTAATTAAAATTAACAATAGCTTGATTCTGTGCACCAATAGCCAGTGAGATCAAAAATAAAACAAGTAATAAAATGGCAACGATAATTTTCACTGGTATTCCCTCCAGTTAATTGAGTATCTAAAAGTTTTTATTTTACAGCTCTAAAGATACACCTAAATGCATTGAAAATGAACATAAAAAAACGGCATACTCAAAAGTATGCCGTTTTTGTATGCCAATTAGCATTAGCTATAATTCACACGTTCACGCAGTTCTTTACCTGGTTTAAAGTGTGGAACGAACTTACCGTCCAGCTCTACCTTATCACCAGTTTTAGGATTACGACCTAAACGTGGCTCTCGATAGTGTAGAGAAAAACTACCAAAACCACGAATCTCTATACGATCACCGCCTTCTAGCGTTGTTGCCATCTGCTCAAGGATTTCCTTGACTGTATCTTCCACCTGCTTAGCAGAAAGTTGAGGCTTTTTACTACACAGTTGTTCAATCAGTTCAGATTTTGTCATAAATGACCTCTCTTACGTTATCGAAAGAAAAGGGAGCAATGTTGCTCCCTTCTAATTTACTTATTCGCCTTTAGCTGCTTTGAAAGCGTCAGCCATTGCGTTACCGAAACCACCGTCTTCAGACTTAGTGTTCAGTGAAGCCATTGCTTCTTGCTCGTCAGCTTCATCTTTAGCTTTGATAGATAGGTTAACTACGCGGTTCTTACGGTCTACACCAGTGAACTTCGCTTCAACGCTATCGCCAACGCTTAGGATTAGAGATGCATCTTCAACACGGTCACGAGATAGCTCAGAAGTACGGATGTAACCTTCTACGCTGTCTGCAAGAGTGATTGTAGCGCCTTTAGCGTCAACAGCTGAAACAGTACCGTTTACTAGAGTACCTTTCTTGTTGTCTGCTAGGTAGTTGTTAAATGGGTCTTCTTCCATTTGTTTAACACCTAGAGAAATACGCTCACGCTCTGCATCTACTGCTAGAACAACAGCAGAGATTTCGTCGCCTTTCTTGTACTCACGTACCGCGTCTTCACCTGTAGCATTCCAAGAAATGTCAGATAGGTGAACTAGACCGTCGATGCCGCCGTCAAGACCGATGAAGATACCAAAGTCAGTGATAGATTTGATCTTACCAGTAACTTTGTCGCCTTTAGCTTGCGCTTCAGCGAATGTCTGCCATGGGTTAGCTTTACATTGTTTTAGACCTAGAGAGATACGACGACGTTCTTCGTCAATCTCAAGAACCATAACCTCAACTTCGTCGCCTACGTTAACAACTTTAGAAGGGTGGATGTTCTTGTTAGTCCAATCCATTTCAGAAACGTGTACTAGACCTTCAACGCCTTCTTCGATTTCAACGAAGCAGCCGTAGTCAGTTAGGTTAGTAACACGACCAGAAAGCTTGTGACCTTCTGGGTAACGCTTAGCGATAGCTACCCATGGATCTTCGCCTAGTTGCTTAAGACCTAGAGAAACGCGAGTGCGCTCACGATCGAACTTAAGAACTTTAACGTTGATCTCGTCACCAACATTTACGATCTCAGATGGGTGTTTAACACGTTTCCAAGCCATATCTGTGATGTGTAGTAGACCGTCTACGCCACCTAGGTCAACGAATGCACCGTAGTCAGTAAGGTTCTTAACGATACCTTTAACTTCCATGCCTTCTTGTAGAGAAGCAAGTAGCTCATCACGTTCAACACTGTTTTCAGACTCGATAACAGCACGACGTGAAACAACAACGTTGTTACGTTTTTGGTCAAGCTTGATTACTTTGAACTCTAGCTCTTTGCCTTCAAGGTGAAGAGTGTCACGTACTGGACGTACATCAACAAGAGAACCAGGTAGGAATGCACGGATACCGTTAAGTTCAACTGTGAAGCCGCCTTTAACTTTACCGTTGATAACACCCATAACTGTTTCAGCATCTTCGTATGCTTTTTCAAGTTGGATCCACGCTTCGTGACGCTTCGCTTTCTCACGAGAAAGTTGAGTTTCACCGAAACCGTCTTCAACAGCGTCAAGAGCAACGTCTACTTCAGAACCAACTTCAACTTCAAGTTCGCCAGCAGCGTTCTTGAATTGTTCAGCTGGGATAGCTGCTTCAGACTTAAGGCCAGCGTCAACAAGAACGAAACCGTTCTCGATAGCTACTACAGTACCTTTAACGATGCTGCCTTGTTGGAATTCAGTTTCATTTAGAAACTCTTCAAAGAGTTGAGCAAAAGATTCAGTCATTATTTGATCTTCAAATTTAAACGTCCATGGGTATCCTACCGCATGGGGTTGATAGTAAGGTTAGTTATCATCCTTGCAACTAACTAAGTTTAATATTATAGCTTAGATTCAATAAAAGTAATGGCTTGCGCGACAACTTCTTCAATATTCATTGACGTTGAATCTAGAACTAAAGCGTCTTCCGCAGGACGTAATGGTGCGACAGCGCGATTGCGGTCTCGATCATCACGTTCTTGAATTTCGCTTAAAAGACGGTCAAATTTAACATCTAACCCCTTCTGTTGCAACTGCTTCATTCGGCGATTCGCACGTTCTTCAGCACTTGCATCTAAAAATATCTTAACTTCAGCGTTAGGGAACACAATAGTCCCCATATCTCGACCATCAGCAATCAAGCCAGGTTGAGCAGAAAACGCACGCTGACGACGTAATAAAGCTTCGCGAACTTGAGGTAACGCAGCAACTTTAGATGCAGCCATACCAGTTTCTTCTTTACGAAGTTCTGCAGATACGTCTTCACCTTCAAGGATTACTTTAACCAATTCACCTTCAGCTTTGAATTGCACATCCAAATTGGCCGCTAAAGGAACTAGTGCATCTTCTGAATTAAGATCAACACCATGGTGAATAGCAGCCAATGCTAGCACTCGGTAAATAGCGCCAGAGTCTAATAAATTATAACCTAGCTTTTCTGCAAGTAACATGCACAACGTGCCTTTACCTGCTCCACTTGGACCATCAACAGTAACGACTGGTGAATGAGTAGTCATGGAGTTCTCCAATTAATTATTGTGATTGGTTTCTACGGGCAGCATTATACCCAAGTAAGATTATTTATATACTCTTGATTATGAAAAACTAAAAAAGCTCTGAATTTTGATACAGAGCTTTCATTGAATATAAGGTAATAATTTAAAATACAATCAATTAGCAGCTTAATTCTTTTAATTTATCAAAATAATCAGGGAATGTTTTCGATGTACAACCTGGATCATTAATCGTTACAGGAGTATCACTCAATGCAACTAAAGAAAAACACATCGCCATGCGGTGGTCATCATAAGTATCAATCGATGCATGTTGTAATGAAGCTGGCGGTGTAATCGTAATATAATCTTCCCCCTCCTCAACTACTGCACCCACTTTTCTTAACTCAGTTGCCATCGCAGCTAAACGATCAGTTTCTTTTACTCGCCAATTGTATACGTTACGAATCGAGGTTGTTCCTTTTGCAAATAACGCAGCGGTTGCAATTGTCATTGCTGCATCAGGAATATGGTTGAAATCCATATCAATGGCATTAAGCTCACCTTTTCGAGCGATAACATAATCATCGCCCCATTCAATTTCAGTCCCCATTGCAGCTAATGCATCTGCAAATTGAACATCACCTTGAATACTCTTTTTACCAATACCTGTTACTTTTACTTCACCGCCCTTAATTGCAGCAGCAGCAAGAAAATATGATGCCGATGAAGCATCACCTTCCACAAGAAAGTCACCAGGAGCTACATAATTTTGATTAGCAGGAACTACAAACGTTTGATAGTTCTGATTCTCAATTTTCACACCAAATGTTGCCATTATATCTAATGTGATATCAATGTAAGGTTTTGATACTAAATCACCAACAATCTTAATCGTTGTTTCTTGTGTAGATAATGGTGCAGCCATTAAAAACGCAGTAAGAAATTGGCTAGAGATCGAACCATCAATTTCCACAGTTCCACCATGTAGGCCGGTACCTTTAATTTTTAACGGTGGATAATTTTCATTTTCTAAATATTCTACATCTGCTCCAGCAGCTTTAAGAGCTGTTACAAGGTGACCGATTGGTCGCTCTTTCATGCGAGGTTCACCCGTTAGAACAAACTCACCTTGGCCTAAACATAGTGCTGCAGCCAATGGTCGCATCGCCGTGCCAGCATTGCCTAAGAAAAGCTCTAATGCTTCATTAGGTTCAAACGCTCGTCCTAATCCTGTTACTTCGCATTCTGTTTTATCTGCTGATAATTTATATTCAACGCCCAATGCTTTAAGCGCATTCAACATATGACGAATATCATCACTATCTAATAGATTCGTTAATTTTGTAGTTCCTGAAGCTAACGCAGCTAGAAGTAACGCTCGGTTTGATACACTTTTTGAACCAGGTAGATTGATTTGTCCATCAATTTTAGAGATAGGTTGAAGAGTTAAGCTTTCCATGTTTGTGTAAAAATTCCTGTACAAATAAATAATAATGTCATGATTAATTTTTCATGACTGCTTCAGCTTTAATTGTTATTTTTTGTTATTCTTCATACTTTCAGAGTAACGAAAACCAACGCGATGTACCAGAGGCAATATCGTCTCTTTGACCTAAAAATAATGAATAGTGATTTCTTTTATCTATGACTATCTATTTACCTGAGCTTATTCCATCTCATTCAACCGTTTTTCCTAATATAGAAAACGCATTAAATAACCCTGATGGTTTACTCATAATGGGTGGAGACTTATCCTCTGCGCAGCTGATCAGTGCATACCAGCATGGTATTTTTCCATGGTACAGTGATGGTGATCCTATCCTATGGTGGAGTCCAAGCGTTCGAGGCGTATTTTTTCCTGAGCAATTTTCTCCATCTAAAAGCTTAAAAAAGTTCTTCAGAAAATCGAACTACAACGTAACTCTTAACAAAGCCACTTACCAAGTTATTGACCTTTGTGCATCAACCAGACCAAAAGAAGAAACATGGATAATGCCGGAAATGATCAAAGCTTATAAAACATTGGTTGATCTTGGTTATTGCCATTCTGTTGAAGTATGGAATGACAATGAGTTAATTGGTGGGTTATATGGATTACAAATAGGCCAAGTTTTTTGTGGTGAGTCTATGTTTTCATTGCAAACTAATGCATCAAAAATTGCGTTATGGAAATTTTGTGAGCACTTTGTATCATCTAATGGAAAGCTTATCGACTGCCAAATGATGAACCCTCATTTAGAAAGTCTTGGAGCTCAAGAAATGAAACGAAGTGACTTCAAAACATTACTTGAAGAACTGCATGTAAAACCAACATCATCTGACTGCTATTTAGCTCAAACTTTAGGGGGTAGTTCATTTTCATGAGTCAATATTCACTTCAAGTTGGTTTAACACCCGAGGGGCCTTGCAGCTACCTACCAGAACAAAAAGAACGATTAGCCGTTGTAATGGAACAAGAATTACACACAACGTTAGGTTATCAAGCCCTAATTCGTCTTGGTTTTCGTCGAAGTGGTGAAACCATCTATAAACCAATGTGTGAGCATTGTGATGCTTGTAAGCCACTAAGAATTAATGCAAATCAATTTAAACCAAGCAAAAGTCAAAAAAGATTACTAAATAAACTCTCTTCTTTGCGATGGGAGCTAAAATCAGAAATGGATGAAAATTGGTTCGAGTTGTATGAGCGTTATATTAATGCTCGTCATCAAACAGGTAGCATGTACCCTGCAAATCAAAAACAATTTTTCGAGTTTTCACATACAAACTGGCTAACGAATCAGTTCTTGCATATTTATGAAAACGAAACTCTAGTAGCCATTGCTGTTAGTGATATTCTAACTGACTCTATCAGCGCTATGTATACCTTTTTTGAGCCAGAACACCCTCTATCTCTAGGGACGATCTCCGTTCTCATTCAGCTAAAATTATGCAAAGAGTTATCTAAAGAGTGGCTTTACCCTGGTTATCAAATAGACGATTGCCCAGCAATGAAGTATAAAGATCAATATAAACCGAACCAAAAGCTAGTAAATATGGTCTGGCAGGGTTAAAATGCAGCCCAAACTTTACATACATCATTTTTAAGGGCATTATTAGCCGCTTAAAAATCAGCCAAAGCTATCTATATAAAGAGGATTCAATGGCAAAAGAAGACGCAATTGAACTGCAAGGCACAGTTCTAGATACACTACCAAACACAATGTTTCGCGTAGAATTAGAAAACGGTCACGTTGTTACTGCTCATATCTCAGGTAAAATGCGTAAAAACTACATCCGTATTCTTACTGGTGACAAAGTAACAGTTGAAATGACTCCTTATGATTTATCTAAAGGCCGTATCGTCTTCCGTGCGCGTTAATTTGTCATTCTATTAGTTTAACGCTTTAAACTAATAAAAAAACAATAACAAAAACCCAGTCAATGACTGGGTTTTTTATTAGCTTTTAAAACAAGCTAGCTAATAGCAATAGAATTGGTTTATTAATGAACCGCTTCAGTTTCACTCGTAAATTCAAATACAAGCTCATCCTTCTTAAGTTTCACTCGTACCGTACCGCCATCAACCAAATCACCAAACAATAATTCATTTGCCATTGGTTTTTTAAGGTTTTCTTGAATAACTCGCGCCATTGGACGTGCACCCATCGCTTTGTCATAGCCTTTTTCAGCAAGCCATGCTTTTGCTTCTTTGGATACTTCCATTGATACACCACGAGCATCTAACTGTGCTTGTAGCTCTGCAATGAATTTCTCAACAACCAGTGAAATGACATCTTTACTTAGATGCTCAAACCAAATGATATTATCCAAACGGTTTCTGAATTCAGGCGTAAATACTTTTTTAATTGCCGCCATTGCATCAGTAGAGTGATCTTGTTGAATTAGACCAATCGATTTTTTAACCGTCTCTTGAACACCCGCATTGGTCGTCATAACAAAAATTACGTTACGGAAATCCGCTTTACGTCCATTGTTATCTGTCAACGTACCATTATCCATTACTTGTAGCAGCAGGTTAAAGATATCTGGGTGCGCTTTTTCAAGTTCATCAAGAAGAACAACAGAGTGTGGGTGTTTAATTACCGCATCCGTTAATAGACCACCTTGCTCGTAACCAACATAACCCGGAGGCGCACCAATTAAGCGGCTAACAGTATGCTGCTCACCATATTCAGACATATCAAAACGCAGTAATTCAATACCTAAAGCTTTGGCTAATTGAACTGTGACTTCCGTTTTACCAACACCAGTAGGACCAGCAAATAAGAATGAACCCACTGGTTTATTCTCTGCACCAAGACCAGCACGACTTAATTTAATTGCTTCACATAGTGCATCGATACCCTGATCTTGCCCAAATACCAGCATTTTCAGTTTGTCATCGAGTTTTTTCAGAACATCTTTATCACTTGAGGATACAGATTTTTCTGGGATTCGAGCCATTTTAGCGACCATGGATTCAATATCAGCAACATTGATGGTCTTTTTACGACGACTCGCAGGTGTTAAACGACAACGGGCACCGGCTTCATCAATAACGTCAATCGCTTTATCTGGAAGGTGGCGTTCATTAATGTATTTAGCTGATAGCTCTACCGCAGCACGAAGTGCTTTATTGGTATAACGAACTTCATGATGTTCTTCATACTTACTTTTCAAACCGATCAGAATTTTTGTCGTATCGTCTAAAGATGGTTCTAAAATATCAATCTTTTGGAAACGACGAGCTAATGCACGCTCTTTTTCAAAAATAGTGCTGTGCTCTTGATAAGTCGTTGAACCAATACAACGTAATTTACCACTACTTAATAACGGTTTAATTAAATTAGCTGCATCCACTTGACCACCAGAAGCAGCACCCGCCCCTATAATCGTGTGAATTTCATCAATAAATAAAACCGCATGCTCTTCTTTTTCAAGCTGTTTTAAAATCGCTTTAAAACGTTTTTCAAAATCACCACGGTATTTAGTGCCAGCAAGTAATGAACCAATATCCAGAGAATAAATAATACAATCTTTAATGACATCAGGAACTTGTTCTTCAACAATACGCCAAGCAAGACCTTCTGCAATCGCCGTTTTACCAACACCAGCTTCACCCACTAATAATGGGTTATTTTTGCGACGACGACACAGTACTTGAATGGTTCGCTCAAGCTCTTGATCACGTCCAATAAGCGGATCAATACCACCATTTTTAGCAACTTGATTTAAGTTAGTAGCAAAACTCTCTAACTTATCTTCAGCGTTAGCCTCAACCGCCGCTTCAACATTATTTGGTTCGCTATTCTCATCTCGATTTTCTGGAGCACCATGGGAGATAAAGTTAACGATATCTAAACGGCTAATATCATTCTTTTTAAGGAGATATGCTGCATGCGATTCTTGCTCACTAAAAATAGCAACCAATACGTTGGCACCAGTAACTTCACTTCGACCAGATGATTGAACATGAAAAACTGCTCGTTGTAATACACGCTGAAAGCTAAGCGTAGGCTGAGTTTCACGACTTTCATCGTCCAGAGGAATTAATGGGGTTGTCTGTGTAATAAATTCGTCGATTTCAGTTGCCAAGGCATCTAAATCAGTATGACAAGCAATAAGCGCTTCGTGAGCTGATGGGTTCTCCAGCAGAGCGAATAGCAAGTGCTCTACTGTCATGAATTCATGACGCTTTTCTCGCGCACGAGCAAACGCTGTGTTCAAACTCGCTTCTAATTCTTTGTTTAGCATAGGAACCTCCCAAAACACCAATTTATGGTGTAACGAACAAACTTACGCTTGCTCCATTGTACACAGCAGCGGGTGCTCATTATCACGCGAGTAAGTATTCACTTGCGCAACTTTAGTTTCAGCAACTTCAGCAGTGAACGTCCCACATACTGCTTTCCCTTCATAATGCACTGTTAGCATTAATTGTGTTGCTTTTTCCAAATCCATGGAAAAAAATTTATCTAAAACTTCAACAACAAACTCCATTGGAGTGTAATCGTCATTATTTAAAACCACTTTATACATTGATGGCGGTCTTAACTCTGTTTTCTCTTGCTCCAAAACATCTGAATCAGGAGAAATCCATTCATATAGTTTACTCATGTCGACAACTAAATTAGTAAAAAAATAATCTGATACTTCAAGGTATCCCCTTAATACTCAGACTAATCTAGACGAGAGATTACATCAAACAAAAGATACTATTTTAAAGTCTTTATCACTTATTTTTTAGTTAATTGAATAGAAAACCATCGAAACAATAAATAAAGAATAGAGCCTTTTGCTCATGTTCTCCACTATATTTATCAATCTGATATTACTGATAAATATGTTAATCTTAAATGTGATATTGAGTATAAATGTTAAAAAAGTGACAACATTGTACTTGACTCACATTTTATATTTAATAGAGTGTACTTGTAGTGGTTATCAATTGAACAGATAAATGATTAATTCATAACCATTGTGCTAGGTAATTAAAATGCAGAGGGATGTATAGCATGGCAACAGGTACAGTAAAGTGGTTCAATAACGCCAAAGGGTTTGGCTTCATTTGTCCTGAAGGAGAAGATGGCGATATTTTTGCCCATTACTCCACCATTGAAATGGAGGGATATCGAACTCTAAAAGCAGGACAAGCCGTCACTTACGAAATCCACGAAGGCCCAAAAGGTTTTCACGCAAGTGAAATTAAATTACTCGAAGGTGAAAACGCAAAATAGCTGCTTTATTTTCAAGTTTATAAAAAAGGTGAGTCGACATGCTCACCTTTTTTGAACCAATCGTTCCAAAACCACTCCAATATTAATTCACTTCTGTTAGGGCCTATTTTGAAATATCTATTTACTTTTGTTCTACTTTTGACGCTAAACGGTTGTGTTACTGAAACACATCAAGAAAAAAGCACAGTAAACCTTGTGACAACAGGCGATATCAATACAGTAATAGCTGGACGAACTTTCTTTAGTTGGCACCCAGATATTAACGCCAACTACCTAAATAAAAAGTTAAATAAAAATGATACTGAAGAAAAATTCGTTCTTGCTTTAAAAAATGAATTAAAACAAAAAGGGTTTACTTACACGGATGATCTACAAAAAGCCGATTTTTATATTGGCTATGGTTTAGGTGTAGATACTAAGATCAGTGATGATCAAATTCTAAATAAAACAGGATTATCCGCTGGTATAGAACCACATGGCATCGATGAAAATGACAGTGATAAAGCCAGTGTTTTTATTGCAATCTATTTACCAACCCAACTGACGCCGCAATGGACAATATTAGCCCAAGGCTATACAGATAGTGAGCAAACAGGTGCAATGGACGAATTACTTCAGCTCATGTTTCATAGCTTAGAAGAGAAAAACTAAGCGTAAAAAGCAGCAAACATGGCTGCTTTACTGCGTCACAAATTACTTTGCTCTATGATGAACAACTGATTTCCATTCTCTTCCCCCACTCTGGTGGTAATTCAGCATAACGCTCAAAGTCAGGATGTTCATCAAATGGTGATGCCAATAGCGTAGATAAAATTTTAACATCACTAAAATCCCCTTCATTTGCTTTAACAATTGCTTGCTGAGCTAAATAGTTTCTTAAAACATATTTCGGGTTCACTTTTCTCATTTTTGAACAACGCATATCGAAGCTATCTGCTTCTAACTTACATCGTGTTAGATATAGGTCTACCCATAATGTTGCAGCTTCTCTATCGACAAATAAGTCAATGACCGTTTGTTTATCTTGGGAATCTAGGTCAGACAACGCCCTCATAAATCGAGTGTAATCCACCGTATTTTGTGACAGTAACTCAAACATGGATTCAAATAGACGGGTATCCCCTTCTTGTTTAGAAAGCAGCCCCAATTTTTTTCGCATCAATTGACTAAAATAATCATGCAATTTTATTTCATATTGCTCTAATGCTTTTTCTAAATCGGACTTATCAATTAATGGTGAAAGCGAATGTGCTAAGGCCGATAAATTCCATAAGCCAATTCTAGGTTGTTGATTAAAGGCATAACGTCCTTGGTAGTCAGAATGATTACAGATATAGCCGGGTTCATAATCATCAAGAAAGCCAAAAGGACCATAATCGAACGTTTGGCCAATAATCGACATATTATCGGTATTCATAACACCATGGGCAAATCCCACAGCCTGCCATTGCGCAATCATATAGGCAGTTCTATCTACAATATTGTTAAACATTGCAAGATATGGTTTATCTTCACCTAAACAACAAGGGAAATGCCATTCAATCACTTTGTCCGATAATAACTTGAGCTCTTCCAATAAATTTGAATAAAACAGATGCTCAAAATGACCAAATCGAATATGAGTTTCAGCCATTCTAATGAGTAAAGCCCCAGTCTCATACCCTTCTCTAAATACCGGAGTATCACTCGTCATCATTCCTAGTGCTCGTGTCGTAGGAATACCAAGCCCAGCCATCGCTTCACTACATAAATACTCACGAACTGTAGAGCGTAATACAGCTCGGCCATCACCAGAACGAGAGTAAGGCGTTAAACCCGCTCCTTTTAAATGAAGATCAAAACTATTCCCTTTTTTATCTTTTATTTCTGCTAGTAAGAGTCCTCTTCCGTCACCAAGGTCTGGGTTATAACTGCCAAATTGATGCCCCGCATATTTCATGGCTAGTGGAGCAAAGACGGATGGCACTGTCTCACCCGAAAACGCATCTAACAACTCAGAATGATTATGTACGTTCTCAGGTAAATCAAACTGTTTAGCTAATTCACTGTTCCATATAAGCCAACGTGAGTTATCTAAAGGGGTCGGTTGTACATACGTGAAAAAACAACGAGGTAATCTTGAATAGCGAGTAGTAATTGAAAGAGAATTCCAAAAAGACATAAGAGTAATCCATTAACTATGCAATGAACTAACGCTAGCATATTGATAAATAATATGACAGAAATGAAAAAAGCCGCACTAACCATAAGGTTAATGCGGCTTTTCCAATTTTGGCGCGCCCTGTAGGATTCGAACCTACGACCACATCCTTAGAAGGGACGTGCTCTATCCAGCTGAGCTAAGGGCGCTTTGTGTGGTAGGATTATACGAATATCCGAAATCAGATCAATCCTTTTCTTATCATTATCTTACTGAGTGATGAAAAATGAGTCACTTTGCTCACTTTATAGCAACAAGAAAACCATTCTGAATAAAAAACCTACAAATATCATTGATATTACGATGTTTTGATACTTAAAAAACCTCGAACGCAAACGTTTGCTCTATAGCTATTCTGAATTAATTCTGCGACAATACTTAGGTCAATCAGTAACTGCCCTTTAGAAGGATCACTATGACCGCTCAAATTATCGATGGAAAACTCATTTCTCAAACCGTTCGCTCTGAAGTTGGAGCTCGTGTTAAAGCTCGTGTAGAAGCAGGATTACGTGCTCCAGGCCTTGCAGTTGTATTAGTTGGACAAGACCCAGCATCTCAAGTTTATGTTGGTAGTAAGCGTCGTGCCTGTGAAGAAGTCGGTTTCGTTTCAAAGTCATATGATCTTCCAACGACCACATCTGAATCAGAACTTCTTAACCTAATTGATGAGCTAAACCAAGATCCTGAAATTGATGGTATTTTGGTTCAATTACCTCTTCCAGCAGGAATGGATAGCACTAAAATTTTAGAGCATATCGATCCTGAAAAAGACGTTGATGGCTTCCACCCATACAACGTAGGTCGATTATCACAACGTATTCCAAAACTGCGTTCTTGTACACCAAAAGGGATCATCACTCTACTTGACCGCTACAACATTCAAGTTCGTGGTATGCATGCCGTTGTTGTTGGTGCTTCAAATATTGTTGGTCGACCAATGACGCTTGAATTACTTCTTGCTGGTTGTACAACCACCACTTGTCATCGCTTTACAAAAGATTTGGAAAGCCATATTCGTCAAGCTGATTTGGTTGTTGTCGCCGTTGGTAAACCAAATTTCATTCCAGGTGAATGGATTAAAGAAGGTGCTGTTGTTGTCGATGTAGGTATTAATCGACTGGATTCAGGTAAATTAATTGGCGATGTCGAGTATGATGTAGCCAAAACAAAAGCAAGTTATATTACTCCAGTACCAGGTGGAGTTGGTCCAATGACTGTCGCGACACTTATCGAAAACACCCTACTTGCCTGTGAGCAATACCACAGCAAATAACTTTTAATAGTTACAAAACTATCAATTAGCGAGCAATTTTACTGCTCGCTTTTTTATATCTGCGCTTCCCCACACTTCTTGACCAAATTTCACTCTATTTTCAGTTTTTTCTTGGACAAAATAAGCATTTAGTTACTAGGCTTAGTATGCGTAATTTAAAAAACGGATGACAAGAGGAAATGGATATGAGTATTTTTGACCACTATCAAGCCCGTTATGAAGCGGCAAAAGATGAAGAGATGTCACTGCAAGATTTCTTATCACTATGTAGTAATGACAAAAGTGCTTATGCTAATGCAGCAGAAAGACTACTGCTAGCCATTGGAGAGCCGGAGGTCATCGATACTGCACTTGATCCGCAACTCAGTCGCATTTTCTCTAATCGTGTTATTTCTCGCTATGAAACCTTCAAAGATTTCTATGGTATGGAAGAACCAATAGAACAAATTGTTTCTTATCTAAAGCATGCTGCTCAAGGTCTTGAAGAGCGTAAGCAAGTGCTTTATTTATTAGGCCCAGTAGGCGGTGGTAAGTCTTCACTTGCTGAAAAACTAAAAAGCTTAATGCAAAAATTACCTATTTATGTACTTAGCGCAAATGGGGAACGCAGCCCAGTTAACGATCACCCTTTCTGTTTATTTGATGTCAATGAAGATGGTGAACTACTCAAAAACGAATACGGTATTGAACCACGTAACCTACGCTCCATTATGTCTCCTTGGGCAGCAAAACGACTGCATGAATTTGGTGGTGACATAACAAAATTTAAAGTCATTAAAGTTCACCCATCGATTCTTGACCAAATCGGTATCGCAAAAACAGAACCGGGCGATGAAAATAATCAAGACATTTCCTCTCTTGTAGGTAAGGTCGATATTCGTCAATTAGAGCATTTCGCCCAAGATGATCCTGATGCTTATAGCTATTCGGGGTCATTATGTAAAGCGAACCAAGGCCTAATGGAATTCGTAGAGATGTTTAAGGCTCCGATTAAAGTGCTTCATCCTCTTTTAACTGCAACCCAAGAAGGTAACTTTAATGGGACTGAAGGACTGTCAGCGTTACCATTTGATGGGATGATCCTTGCTCACTCAAACGAATCAGAATGGCAAACATTCCGAAATAACAAAAACAACGAAGCCTTTTTAGATAGAGTTTATATCGTAAAAGTCCCTTATTGTTTACGTGTATCGGAAGAAATGAAGATATACCAAAAACTACTAGAGCACAGTGAATTGTCTCATGCGCCTTGCTCTCCTAGTACGTTGGATATTCTGGCTCAATTCTCAATATTATCGCGTCTAAAAGAACCAGAGAATTCATCTCTCTTCTCTAAAATGCGTGTTTATGATGGTGAAACCCTAAAAGACACCGATCCAAAAGCCAAAAGTTACCAAGAGTATCGAGATTTTGCTGGTGTTGATGAAGGCATGTCAGGCTTATCAACTCGATTCGCCTTTAAGATCCTCTCTCGTGTCTTTAATTTTGATCAAACCGAAGTCGCAGCCAACCCTGTTCATCTTTTTTATGTAATAGAACAACAAATAGAAAGAGAACAGTTTGCACAAGACATTGCAGATAAATACACCGAATTCTTAAAAGGGTTCTTAATCCCTAAATATGTCGAGTTTATCGGTAAAGAAATTCAAACCGCTTATCTTGAGTCTTATTCAGAATATGGTCAGAACATTTTCGACCGTTACGTAACCTATGCTGATTTTTGGATTCAAGATCAAGAGTATCGTGATCCTGAAACTGGCCAACTGTTTGACCGTTCAGCACTTAACGATGAATTAGAAAAAATAGAAAAAACAGCGGGGATCAGCAATCCAAAAGATTTCCGTAATGAAATAGTGAATTTTGTTCTTAGAGCAAAAGCAAACAACAACGGACAAAACCCAACTTGGACCAGTTACGAAAAACTGCGTGTAGTTATTGAGAAGAAAATGTTCTCCAATACAGAAGATCTTCTTCCAGTTATCTCCTTTAACGGAAAAACCTCAACCGACGATCAGAAAAAACATGATGATTTTGTAGCTCGAATGATGGAAAAAGGCTACACCAAAAAACAAGTAAGACTATTAGCAGAATGGTACTTACGTGTTCGTAAATCATCATAAAAATAAACAGGACGTTACAGCCCATAGCTGATTATGGGCTGATCTAATAACATTTTAGCTAATTTGTTGTCTATATAAGTAGGTTCCTTTAGACAATCGCTAAGGTGATATGAATCAGGAGGGCAATATTATGGCTCAATTTATTGACCGAAGGTTGAATGGTAAAAAGAAAAGTACCGTCAATAGACAGCGCTTTATTCGTCGCCATAAAGACCAAATAAAACGTGCGGTTTCTGATGCTGTAAATCAACGTTCAGTAACCAATACAGAAAGTGGTGAAAGTATCTCTATTCCAAAGGGAGATATATCTGAGCCTGTTTTTCATCAAGGTCAAGGTGGTATTCGTGAGCGTGTATTACCCGGCAATGACCAATTTATTAAAGGTGATAAAATTGAACGTCCTCAAGGAGGAAATGGTGGCGGAGGTGCTGGTGATGGAGATGCCAGTGCGGATGGCGAAGGTCAAGACGACTTTATTTTTCAAATTTCGAAAGATGAATACCTTGATATTCTTTTTGAAGAGCTTGAATTGCCTAACCTTGAGAAAAACCAAGTTCAAAAAATAACAGAATGGGAAACCCATCGAGCAGGTTATCAAACCGCCGGTGTCCCTTCTAATATTGATATCGTCCGTTCTCTACAGCAATCACTTGCTCGTAGAACTGCCATGACAGCGGGTAAAAAACGATTACTCTCCGAATTAGAACAAGAATTAGAAACCATTAAAAACAGCGAACCGAGTCAACCGCTTGCAGTTCGTAAAATGCAGGAACAAATAGAGGAGCTTCGAGAAAGAATCAAACATGTTCCTTATATTGACTCATTTGATTTGCGTTATAAAAATTACGAGCGAACCCCTATCCCATCCAGTCAGGCGGTGATGTTTTGTTTAATGGATGTATCTGGGTCTATGGATCAAGCAACCAAAGACATTGCAAAACGTTTTTATGTCCTGCTTTATCTCTTTTTAACTCGAACTTATGAAAACGTAGAAGTCGTTTTTATTCGCCATCATACTCAGGCAAAAGAAGTAAATGAACACGATTTCTTTTACTCTCAAGAAACTGGTGGGACCATGGTTTCAAGCGCATTGAAACTAATGAGAGACATCGTTGCTGAACGTTTTCCTGCAAATGAGTGGAATATTTATGCCGCACAAGCTTCTGATGGTGATAATTGGGCTGATGACTCACCAAAATGTAAAGAGTTGCTGACATCATCCATTCTTCCAACTTGCCAATATTACTCATATATCGAAATCACAAAACGTCATCACCAAACATTGTGGACTGAGTACGACAAGTTGGCACAAGGCTTTGATAATTTTGCCATGAAAAATATTCGTTCCGTTGAAGATATTTACCCAATATTCAGAGAATTATTTCAAAAGCAGCTGGCTTAAGGAGGCAATGATGAAAAGGACGACAAAGCTACCTGATGGGCCTGATTGGACCTTTCAAATGCTTGAAGAATATCATGTAGAAATTAAGCGTGTAGCCGAGCATTACCGTTTGGATACCTACCCAAACCAAATCGAGATCATCACAGCTGAACAAATGATGGATGCTTACTCTAGTGTGGGTATGCCTATTAATTATCATCACTGGTCATTTGGTAAAAAATTCATCCAAACAGAACAAAACTATAAGCATGGTCAGATGGGGCTCGCTTATGAAATCGTTATTAACTCCTCCCCCTGTATTGCTTATTTAATGGAAGAGAACACCATTACCATGCAAGCCTTAGTCATGGCACATGCTTGCTATGGTCATAACTCGTTTTTTAAAGGTAATTACCTATTTCAAACTTGGACAGACGCCAGTTCGATTGTCGATTATTTATTGTTTGCTCAACAATACTTAACCAAGTGTGAAGAAAAATACGGTGTTGATGAAGTAGAAAAAATTCTCGATTCTTGTCATGCCTTAATGAACTACGGCGTAGATAGATATAAGCGCCCTGAAAAAATCTCAATAGCAGAAGAAAAAATTCGTCAAGAAGACAGAGAAGCCTATCTTCAATCTCAAGTAAATGACCTATGGCGAACCGTTCCAAAATCAAAAGAAGAAAGTAACGAAGAAAAAATTCGCTTCCCATCAGAACCACAAGAAAACATACTTTATTTTATTGAGAAGCACGCCCCACTCCTTGAGTCATGGCAACGAGAGATTGTTCGGATTGTACGAAAAATTAGCCAATATTTTTATCCTCAAAAACAAACCCAAGTAATGAATGAGGGTTGGGCAACCTTTTGGCACTATACGATCCTTAACCATCTTTATGACGAAGGATTAGTGTCTGAGAAGTTTATTCTAGAATTCTTACACAGCCACACAAATGTTGTTGCCCAACCGAGTTATAACAGTCCTTATTACAGCGGAATTAATCCTTACGCCCTTGGTTTCGCCATGTTCCAAGACATTCGTAGAATATGTGAAGAACCGACAGATGAAGACAGAGAATGGTTTCCTGATTTAGCAGGAACCGATTGGTTAGATGCCGTACATTTTGCTATGCATAATTTTAAAGATGAGAGTTTCATTAGCCAATATTTATCACCCAAGTTAATACGAGAGTTCAAACTGTTCTCCATCTTAGATAATGATAAAAACAAACATATTGAAGTCAGCGCAATTCATGATGATACAGGCTATCGTGAAATCAGAGAGAAGCTTGCTGCTCAATATAACTTAAGTAACCTAGAGCCGAATATACAAGTATGGAATGTAGATGTACGAGGTGATCGTTCGATGATTCTACGCCATATTCCTCATAATCGTATTCCTTTAGATAAAAGCCATGAAGAAGTAATGAAGCATCTTCATCGTTTGTGGGGATTTGATGTGATTTTGGAAGAAGTGATTTCATTTAATCGAGCAGAAATAATATCTTCTTGCCCAAAGCGTAATTACTACAATACGAGTATTTAAATACTATCTAAATACTGAAATATACATAACAAAAAGCCTTGAGGTATCACTACCTCAAGGCTTTATTATATCAATCTAATGCATTAATCAATTAAAGTGACGACAATGCTGCATTCAATGTTGCACTTGGACGCATCTCTTTTGCTGCTAACTCTGCAACAGGTTGGAAATAACCGCCAACATTACCAGCAACACCTTGTGCTGCATTAAGCTCATCAACAATTTTTGCTTCATTTGATGTTAATGTCTCAGCCAATGAGCCAAAGTAAGTTTGAAGCTCTGCATCTTTTGTTTGTGCAGCAAGCTCTTGAGCCCAGTACATCGCTAGGTAGAAATGGCTACCACGGTTGTCTAACTCACCGACACGACGTGATGGTGATTTATTGGTTTCTAAGAATTTAGATGTTGCTGCATCTAATGTATCAGCCAGAATTTGTGCTTTTGCATTACCTGTTGTCACACTTAAATGCTCAAACGAAGCAGCAAGCGCTAAGAATTCACCTAAAGAATCCCAACGTAAATGATTTTCTTTTTCAAACTGTTGAACGTGTTTTGGTGCTGAACCACCCGCTCCTGTTTCAAATAAACCACCACCATTCATAAGAGGAACAATCGACAGCATTTTCGCTGATGTGCCTAACTCAAGAATCGGGAATAAATCGGTTAGATAATCACGTAAGACATTACCAGTTACCGAAATAGTATCCTCGCCTTTAACAATGCGCTCTAATGAGAACTGAGTCGCTTCTACTGGCGCTAAAATACGAATATCTAGCCCCGTTGTATCGTGATCTGCAAGGTAAGTATTTACCTTTTTAATCAGCTCCGCATCATGCGAACGATTAGCGTCAAGCCAAAAAACAGCAGGTGTTCCAGTTGCACGAGCACGATTTACCGCTAATTTCACCCAATCTTGAATTGGTGCATCCTTAGCTTGGCACATACGCCAAATGTCACCTTCAGCAACAGCATGCTCAATAAGTGCATGGCCTGCACCATCAATCACTCGCACTATACCTGCTGCAGGAAGAATGAATGTTTTATCATGAGATCCATACTCTTCTGCTTTTTGTGCCATTAAACCAACATTAGGTACTGAACCCATTGTTGTTGGATCAAATGCACCATTTGCTTTACAGAAATCAATCACGGCTTGGTAAACACCCGCATAACAACGATCTGGGATCATCGCTTTCGTGTCTTTGAGTTGACCATCAGGTCCCCACATTTGACCAGAAGTTCGCAGTGCAGCTGGCATAGAAGCATCGATAATCACATCACTAGGAACATGAAGGTTTGTAATTCCACGATCTGAATCCACCATCGCAAGCTCTGGTTGGTATTCATATACCGCTGCTAAATCAGCTTCAATTTGTGCTTTCTCTGCTTCAGGTAAAGAGGCAATTTTAGAATAAACATCACCAATGCCATTATTCGCATCAACACCTAGTTTTTCAAAAATCGCTGCGTGCTTTTCAAATACATCTTTGTAGAATACTTTTACGGCATGACCAAAGATCACTGGATCAGACACTTTCATCATGGTTGCTTTCATATGTAGCGAAAGTAACACATCTTCTTCTTTTGCTTTTTTAGTCTCAGCGTCAAAGAATTCAACCAGTGCTTTTTTACTTAAGCGAGAACCATCAATGATCTCTTTATCTTGCAATGCAAGACCTTCTTTAAGCACTGTGATATCGCCACTTTCAGCCACAAATTCAATACTTACATTCGTTGCACCATCAATAGTTACTGATTGTTCACTTGAATAAAAATCACCATCGCTCATGCTTGCTACGTGTGATTTTGAATCCGAAGACCACGCCCCCATTGAATGAGGATTATTACGTGCGTATTGCTTAACGGCACCAGGCGCACGGCGATCAGAGTTACCTTCACGTAATACTGGGTTTACTGCAGACCCTTTAATTTTATCATAAACCGCTTTAACGGCTTTTTCTTCATCCGTTTTTGCTTCTTCTGGGTAATTAGGCAAAGCATAGCCTTTCGCTTGAAGCTCTTTAATTACTGCATGAAGTTGAGGTATAGATGCACTGATATTCGGAAGTTTAATGATGTTTGCTTCTGGTGTTTTTGCTAGTTCACCAAGCTCTGCTAATGCATCACCAATACGCTGCTCTTCCGTTAAATATTCAGGAAAGTTAGCAATTACACGACCAGCAAGAGAAATGTCACGTGTATCAACATCAATGTCTGATGATGCTGCAAATGCTTGAATAATTGGAAGAAGTGAATGTGTCGCCAATGCTGGCGCTTCATCAGTGATAGTATAGATAATCTTAGATTTTTGCGTTGTCATTTAATTTCCCTATTTAATCCACAAAACCCACAACAAAACGTATAATAGGTTCTGTAATTTACCGACTTTGATACCAATTCTAATCATTCATTACATTGGTATTATTTTTATTAGTCTCTTGTTTCACGCGCACACTATAGCGAAAAGCGGTGAACTTTAAAACTAAACACCACAAAAGCTTTACAAATCTGCAAGGTAGTTAACATGACATTCAAGCGATCCCCTAATTGGAAAAAACCGGCTTTTAAGAAAAAAAACACACAAAAGCCACGCCCTGCACCTAAAGATCGTAAAGTTATTATCTTTAATAAACCTTTTGATGTATTGAGTCAATTTACCGATGACCAACATCGCCAGACCCTCGCAGATTTTATTTCTGTTAAAGACGTTTATGCGGCTGGCCGTCTTGATCGCGATAGCGAAGGCTTATTAATTTTAACTAATGATGGGGTGTTGCAAGCACGACTAACGCAACCTGAATCTAAATCACCAAAAACTTACTGGGTACAAGTTGAAGGCGCACCTACTGAAGATGATTTAGATAAATTACGTCAAGGAGTTGAGCTAAAAGATGGCATGACACTGCCAGCAAAAGTAGAAATCATACCTGAACCCAACGTGTGGGAACGCAATCCTCCTGTTCGTTTTCGTGCTGCGATTCCAACAACATGGATTTCAATTACGATCATTGAAGGTCGTAACCGACAAGTTCGCCGCATGACAGCAAATATTGGTTTTCCCACATTACGCTTAATACGCTATTCAATGGGAGATTGGACAATAAAAGACGTAGCTCACGGCACCTGGAAAGAAGTATCACTTTAAAAACAACAGATTAAATTGTAATAAAAACGTTAATTCCCCTATCTGTTTACTGCTTTTTAAATTAGACTGGTTACATTAATTATAAAAAATAAAGGGATCATTATGAACACTATGATTAAGGCAGTAGGAATTGCTAGCGTACTGCTGTTAAGTGCTTGCGCTCCAGCAGATAGAGCTGACATTAACTCAACAGAATTGACTAATGAGCATTATAAAAACCAAGAGAAGCAGCAACAAAACTGTATGCTAACTGGTGAAATTGGCTGTGCTGATTAACGTATTGTCTCGTCCTAAAATACGTTGACGATTTTTAATTGAAAGCTAAGTGCGTACGCACTTGGCTTTTTTGTGTACTTGATTTGGTGTACTCATTCCCAAGCTTAAATGTGGCCGCATTTCATTATAAATAAAAATAGATTCTTCAACTAAATGCCTTAACTCCTCTAAATCTTTACAGTCATACAAAAGAAACTCTTGTTTAAGTATCCCATTTATTCGCTCTGCTAATGCATTTTGATAGCAATCATAACCATCCGTCATTGATGGCTTAATATCATTTTTATTCAATTTTTCCTGATAAACCTTTGAACAATACTGTAATCCTCGGTCTGAATGATGAATCGTACTCCTTTGATATTGACGGCTATCTATCGCCATATCAAGAGCTTTGACTACATCAGTAGCTTTCATTTCATCACTTAATTCATATCCCATTATCTTTCGACTATAAGCATCTGTTACTAAAGATAAATAATGAATACCTTTTTGTGATTGAACGTAAGTGATATCACTAACAAAAACCTCTTCAGATGCTTGAGGTGTTACTTCTTTAAGTAAATTAGGATGTTTTTTCATCCAATGCTTACTATAGGTAGTTTTTGTATAACTTCGTTTAGGTTTTACTAATAAGCACTCATTTCTTAAATAGGAAAAAAAGTTATCTCTGCCTAACTTTATGCCATGAGTGATGAATTTGGGCTTAAGTAAAAAATATAATTTTTTACCTCCAATACGAGGCATATATCGACGAATTTCTTGCACCATATTTTTAACCGGTGAAAGTTCAACGGCACGTTTCAGAGCTCTACGTTCTTGTTGGTATATACATTGTCTTGTAATGCCAAGTAGCTGACTAGCTCGCTCTAAGCTGATCATTTTCTGCTTTTGAAGACTTCTTGCTCCTTGGCAATATACTTTTTTCTAAGGCCTGCACCATGTTCTGCGTCCATGATATTCACTACTTCATTAAGTAATAAATTACGCATTCTTTCATCATCAAGCTCTCGCTCTAAACGTTTAATTTTTTGTGCAGGCGATTCTTTCGCTTTCGGGGATTTAGGCATAATAATCTTAGGTGATTGAGACCAGTCCATCTTACCGTGTTTTCTTAACCAAGTAAGTACGGTAGATCGACCTTGAATGCCATAAATGTTTTGAGCTTGCTTATAGGTCATATCGCCTTTTTCTATAGCGGCAACAAGCTGCAATTTAAAGCCTAATGAATAATCGCGTTGAGTTCGCTTATTCTTTGTTTTTTCTTGATTTGTCATATAAAAGTCCTAAATGTGTAAACACATTTCAGGACGAGACATATTATACAAAAAGGCCTGATAGTATTAACACTATCAGGCCTTTTTATTTCAATATCAAAGACAATGACTGCCTACTAATATTGGAATTATTCATCACCCATAAAACTCATGTCAGGCAATGATTCTAAGTTTTCTTTATAACGCTTTTGATTAAACTCAGCGCCATTTTTCATTACATCAAAGACTTCAATTGCAAGCGCACACGCCATCATTTCAATCGCTTCTTCACGTGGATTACCCGTCATAACTAAACGCATTAATGTTTCTTTAACTGCGATAGGACTGCCATCTTCAATTTGATTTTTTACGGTTTCAATCAATGTTTCTTCAGTCATGAAATCGTCTAGTTGTTCTGTCATCTTACTTCTCACTTAATAATTTCGTCTACTATGCCATAGAACAAGTAAAAAACGCATTCATTTGGAAAATATTAACAGTAGAAAAATCGACTTTAACACCAAATATTCATATAAAAACAAAATGCAATAGAAGCTAGATATGCAAAAAAAATATCAACAATAATGCCAGAAAATAAAAACGCTCATTTTTAGTGCAAACACTCTAAATAATTAAAAGGTTAATATTCCCTTTTCATTTTTTATAAATACAATCCGCATCACATTTTTTTCAGCATCTTACATTTTATATGTTTACTTTTCTAAAAAACGTTAAATTAAAAACACAATTACTCGGTTTAAGTTGGATCACTATTAGTTTTTTCTTTTTAGTCATTTATATCTCATTTCAATATTTTGAAACTGCACAAAAAGAATCAAGCCTTCAAATATCAAATGCAGTGAATACAATCAACTTTGTGAATGACCAAGAAGTAACCCAACTATGGGTTATACGTGTTCATTATTTCCGTTCACTTCAAGATGATAAATATCGTCAAACCTATACAAACGCACTAAATACTTGGTATGCCGACGTTAATAAATTATTTAAAGATGATGGTCGACAATCGACTAGAGAAAGAAAAATGGCGTTTGATACTTACTATCAGCACATGGCACAAACCGAAACCGTATTAAATAATTATGCTAATGGCTTAATGTCTAAAGAAGAACTTAGACAATGGCAAGACCATGCAAGTATGCTAGGCATGGATCTAGTCAATAAATTAAACTTATTTACTACTGAACTTTCTGATCGTGTTGATGATTCAATTTCAAATTCTGAAGAAAAATTCTCTTCCTTAATTACTATGTTCAGTATGATTAGTTTTCTTTTCTCAATGTTAATGCTTGCTATTTCATTTGTATTATCAAGCTCAATTGTTAATCCAATTATTTCTATAAAAGATGCAATGCTGAAAATTGCAGAAGGTGATTTATCATCAAAGCAACCAGAAGATAATGGTTCAAATGAACTGGCTCAATTAACTTATAGTATAAATCAAACGGTTGATAAATTAGCCACCATAGCTCAAGGGTCTCACACTATTGCAGAAAAAGTATCTTCTGCATCACTAGCGTTAACAAGCGTAATGGAAGAATCAACAACGAATGTTCAAATTGAATTAGAACAAATTGAACAAGTTGCGACTGCTGTCAATGAGTTATCTCAGACAGCCACGGAAGTCAGTATTAATGCTTCTAATGCAGAAAAAGCAACAGTGAATGCAAACAATAGTATTTCTGAAGGCTACGATGCATTAGAACGTTCAAAAAACATTGCTGAAAAAATTAATGATTCGGTAAAAGAATCAGCAACGATAGTAAATCAATTACGTGAATATTCTTCCGATATTGGCTCTGTCGTTGAAGTTATTAATAATATTTCTGAGCAAACGAATTTATTAGCACTTAATGCAGCGATTGAAGCGGCTCGTGCTGGTGAGCAAGGAAGAGGGTTTGCTGTTGTTGCTGATGAAGTTCGTGCACTAGCGGCAAAAACTCAACATTCCACAGTTAGCATTCAAGAAATCATTTCAAAATTACAAGAACAGTCAGAAAAAGCAGATCAACACATGACAGGAAACTCACATTTAGTGGAAGAGTCTCAAGTCATTGCAGAAGAAGTGAATATGGCTTTCAATCAAATCTCGAACGCAGTACTGCATATCTCGGAAATGAATACACTAGTAGCTACGGCTTCTGAAGAGCAAGCTTGTGTAACCCAAGAAATAACGAAAAATATCATGTTAACCTCAGAAATGGTCAACCAAAATGCTGAGAGTATTAAAAAGAATGCTCAGGAAAGTGAAATATTAGCTCGACAGTCTGAAGAACAAAAACACCTCCTTTCTTTCTTTAAAATCTAATATTAATTGTTTCTCGCCATCAATGCTCACAAGTGCATTGATGGCTGAAATACATTCTCTATACAAAAAGTATAAACTATTTCGTATTAAACATTTTCTTACCGCTTTTATCTTGATCAGACCAAAAATTAATATTGAATTGAGCATCGTCACTTAACTCAATACGGTGCCAATATTGCGGTGGGCTTGTAGCAAACTGTCCTGCATTAATGACAACTTTAATCTCAGCTTCTGTTGCTTCTGAATCTGCAAATCCATAATAAGTGACAACCCCCTCCATTACACATAGCTGCCCGAATACATCTTCAGCTGTATTATGATGAGTTAATAGTGCCTCAGGTACATTATCTTTAGTAAAGAATGGCGTTGAACGCTGAATTGTCCAATTTTTTGGAATACGTAAATGACTCATGATATTTCTCCAAATCGTTTTGTATGATTCGAACCGTGTAAATCATTACCAATAATTTTCTGAGCTAAATTGCCCAAGTTTGCGACGTAAATGCTTTTCAAAACCGAATACTTTTAGTGCATCAGATGTGTCTTTAACCATGTTAGGGTTGCCACAAATATATAAGAAGCTAGATGCTTTACTAAGTTGAAGTTCTGCTCTCTTTTCAAGCTCTCCGTTGAGCAATAAAGACGGGATTCGTCCACATAAAGCTCCGCTGACATATTCTCTAGAAACAATTGGTACATAATGAAACCTCTTATTATATCGTTTAGATAACTGCTCAATTCGTTGTTGATAAATTAGTTCAGACTCTGTTCTTACCGCATGAACTAACACGAGATTTTTAAAGCGCATTTCAAGTTCTGGTGTTTCTAATATCGATATAAATGGACCAATGGCTGTACCTGTTGATAATAACCATAAATCCTCCACGCCTTGAGGTATCTCATCAATGGTCATAAAACCACTGGCATCTTTGCCAACAAAAACCTCATCACCAGCATTCAGTTTTTGCAAACAAGGAGATAACTCCCCGCTTTGATCAGCTATGATCAGAAATTCCATTCGCTCTCGCCCTTCAATATGATCAGGGTTATTAACGATAGAGTACGCCCTTCTTATCCAATCGCCTTTATCATTTAATAATGCCAATTTGGTAAACTGCCCCGCTTGATAAGCATTAATTGGCGCTTCAACAAACAAACTGAATAATCTATCAGTCCAATCATGACGCTTTAAGACAACGCCTTTAATTAAGCCATGAGGAATTTCTGTCATAGTTCACCTCTTTTTAATTCGTTGTATTTAACTCTCTAAATAGTGTGAAAGCGTTTTTAACTCGCTCATTTGTTACTACAAATCCCGTTAATTGATTATTTACGTCGTAAGCTTTCGCACACACACCTTGTGTATCGATATCAACAGACCATCGTTCAATATCAGTGGATGTATTACCTGCTAACTGTACTGGATAATTAGGTGTTTTCACTTTCACCATCATATTAGGCAGTGCAAGAGCAGTATCTGTACCTAATAGTGTTTTAGCTAATGCATTCGCGCTTAATAAGATAGGTTGAAGATACGCCATCACTTTGCCTTCAATTTCCGCACAATCACCTAAAGCATAGATATTATTAGCTGATGTTTGTAAATTTGAATCCACCACAATCCCCCGATTAACCATGAGATTTGCTTCTGTTGCTAATTGCGTATTAGGTTTTAATCCTGCTGCCGATATTACACAATCCACGTAATACGAATGACCATTACTGGTTGTTACTCTGTAACCTTGTTCTTGCTTATTCACGGCTTGCACACAATCGGATAAATTGACAGTAACTCCCTTTTCTTTACAAGCGTTCTCAAGAGGTAAAGAGATAAAATCAGGCATCATATTGGCCAGTAAATGACTATTTGGCTCAACCAAGGTCACCATTTTTCCTGCATTTGCCAAATCCATTGCAAGCTCTGTACCTATTAAACCACCACCAATAACCAGTATATTTTTTGCATCCAGTATTTTTTGTTGAATCGCTGAAAACTCTTTCAAGCTATTTAAGGTCAAAATGTCCTCACATCCGTCCCCATGAAAAGGTGGAACAAACGTATGAGATCCAGTCGCTAATACTAATTTATCGTAAGTATATTGCTCACCATTTGCCGTAATGGTTTGCTGCTCTGGGTTAATCGATTCAACCAAAGTGTGCCTATGTAGAATGACGTTGTATTGCTCAGCAAAATCCCCTCCAGATAATGTAACTACCTCTTCTGGGCTTTGTTGTTTTGAAAATACGTGACTCAAATCTGGCTTGTTATAGTCATCACCACTGTCATTCGTAAAGACGTGAATTGGACAATCACTGTTAGTTCGACGAATGGTTTTAATTAATTGGTAAGAGGCAAAACCACTACCAATAATAACGATAGGTAAATTCATGATCTTTTCTCCTAATTAATTTCCACAAATACGTCTTTACCTAAATGACATTCAGGGCATAAGAAATCATCAGGAACCAAAGACCACGGTGTATTCGGTTCTACACCTTGGTTCTGCTCACCAATTTCAGGGTCATAAACCCAATTACATACCGAGCAAAGCATGCACTGTTTTGCATCTTTTGATGATGTCACTTCTTTCGCCGTTTTTTCTAATTCGACACTTGGTTCAACGAGAATAACTGGTTCCTCTATTGTCTGAGTTTCTTTCTCAACATTGATTGTATTAAATGTCGTTGTTAATGGTGCTAACGCCCACTGTTTTGCAATACATTGTCCATGCTCTCGACATAACTGCATTGCTTTACCATCTGGACGCCATTTCGCTTTTAAACCAACGGCAGTTTCAAAACCGGCATCGGTTAAACGTGAATGGATTCGATCAACAGCACCACCATTCCAACCGTAACTACCAAATGCTCCTGCTTTTTTTGCTCTAAATCGAAGACCGGTGATCTCTTCTAACATGCCCGCAATTTTAGGCATCATTACATTGTTCATGGTTGATGAACCTACAAGGATCCCTTTTGAGCGGAACACACTGGTTAAAATGTCATTTTTATCTTGGCGAGAAACATTGAATACTTTGACTGCAACAGCAGGGTCGACATCGTGAATACCTTGGGCAATAGCATCAGCCATCATTCGAGTGTTGTTTGACATAGAATCATAAAAAATCGTAATACGATCTTCTTGGTAATTATCAGCCCACTCTAAATATTGATGAATAATTTGAGTTGGATTCTTTCTCCATACACAACCATGAGAGGTTGCGATCATATCGACTGGTAAATTGAAGCTTAATACTTCTTTAATTTTAGCGATAACCAGAGCACTGAATGGCGTAAGGATATTCGAGTAGTAACGTAAACATTGATCCATCAATTCCGTTTGATCTACCTCGTCATTAAACAAACGTTCGTCACAATAGTGTTGGCCAAATGCATCATTACTAAACAAAATTGCATCACCTGTTAAGTACGTCATCATGCTATCTGGCCAGTGCAGCATTGGTGCTTCAACAAAAATCAATTGCTTGCCATTACCTATATCTAACGCATCACCCGTTTTAATTGGGTTAAAATTCCATTCAGGGTGATGATGATGCCCGACAATGGAATCAATCGCATTTTCAGTGCAATAAATTGGCGTTCCAGGGATCTTTTCCATTAACGCAGAAAGCGCACCTGCGTGATCTTCTTCTGCATGGTTAATTACGATGTAATCAATGCTAGCAAGATCAATTTCCATTTCTAAATTCTGAATAAACTGGTGGCTAAAACGATGGTCCACCGTATCAATGAGTACTGTTTTTTCTTCTTGGATAAGGTAACTGTTATAGCTTGTGCCTTTGGTCATTTTAAATTCAGTACCATGGAAATCAGATACTTCCCAATCACGTTGGCCAACCCAGTTAACATTATTTTTAATATGAATAGTCATTGTTTTTTCTCATTTAATTATTAGCGTTACTACTCATATTGCATTGCGCATGCCAATTTTTATCTCATTGTTTTATAATAACTTTAATATTAAACAGTAAATATAAATGTCATAATGACAGCCATTTACTTATGTTAAAATGACACTATAATTGTCAAATTAACACTGTTTATATCTACGAGGTTTCAATGAAAAATATTAAAGATGAATGGGTTCAAATTGCATTGGATCTCACCTCTGGATTATCAAGCAAAGATCGTTTTGAACGTTTATTATCAACGATCAGACATGCCTTAAAATGCGATGCTTCCGCTCTTCTATTATTTAAAAATCAATATTTTTCTCCTCTTGCTACCAACGGCTTAGACAGTGATGTCATTGGTCGTCGTTTTTCTATTTCTCAACATCCTCGTTTAGAGGCAATTGCTCGAGCTGGAGACATTGTTCGATTTCCTTCAGATAGTGATTTACCTGATCCTTATGATGGTTTGATTGCTAACGAAGAGCGTCAGTTGCAGGTCCATTCATGTATTGGATTACCTCTACTGGTTAATGAGCGATTAATTGGAGCGGTCACAATAGATGCATTTGACCCTACTCAATTTGATACATTCACAAACAAAGAGTTAAGAATAATCAGTGCATTAGCAGCAACTAGCTTGCATACCGCTTTATTGATGGAAAGATTAGAAAATCAATCGGGAGAAAACTCAAATAACTCATCATTTGAGGGATCATCTGATAATCATGTTGAAATGATTGGTGAATCCCTTGCAATGCAAGAGTTGCAAGCCAACATTAACGCCGTTGCTAATACAGAATTATCCGTATTAATTACGGGCGAAACAGGTGTAGGTAAAGAACTAGTTGCAAGTGCTTTACATCAAAGATCAGCACGCTCTCAACAAAACTTAGTGTATTTAAACTGCGCGGCATTACCTGAATCCGTTGCAGAAAGTGAACTATTTGGGCACGTTAAAGGCGCTTTTACTGGGGCGATCAGTAACAGAAAAGGAAAATTTGAATCGGCTGATAATGGTACGCTATTTCTGGATGAGATAGGCGAGTTATCATTGGCTCTGCAAGCTAAATTACTGCGTGTTTTACAATATGGTGATATTCAACGTATTGGTGATGACAACCATATTAAAGTAAATACACGAATTATCGCTGCTACCAACAAAACACTGAGTGATGAGGTAAAAAATGGTGATTTTCGTGCTGACTTATATCATCGATTAAGTGTCTTCCCTATTTTTGTTCCACCGCTTAGAGACAGAGGTAATGACGTCACTTTACTCGTTGGTTACTTTGCTGAAAAAAGTCGTATTAAATTAGGGGCGACGAGTATACGAATCACACCAGAAGCCATCACTTTACTTAATGAATATTCATGGCCTGGGAACATTCGAGAATTAGAGCATGTAATAAGCCGAGCTGCCGTTTTATCAAGAGCTCAAAATGACGATTCTGATTTAGTATTATCTCCTACACATTTCTTAATAAAAAAAGAAAACCATGCAGAAAAAAGCATAACGAATCAGATTGTTACATCACATTCAAAAAACACAAAAGATTTACGCTCTGCCACGGATGAATTTCAAGCTAATTTAATTAAAAAAACATATCAAGAACAGCAACAAAATTGGGCTGCAACAGCCAGAGCATTGCAACTTGATACAGGAAATTTACATCGTTTAGCAAAACGGTTAAATCTAAAAGACTGAAAGCCATAAAATCACATATTTTTACCGATATAATTATGTGATTTTGCTCTCGGATCTGTCCCATGCATATTCTTTCTGTTAGAATCTGCCTCAAGTTTTATTAGTGGTGTTAAAGAATGTCAGACAACAGCCAAAAGAAAGTCATCGTCGGTATGTCCGGTGGTGTGGATTCTTCAGTATCAGCCTACCTACTTCAGCAACAAGGATACCAAGTTGAAGGTCTTTTCATGAAAAACTGGGAAGAAGATGACAACGAGGAATATTGTACTGCAGCCGAAGATTTAGCAGATGCGCAAGCGGTGTGTGACAAATTAGGTATTCACCTTCACACCATTAACTTTGCTGCTGAATATTGGGATAACGTATTTGAATATTTCCTAGAGGAATACAAAGCGGGTCGTACACCAAACCCAGATATCTTATGTAATAAAGAAATTAAATTTAAAGCCTTCTTAGAATTTGCTGATGAAGTGCTTGATGCTGATTTTATTGCTATGGGTCACTACGTTCGTCGTACCTTCCCAACAGCTGAAGAAATCGCTAATGGTATTAAACCACAGATGTTACGTGGTTTGGACTCAAATAAAGATCAAAGCTACTTCCTATACACATTAAGCTCAGAGCAAGTTGCTCGTAGTTTATTCCCTGTAGGTGAACTTGAGAAACCAGAAGTACGCCGCATTGCCGAAGAGCAAGATTTGATCACAGCGAAGAAAAAAGATTCAACAGGTATCTGCTTTATCGGTGAGCGTAAATTCACTGAATTCTTAGGCAAATACTTACCAGCACAACCAGGTAATATCGAAACACCTGAAGGTAAAGTGATTGGTCAACACCAAGGTTTGATGTATCACACTTTAGGTCAACGTAAAGGTCTACACATTGGCGGCACCAAAGGCGGTGGCGGTAATGAAGATCCATGGTTCGTTGGTGAAAAAGATCTAAAACGAAACGTATTAATTGCAGTTCAAGGCAAAGATCACCCATTATTGAAATCTCAAGGTCTATTGGCTTCTCAACTTCATTGGGTTGATCGCACACCGATTAAAGCACCATTGAGCTGTACGGTTAAAACACGTTACCGTCAAACTGATATCCCTTGTACTATCATCCCAGTTGATGATGAAAACATTAAAGTGATTTTTGACGAGCCGCAAATTGCAGTGACTCCGGGTCAATCTGCAGTATTCTACTTAGACGAAGTATGTCTAGGTGGCGGTATTATCGAAGAGCGTATTTAAGGAGTTAACGCGTGGCAAACACTTTATTTGACAGAACCATTGCATTTGCTGGCATTTGCCAAGCTGCAAGCTTAGTTCAAAAAATGGCAAAAGATGGTCACTGTGATCAAGAGGCGTTTGACACAGCTATTCAATCAATTCTAGAAACCAACCCAAGTAATACGGTTGCTGTTTATGGAAAAGAATCAAATTTACGAATTGGCTTAGAGTGCTTAGTTCGCGATTTTGATAATACGCCTTCAGGTAGTGAATTAACTCGTTACCTTATTAGCCTTATGGCTCTAGAGCGCAAGCTAGCAGGTCATCGTGATGGCATGAGTAAATTAGGTGAGCGTATCGGTACTATCGAACGCCAGCTTGAGCACTTTGACATTCACGATGAACAAATGCTGAGTAATATTGCGAGCATTTACTTGGATGTGATCAGCCCAATGGGTCCACGAATTCAAGTAACAGGTACTCCATCAGTTCTTCAACAACCGATGACTCAGCATAAGGTACGAGCTCTATTGTTATCAGGTATTCGCTCAGCCGTGCTGTGGCGTCAAGTGGGAGGCAAACGCCGTCACTTGATCTTTGGCCGAAAGAAAATGGTTGAGCAAGCAAAAATTATTCTCGCTCGAATTTAAAAAATTAAAGCCTACTTGATTTCAGGTAGGCTTTTTCCTTTAACATTTATACATATCTAGGAGATTCACATGGAATTGTCAGCATTAACTGCTGTTTCACCTGTAGATGGTCGCTACGGAAGTAAAACAATTTCTCTACGCAGCATCTTTAGTGAGTATGGCTTACTAAAGTACCGTACTGTTGTTGAAGTTCGTTGGCTTCAAAAACTAGCTGCTACGCAAACGATTGCGGAAGTAGCTGCATTAAGCGCAGAAGCGAATCAATTCTTAGATAACATCGCAGCAAACTTCAATGAAGAAGATGCAATGCGTATCAAAGAAATTGAACGCACTACAAACCATGACGTTAAAGCAGTTGAATACTTTCTAAAAGAGAAAGTAGCTGAAGTTCCAGAGCTTCACGCTATTAATGAATTCATTCACTTTGCATGTACTTCAGAAGATATCAACAACACGTCTCACGCTCTAATGCTTAAAGAAGCTCGTGATACAGTAATTCTTCCAGAAATTCGTAACGTTATTGATGCGATTAAAGCATTAGCAAACGAATACCGTGACATTCCACTTCTGTCTCGTACACACGGTCAACCAGCTTCTCCATCGACTATGGGTAAAGAAATGGCTAACGTGGCGTACCGTATGGAACGTCAATACAAGCAAATCGAAAACGTTGAAATCCTAGCAAAAATCAATGGTGCTGTTGGTAACTATAACGCTCACCTTTCTGCTTACCCGGATGTTGATTGGCACAAATTCAGCGAAGAGTTCATCACAGAGTCTCTAGGTGTAACTTGGAACCCATACACAACTCAAATCGAACCTCACGATTACATCGCTGAGCTATTTGATGCGATTGCTCGTTTCAATACTATCCTTCTTGATTTTGACCGTGACGTATGGGGCTACATTGCTCTTGGCCACTTCAAACAAAAAACGATTGCTGGTGAAATCGGTTCTTCAACAATGCCGCACAAAGTTAACCCAATCGATTTTGAAAACTCAGAAGGTAACCTAGGTCTTGCTAATGCTATCTTTAGCCACCTAGCACAAAAACTGCCTGTATCTCGCTGGCAGCGTGACCTAACTGACTCAACGGTTCTTCGTAACCTAGGTGTTGGTTGTGGCTACGCTATCATTGCATACACATCAACTCTAAAAGGCATTAGCAAATTAGAAGTTAACCGTGCTGCACTTGAAGCTGAGCTAGATAAAAACTGGGAAGTTCTTGCTGAACCTGTACAAACAGTAATGCGTCGTTACGGCATCGAAAAGCCATACGAAAAACTAAAAGAACTGACTCGTGGTAAGCGTGTAGATGGCGAAGGCATGCGTGCATTCATCGACGGTTTAGAAATCCCTGCAGATGAGAAAGCTCGTCTAAAAGAGATGACTCCAGCTAACTACATCGGTCAAGCTATTGAACTGACAGACAAGCTGTAATCTTTATCAATTCAAGTAGTTTACTTACTTGAATTGATCATAAAGACTAACAAGCAATAAAAAGCCCTGCGATACTCTTTATACAGAGACCATCACAGGGCTTAAATTTATACACTTATATTTCTACATTACACACTCTTGCATCTCTTTTACGCTTTCTACGCCTTTTTCAATCAAGCTTTGTGCATCTTCATTTGTGATTTTAGACATTACCTTATTTAGCAGTTTCTCTGCATTTGATTCAGATGAAGCCTCAACCAAACAACTATATGCATTGGCAATGTGCTCTTGTATCTCAGTTAACGCCTTTGGATTGGTATAATCTGCATTTAATGCTTCATTAATTGATTCAGCAAACTCAGATGCAGAACCAACAGCGCCATCAAATTGCTCTAAATTCAGGTCTTTAAAATCCATACTTTCTAATTTTGATTGCATGCTATCCACGGCTTGGTTAGCTGCATTTTGTGCCTTATCAATGGTTTCACTTGCATCATCACAACCCATCAAAGCAATCGAGCACAACAAAGGTAATAGTATTTTTTTATTCATTTTCTTTCACCATTAAAAGTAATATAGATTTAACTAACATTCTAAGAATAACAGAAAAGCAATAAATAGAGAGAGTTAGCATGTGTCTAAATATGAATTATCAGTATAAACCAGCAATTGTGAACTTAACGTGAATAGCAATAAGTACAAAACTTATAAAACATCCTTTCTTTTATTAAGGATTATTTATTTTCCGCCGATAAGTAAATCTATAAATAATTATTTGAAATGGATTAATTATGTTCAAATCAATAAAAACACGTATTGCAGTTAGCGCAGGTCTTGCAATATTCATAACTCTAAGTACAGCAATGTTTTTTACAACAGTGTCATATAACGGGGTAAATAAAGAGATCACTCAGCAAGTTTCAAATCAACTTGCTGCAAATATTGACTATAAATTGTTGTCTATCGCAGACCAACAACGTGCCGAGTTAAACGGTCAATTTGCACCCGTAATCAGTAACCTAAAACAGTTACAGTCACTGTTAGAACTTTCAAACCAACATCAAGCAAATGCAAGTCTTTTGGTTGAGCAATTCACGTCTTCTCTAAAAATTCAAAATGAAAGTGTATTTGCTGGGTATATGGTATGGGAAGAAACTAATTTCATTAAAGATGACTCCGTACTCACACAAAAAGCGCTAAACAAGCAAGGCGTATTATCCCCATTTTTCTCTCCTACAGGTTCAAGCTTTGAAGCTTTAGGTATGGATAGCTTTAACAATACGTCTTTAAATAATAATGGTGAACGTATTGATGAATGGCATCTAGCTCCTTTTGAATCAGGAAAAAGTTTTGTTATGGAACCTTATTACTACAATGTAAGAGGTAACCAAGAACTTATTACGACCATCAGCTTACCATTACTTTACAACAATAAAATTGTAGGTTCATTAGGATACGATTGGTCTATCAAAAGCTTCCAAGAAATCAGTAAAAAAGCAGCTCAATCTATTGGTATTCCAGAGGCCGCTGTTTCTATTGCATCATGGAACGGTACACTACTTTCGTTCAGCCAAAATGAAGAATTAGTCGGTAAAAAAGTAAAGGATGATTTCGCCAAAAACTGGGGACAAATCCAACAAGAAGCTCAAAATAAAACAGTTTTCTTAAAAGACATTGGACAATTTAAAACGGCGATTGCAACCATTGAAACAGGGTCTAAACCTTGGATCGTTATGGTTTCTATACCATCAAATGTATTACAAAAAGAGATCACTGATTTTAATTCATTAAGTCATGAATTAAGCAATGATGCCCTTTCAAACGGCCTTCTAAGCGGTTTAATTTCATCGATTATCGGTATTGCTATTATCTTTATTTTAGCAAGACAAATAGGTAATTCACTTATGAACTTAACCTCTCGTTTTGAAAATATTGCTCAAGGTGATGGTGACTTAACTCAACGAATTAATATTGATTCAAAAGATGAAATTGGTCAGTTAGCCTTCTGGTTTAACTCTTTTATTGAAAAAGTTCAGAACACATTACATAACGCAAAAGACACTGCTGAGTTAGTATCTCAATCTTCTATGAACACCATGGCAGAAACAGAGAAATCACAAGTTAAACTGCAAAACCAAGTGAATGAAGTAACTCAGTTGGCAACAGCAATTAATGAAATGAGTGCAACGGCAATGGAAGTGGCTTCATCTGCACTACAAGCAGCGACAGCAGCAAGCCAAATTCAAACAAGCAGCGAAGATGGTCAAAAGATCATGGATAGAGCTGCAGCTTCTGTTGAAGAACTAGCACAATTTATTAATGAAGCTCAAGAACAAGTGGTTAACCTATCAGCATCAAGCAATGATATTCAAAATATCTTGGCGGAAATTGGAGGTATTGCAGAGCAAACCAACCTACTTGCACTAAATGCTGCAATTGAAGCCGCTCGTGCAGGTGAATACGGTCGTGGTTTTGCGGTGGTTGCAGATGAAGTAAGAAATCTAGCGAGTCGTACGCAAACTTCTACTCAAGAGATCAATAACATGCTTGGTGTCCTACAACAAAATACTCAAAGTATTGTTACTGTAATGGATAACAGCCAAAAACAAGCATTATCAACAAAAGAAGAAACGTTAATTGCACAAGAAAATCTCAAAGAGATCAGCAGTGCAATTCTGGTTGCTAATGACATGAATAATCAAATAGCTTCGGCAGCTGAAGAGCAAAGCTCAGTATCAGAAGAAATTAATCGTAATGTTACAAGCATTAATGAAGCAGCCAACGAAGTATTGTGTGATATGCAAACGTCACTAAAAGATACGGAAGAGCTAACCAAAGAAAGTCATTCATTAACTGAAAAATTAAATGAGTTCAAAACTCAATAAAATTTAAGTAACATCAGTAGTAATAAAAAAGCCATGCAATCCATTGAATTGCGTGGCTTTTTTCGTTCCTAAAATCTGCATGAACTTTATGAACTAAATTCCCTTTATGTTCTAAATATCCTTTATTTTCCCTATATAGAAAAAAAAGACTCAACCAAATAACATTTTCGCAACAACTAAGAAAAAGCAGTAAATAAGGTGAACATAAACAGCCCAAAGAGGTTGGTATCCCTACTATACATAAGGAAATGCTATTCATGCTTACTTCATTTAAAAAACAGATCACCGCTTCAATGATTGCAGCCACAGTTGCATTTTCAAGCTCAGCGATTGCTGCTGATATTGAAAAAATCCACTTTATTATCCCTGGAGGTGCCGGTGGTGGTTGGGATATGACCGCTCGTGGGACGGGTGATGTCTTATTAAAATCTGACATTATTGAACAAGCTTCCTACCAAAACCTCTCTGGTGGCGGTGGCGGTAAAGCAATTGCACATTTGATTGAAACCGCTGAACGCCAACCCGACACATTAATGGTGAACTCAACACCTATTGTGATCCGTTCTCTAAGCGGTATCTTCCCACAATCATTTAGAGACTTGACACCAATTGCAGCAACCATTGCTGATTATGGAGCCATCGTCGTCAATAAAGACTCTAAGTATACGAGTTGGGAACAAGTCGTTGCTGATTTTGAAAAGAACCCTCGCTCAGTAAAAATCGCTGGAGGTTCAGCTCGTGGCAGTATGGATCATCTCGTAATTGCAGCCGCCTTTAAAGGTGAAGGATTTGATGCTCGAAAAGTTCGTTATATCGCTTATGACGCAGGTGGAAAAGCAATGGCAGCTTTATTGTCAGGTGAAACACCATTACTTTCAACAGGACTTGGAGAAGTTCTTGAGATGTCGAAAAGTGGTCAAGTTCGCATCCTTGCGATTACAGCGCCAAAACGTTTAGATAGCGCTCCAGATATTCCAACGCTTACTGAATATGGCAACGAAACTGTGTTTGCTAACTGGCGAGGTTTCTTTGCGGCACCTGGAACACCACAAGCAAAAATCGATGAGTATACTCAGGCATTTGAAAAAATGTACGAAACAGAGCAATGGACTGTGGTTCGTGACCGTAATGGTTGGATTGATAACTACAAGGGCGATAAAGATTTTTACGCTTTCCTTGAAGACCAAGAAAAACTCATGGGCGATTTAATGCGTGAACTTGGCTTTCTAAAATAACCTTTCAAGCTACCTTGGATCGGTTAATGACTCCTCCGGATATGGTTCATTAATCCTCCTTGCTTTAGATGTGACTTGCTCTATTCCAAGGTAGCTTTTCTTTTTTCATTGATTTAACCACCTCATGGAGAGAACTTATGTCGTATTCTGGCTCTTCTCTATTATGTCGTGACCGTGTTGGCGCAGTTATATTTTTAATTGTCTGTCTCTGTTATGGCTACCAAACCAGTTTAATCCCTTTATTTCCTGGCGATGAATATGAGCCCTTCACCGCTCGTACGCTCCCTTATCTATTAACATTTGCAGGAATATTCCTTTCATTACTTCTTATCGTTACAGCTCAACCCGATGAAAAAAGTGGCGCTGTTCTAGGTTTTAATTGGAAGCTATTGTTTGGTTTTATTAGTTTAATGGTTCTGTATGGCATCGGATTAACTTGGTTAGGTTTTGTTTTAGCGACCAGTTTCTTCTTACTTGCAGGATTTTATTTATTGGGTGAGAGACGAAAATCTATATTATTTGGAGCATCCTTCCCATTTGTTACTGGATTTTGGTTGCTGCTGACTAAAGGCTTAGATATTTATCTAGAACCCGGCTATCTATTTATTGGTTAGTAATTAAAGGAATTAGTTATGTTAGATGGAATTTTATCAGGTTTATCTACTGCGATTATGCCGACCAATTTAATGATGGTAATGCTCGGTTGTTTTGTCGGAACTTTTATTGGAATGCTGCCTGGGTTGGGACCAATTTCCGCCATTGCGTTAATGATCCCAATTAGCTATGGGTTAGATCCTGCGTCAGGCATGATCTTAATGGCAGGCGTTTATTATGGTGCTGTTTTCGGTGGCTCTACCTCATCTATCCTAATCAATGCTCCGGGGTGCTCTTCAACGGTTGTCACTGCCTTCGATGGCTACCCTATGGCACAAAAGGGGCAAGCAGGTAAAGCACTCGCGCTCGCGGCTTATTCTTCTTTTACCGGCGGTACACTATCGGCAATCATGCTATTAGTTGCGGCTCCTGCCTTAGCGAAAGTTTCCTTAAGTTTCCAATCTTCTGATTATTTTGCCTTAATGCTTGTTGGACTTTCCGCGGTTGCTGCATTTGCAGGTAAAGGTCAAGTCATTAAGGCGTGGATGATGACAGTTCTCGGCTTAATGCTTTCAACCGTAGGAATCGATAAAGGTGTTGGTGTTGAGCGCTTTACTTTTGGATTAACCGATTTAATGGATGGTTTTAGCTTCTTATTACTGGCTATGGCAACATTCGCGTTAGGGGAAACCTTAATGGGAATTTTAAAACCAGAACAAGACACGCGTGAAGATGAACAAAGAAAAATGTCTGATTTAGGTAGTATGAAAATCACCAAAGAAGAAGTGAAAGAAGTTGCGCCGGTTGCAGTTCGTTCATCCATTCTTGGTTTCTTTACTGGCGTACTACCCGGTGCCGGCGCTACCATTGCTGCATTTTTAAGCTATGGTATGGAGAGAAACCTTGCACCTAAAGAGAAAAAAGAAAAGTTTGGTAAAGGCAGCATTCGTGGTCTTGTCGCACCAGAATCAGCCAATAATGCTGCATCAAGTGGCTCTTTTGTTCCACTACTGACTTTAGGTATTCCGGGATCTGGTACCACCGCGATAATGCTTGGTGCGCTTATTGCCTATGGTATTCAGCCGGGCCCAAGATTGTTTGTAGATCACCCTGATATTTTTTGGTCTGTCATTATCTCAATGTATTTCGGTAATATTGTTTTAGTCATCCTTAACTTGCCATTGATCCCTTACATTTCAAAATTATTAGCAGTACCAAAAACCGTATTAATGCCGATGGTACTATTCTTCTCGATTACAGGAGTTTACTTAGTTTCCTTTAATACCGTTGATGTTTTTATCATGATATTAATTGCAATTGTGGCTATTGCATTAAGGCTAGCTAACTTCCCTCTCGCTCCACTACTACTCGGGTTTATTTTAGGGGGAATGATGGAAGAAAATTTGCGTCGAGCGTTAATGATCAGTGATGGTGAATTAAGTTTCTTATGGGAGCGTCCTATCACCCTGACTTTTACCGCTATCGCTGCGATAGTACTAATATTACCAATGGTTCTCTCTATAATAAATAAAGTAATCCGCCCTAAGATGGCATTAAAGTCATAACCTACTCAAATCCCGAATTGAAGTAAACTAAGCACCAATACTAAGAAAAGTATTGGTGTTTATTCCTCTGCTGTCATTTCTTTTTTTCATGCTACAATCCCCTTCTATTCATATATCTGAGATTTCACATGCCATTTTCTAAACTTGGGTTAAGTGACCCAATTTTAAAAGCTATCGACGAGTTGGGTTATAAAGCACCAACACCAATCCAACAAAAAGCGATCCCTGTTGCGCTTACTGGTAAAAACCTAATTGCAGCAGCACAAACTGGTACAGGTAAAACAGCCAGCTTTGTATTACCTATTTTAGAAATTCTCAGTGAAGACTCAACAAAGGTTCGAGCAAAACGTATTCGTGCCTTGATCTTAACGCCAACTCGCGAACTCGCGATTCAAGTTGAAGAAAACATCCAACAATACAGCAAACATATCGATATCACCTCTCTTGCTATGTATGGTGGCGTTGACTACAAAGATCAAAAACAACGCTTAATTGAAGGTGTTGACGTATTAGTTGCAACGCCGGGTCGTTTGCTTGATATGTACACTCAACGTGCGATTCATTTTGATGAATTAGATATTCTGGTTCTTGATGAAGCTGACCGCATGTTAGATATGGGCTTTATCGAAGACATTAATAAAATTATCGAACGTTTACCGTTGGATCGTCAAAACATGCTGTTTTCAGCAACGTTATCAGATCAAGTTCGTTATTTAGCAAAAACAGCCATCAATAACCCAATTGAGATTTCAATTTCTCCAAAAACGACATCTTCACCACAAATTGATCAGTGGTTAACGACAGTTGATAAAGATAAGAAATCAGCACTGCTTAGTCATTTAATAAAAGAAAACAATTGGGATCAAGCACTGATCTTTATTGAAACCAAGCACGGTGCCGCAAAACTAGTTAGCCAATTAGAAAAACGTGATATCAGAGCTGAAGCGTTCCATAGTGGACGTAGCCAAGAAGCACGAGCAAAAGTATTAAACGACTTTAAAGAAGGCAAACTGCAATATTTAGTTGCAACTGGCATTGCTGCTCGTGGTATTGATATTGATGAATTAACACGTGTAGTTAACTATGATTTACCTTTCCCAGCTGACGATTATGTTCACCGTATTGGTCGTACTGGTCGTGCGGGAGCAAAAGGTGAGGCAATTTCATTTGTTTCTAAAGACGATTTTAAAAACTTATGTATGATTGAAAGCCGTTTAGGTCATTTAATTGTGCGTAAAGAAATTGAAGGCTTCGCACCTCGTAAAGAAGTACCAATTTCAATTCTAAACTATAAACCAAAAAGAAAACCGGCACCAAAAAACTGAGTTATTTAACCAGTAATCATAACCGGATTATTATTGGTATTGATGGTGTTACATCCAACTAAAATACGAAAAAGCTCATACAAATAGTATGAGCTTTTTTATTGGATTTTCGCCAATTACAACAGATGCTTTAGAGCATATTCAGCTCTCTCATAACCTAAATCGATCATTTCTGCAGTACGTTCAAATTCAAATGTACCACACGCATCTCGTGCAATTTCAACCGTAATATCTGGCGGATATGATGCTAGCTTTTGTCTCGCAATGGTACTTTGCATCGCATCAAAGGCTTGGTTAGCAATATCATACATCCCTAAATCAATTCTTGATGTTTTTGCTGTTAAAGAACCAAAGTAGTCACTGACTTTTCTATGGAACGGTGTGTCTTCTTCTTTTGAATCTTCAGCTGAAATATTTACTTGGTTAACTTCAAAGTCATCAATACTATGACTGATTTCTCCTGCTAAATTAACCGCTAACGTTATATCTGAATGGTCACCGAACGTTGGAGCGATCGGCACCGGGTTTAGCACCCCACCATCAATTAACGTCTTACCATTAAATTCAATTGGCATTAAATACAAAGGCAATGAAATAGACGCTCTAATAGCTTGCAGCAAAGAGCCTTTTTGTAACCACACTTCTTTTTCATTACTGATATCAGCGGCAACCGCAGTATAAGGGATTGAAAGGTCTTCAATACGAAGGTCTCCTAAAATATCCCCAAGGCGATTCATCACTTTTTCACCTTTAATTAAACCACCTTTGCCCCAGTTAAAATCCATTAAAGAGACAATATCTAATTTAGTTATTGTGCGCATCCACGCTTCAAACTCATCAAGCTTACCTGCAGCATAAACGCCTCCAACCACAGTACCAATTGAGCAGCCTGAAACCGATACAATCTCAAAATTATGTTCTTCTAACCAGCGAATCACACCAATATGAGCAAGCCCTCTCGCCCCTCCGCTACCAAGAACAAGCGATACTGTTTTTTTTCTCATGGTTTTCTCCCTTCCATGATGTGAATTACTCAGCTTTAATATCCAAAAACTGCGCATTTAACACTTGTTGTAAATCTTTTGGAGCAAGACCAATATCTAGCCCCCTTTTACCACCACTAACATAAATGGTTTCCAGATATTCAGCGGTAATATCAATAACTGTTTTTAAACGCTTCTTTTGGCCAAGAGGACTGACACCACCAAGTACATAACCGGTTGTCTTTTGAACTACGGCAGGATCAGCCATTTTTGCTTTTTTACCTTTAACCGCTTTTGCAATTAACTTCATACTAAGTTGCTCTGCAACAGGAATAATACCTACAACGAGCTCTTTTTCATCCACTTGTACAACTAATGTTTTAAATACTTCTTTTTGATCTAACCCCAACTTTTCGGCGGCCTCAAGACCATATGCTTGAGCTTTAGGATCATGATGATACTCAAGCACCTGATGTTCAATTTTTGCTTTTTTTAATAATTTTGTTGCCGGTGTCATGGTGTTACGCCTTAAAAATAATTCTATGCTTTGAAATAGGTTCGTTCAGGTCGCCCAACGCTGCCATAAGACAGATCAGCACTCAATTCTCCTGAACTAATTAAATACTCTAAATAGCGACGAGCTGTGGTTCGACTTGCACCGATTAATTCCCCTGCTTGATCCGCCGTTAATTGCTTTTCAATATGAAATAGCTGACGCACCTTATCGAGTGTTACGCCATCAATACCTTTGGGTAATCTTATTGTTTGAGTACTGGTATTAGAATGCAACATGGCGTCAACCATGGATTGATCAATATCAACTCGCTCTGTAAATTGTTTCTTTTGCTGTAAATATTTATTAATTGACTCTTCTAAACGACTAAAAATAACCGGTTTAAGAAGATAATCAATCACACCACCACGCATTGCTTCTTGTAAGGTATTCATATCTCTATCTGCGGTAATTAGTATTACGTCAGGAGACGATTCTTTTTGACGCAATTCTCTTAAAATTTCGAGTCCATTGCCATCAGGAAGGTAAATATCCAATAACACTAAATCAGGCGTTAGCACATCAAGTAACGTCATTGCCTCATCTTTACTTGCCGCAATACCTATAACTTCTAGTGACTCTATTTTTTCTAAATTACGTCGATGAATTTCGGCAATGCCAATATCATCTTCGACAATAATAATCCGTATATTCTTATTCACACAATTTCCTTTTGCTTATATATCGGCAATTAAGACAACTTTTTGGGTAAATAAATCGTCATGACGGTGCCTGTTTCAATCTCACTACTTACAGTCAATTCACCTCGGTATTGCTCAACTAATTGATGAATCAAATGCAAACCAACACCACGCCCGTGCTCAGATTTCGTTGACACACCTTTTTGCGTCAGTTGCTCTAACGTCAGTGAATCAGGCAAACCGCAACCTTTATCTTCAACTTCAATAATGACTTCTTGGCCAATATCCGTAATGCTCACGATAACTGGAGAATATGGGAGTTCTTGTTTTGTTAATGTCGCATCAAAAGCGTTATCAATAAGATTACCAATGATCGTCACTATGTCTTCCGCACGAATATGCTCCGGTAACGTATCAAGCTGTGTTCCTTCTTCTATATCTAACGTAAGTCCTAATTCTCGCGCTCTTTCACTTTTTCCAAGGAGTACCCCTGCAATCATTGGCTCTGAAATACTTTCCCGTAAAAACTCAATTAATTTTTGATAGCGTAAACTTTCTTGTCCTATAATTTGCTGAACTTCTTCTATTTTCCCTAATTGGATTAACCCACTAATTGTATTCAATTTATTTCGGTGTTCATGAGTTTGAGAACGAAGCAAGTCTGCATATTGTTTTACTTGGGATAATTGACTCGTCAGTTCACTGATTTCATCTTTACGTCTAAAGCTAGATACCGCACCAATCACCTTACCATCCATTTGGATCAACTCTCGGTTAGCAATCACAGCCTGCCCATTCAAAAGTAGCTCAATATCATGTTCAGATTTATGTGTTACTAACAACTTAGTCAAATCACTGTCCGGTAATACCTGAACAAACGGTTTATTTATTGCGATGTTGGCGTCAATTCCCAATATCTCACAGGCACTGTTATTAATTGAACGTAATTTCCCGTCAGCATCAATACTTAATACGCCTTCTCTTAACGTCGATAATGTTACTTGTTGTTCTTTATATAGGCGACCGAACGCTTCAGGCTCAAATCCAAAAATTGATTGTTGAAAACGCCTAGTAATAAAGTTTGCGATAATGGCATTAGCAAAAATAACCAATACCGCCATGCCCAAGAAAAAACCAAGGAAATGAGACACTTTGGTATCAATACTCGTAAGCAAATACCCAACAGAAACGACCCCAATAATATTACCGTCTAAATCAAATATTGGCGTTTTTCCTCGAACAGACTTTCCCAGTGAACCTTTTGCGTATGACACATAAGATTGCCCAAATTGCAAAGCTTGCTGGTTATCACCTCCTTGCATTGGTTTGCCTATTCTCTCTTTTATAGGATGAGCAATCCGGATCCCATCAATGTTACCAACCACTATAAATGCAGCGCCAATTGATGATCGCAAACGTTCTATTTTATTTTCAATTAATCTCGGAGCATTTTGCTCAACAGCTTTAATAACTAATGGAGACTGAGAAATAAATCGAACAATACCAAGTGCTTTTTCACCACTGTCTTGTGATTCCCAATGCTTGATATATAAAAAAGCACAAAAAGATAAAATCAATAACTTCCCTATACCTGAAATCGTCATAACGGATAATAAACGACGCCGGAAACTTAAGTTACGCCAAGACATGAATCGCTATTCCTTGCTTATAAAACTGATAATAAATCGTATCACAAACCATTAACCTAATCTTAAAGCTTGCTCATACTCTTGATCACACCTTATAAATAATTCAGTCAATTCTGAGTTATTTTTATGGAATAGATTCTGTATCACCTCAATTATGTGGTATAAAAAGCACGCTTTCTTTTCTGATGTTTTAACTACTTCCTATAGGTTCCCGTTATTATGAAAAGCGATATTGAAATCTGCCAAACTGCGACACTTACACGAATGAAAACGATTGCGTCAAACTTAGGACTGCATGATGATGACATTACTCCGCAAGGTCCATTTAAGGCAAAAGTAAATATCGACGCCTTAAAACGATTGAAAACAGAACCAAATGGTAAGTTAATTTTAGTAAGTGCTATCACTCCGACACCACTTGGTGAAGGTAAGACAGTGACCACAATCGGACTTGCTCAAGGGCTGGCGAAATTAGGGGAATCTGTCAGTGCTTGTATTCGACAACCATCAATGGGACCTGTTTTTGGTGTGAAAGGAGGAGCTGCTGGTGGTGGTTACAGTCAAGTTGCTCCAATGGAAGAGTTAAACTTACATTTAACTGGTGACATTCATGCTATCACTGCTGCTCATAATCTAGCTTCTGCTGCCATTGATGCTCGTATCTATCATGAACAGCGTTTAGGTTATGACGTTTTCTCAGAAAAAAATGAGTTACCCGCTTTACGTATTGACCCTGAACGCGTGGTCTGGAAGCGTGTAATGGACCACAATGATCGTGCTCTTCGCATGGTAACCATTGGCAAAAATGAAGATGGCAAAACCATTAATGGCTATGAGCGTGAAGATGGATTTGATATTACTGCAGCTTCAGAATTAATGGCTATCTTAGCACTTGCAACCGATTTACAAGATTTACGCCAACGAATCGGCCGCATTGTCGTTGCTTATAATTTAGATGGTGAACCAGTAACAACTGAAGATTTACAAGTCGCTGGTGCAATGACGGTAACCATGAAGTTTGCAATTAATCCAACATTGATGCAGACATTGGAAGGTGTACCTACCTTTGTTCACTCTGGACCATTTGCAAATATTGCCCACGGTAACTCATCAATCATTGCTGATAACATCGCTTTAAAATTAACGGATTACACCGTTACCGAAGGTGGCTTTGGCTCAGATATGGGATTCGAAAAAGCCTGTAATATCAAAGCACCGTTATCAGAAAAATCACCAGATTGTGCGGTTTTAGTCGCAACATTACGTGGTATTAAAGCCAATTCCGGCCTATTCCCTCTATCACCAGGCCAATCGCTACCTAAAGAATTATTTGCTCCAAATAAAGAAGCATTAGATGCGGGTCTTGATAACTTATTATGGCACATCAATAACTGTGCTAAATACGGTTTGCCTGTCGTTGTCGCTATTAACCGATTCCCGGAAGACACTCAAGAAGAGCTAGATTCATTATTAAATTGGGTTTCTAATTTAGACATGAATGTCGATGTAGCAATTAGCGAAGCGTTTGTTAAAGGCGGTGACGGTACATTAGAGTTAGCTGAGAAAGTAATTAAAGCGTGTCAACAAGAGACACAATTTACTCCTTTATATACTTCTGAGATGAGCTTATTCGATAAACTTAATGCTGTGGCAATAAAAGGTTATGGTGCTGAACGAATCGAATTATCAGAAAAAGCCCAGCAACAATTAGCGGCATTTGAAAAATTAGGTTACCAATCATTATCTGTCTGTATGGCAAAAACGCCTGCATCTATTTCTACAGATGGGAACATTAAAGGTGCGCCAACAGATTTTGTGGTACCTATCAGAGAATTAAAACTTTGCGCAGGTGCTGGCTTTATCTACGCATTATGCGGAAATGTAATGACAATGCCAGGGTTACCAGAAAAGCCAGCATTCATGAATTTGGACATTGATGGCGATGGTAACATCGTTGGATTAAGCTAAGATCACATAACTTAATGTAGATCATGTTCTATGTGTTACATTTACTGTTAATCTAGCTTCAACTTTTTATACAATTTTAATTATAATTTTTGAGGTTATCCTAATGGATATGACAAATGCTCAACGCTTAATCCTTTCAAACCAGTACTACTTAATGTCTCAAATGGACCCTGCAAATGCAGAAAAGTACAAACGCCAACAACTGATTGTTGAACGTGGTTATGAATTACAAATTCGCGAACTTGATAAAGACTTTGGCTGCATTACAGAAACAGAATGTCGTGAAATTATCGACTTCATGGAGATGTACCATGCAATGCAAGAGTCTTACAATATGCTTTCTGAAGAATGCCAAGCAAAAGTAGATGCTCGCCGTCTTCAATTCTTAGGTTTTGATATCGCAACTGAAGCACAACAAGTAAACTATGTTCGTTTCTTAACAAGCTCAGAAGGTTTATACCCTCAGTTTGATAAAGCAGACCACCACTTTAATAGCCAAATGCCAATGCTTGATAAGTACCGTCGTATGCTAACAACATGGCGTAACTGTCCTCGCCAATATCACCTATGTTCAACGGAATTAGCGCAAATTTTTAACGCATAATTCAGCTAACATGAAACCAATTTGAATCCTCGCCTTTGCGGGGATTTTTTATACCCGCTATACACCCACAAAACTAATAAACAAAAAAATCCTCACTGACGGATCAGTGAGGATTTAGCTTCTAACCTGATTGATAGTTAACTAAAAATCCACCCTTATAGATTAACAGTTGTATCAATATTATCGGTCAGATTAGAATTCATAGCGAAGACCTAAGTGGTAGTAATCTTCTTCAGCATCGTTCCAACCAGACCAGATATTCGAGTTACCTGTTCCATTGTCACCATTACGCATTACGTAACTTGTGTAAATAGAAGAGCGAGCCGTTAAGTGATATTGAACCTCTAATGTTGTATCTTTGTATTCTGCTTCATCACCACCGGTATTCTCTAGTGCACGGTAACCAGCACGAGCTGTCCAATCATCATTAATGTTATATACCGCTGTTAATTCGTAGCTCTTATCTTTCGAAGTACCGGAAATACCTTGTCCTTCAATTTCATCTTGGTTATACATAGCACCAAGTGTTAATGCATTTAGTTTATATTGAAGACCTGCGCCCCAGAATGTGTAATCACGGTTTGCAGTCGCTGCATTATCTGGACCAGTTGCATCACCAGTACTGTTCGCTTGATATGCAACAACAGGTGCTAATGTACCTGCATTGCCTAAGTCAAATGTATAGCGACCAACTGCATTATAAGAACCATCTTGATTAGACTCAGAGTTACCTAAAATGTAAGCAACAGACATATCAAAAGCACCAAAGCTGTTTTGATATTGAAGAGTACCGTCTTGACGGAAGGTTTGAGCCGCTGAGTTATCAATAAGCTCCATTTGACGACCTAAAACAACATCTGATGCAGCAAATACATCACCAATATCTGAAAGCATGATGATACCTGAAGCCACACGACCAAATGTAACTTTACCAGCTTCAGATGCATCAATACCTGCCCATACATAACGAGGAGACCAATCACCATTACCACGAGCTTCAGCAGCGTTTACTTGGTATTCAGCCCAACCAATTACAGAAACTTTATCGTTAACTACTTGAGAACCACCTAAACCAATACGTGCATCAAAATTACCAACGGCATCATCTTCTTGACGGTCAGTAATATTGAAACCTAAACGGCTATATACATCGATTGTCGAACCATCTTCTGCTGTATATACAGTTGCAGCTGATGCTGAGCCAGCCATTAATAGTGCTGGTACCGCTAGTGCTAAAAGTGTCTTTTTCATGTTCTATACCCTATATATTTAAATTTTATATTGGTTTGATGGTTCTTTTAATGAACACCAAACTCAAGAATTCTTGCATTCCATACATGTTTTCTGAATCCGTTGACAACAATCATGCAATATTAATTCGCATCACAAAATTAATAGGGGGAATAGTTTGAAGGAGCTCAAAAACACAGCACATAAAAAAACAAAAAACATTTTAAAACATATAGATATAAAGAATTGATAAATTTAACTTTTAGGAAAATTTGCACTCAACTTGGTTCACATCACAAAATAACAGTTATAAAAGAAAGCTTATGGTGATCAAAATCACTCTATTTTTACAACAAAAAAGGTCTTATTAGCTTCTATTAGGAGGTGTATTTGAAGTGAATCACATTATTAATTTTGAGAGTAAAAATAAATAGACCAAAATTATTTTCACTGATAGTTCTTTTTATTCAATAAACGAACCAGTACACTGCTGCTTCTCTTTAATTCTAGGTATGGTTATGTCTTATCAATGTCCTTTGTGCCAGCATGAGTTGCACTTTTCTAACAATCAATATCGTTGTGAAAACAATCATCAATTTGATAACGCAAAAGAAGGTTATGTAAACCTAATGCCTGCTCATCACAAACGATCTAAAAATCCAGGCGATAATAAAGAGATGATGCAAGCAAGACGTGCATTTTTAGAAGCTGGGCATTACCAACCAATGCAACAGAAAGTGGCTGACTTATGCCAACACTATGTCACCAATGACTCAGCTTCTTTGCTTGATATTGGTTGTGGTGAAGGTTATTACACCTCAAAAATAGCAGAGCAACTAAGCGGTGAAAAGGCACAAGTATTTGGTTTAGATATTTCCAAAGTAGCTATTAAATATGCAGCTAAGCGATATTTAAACTGTAAATTTAGTGTGGCTTCAAGCCATCGTTTACCTTTCGCAGATCAAAGTTTAGATGGCGTTGTTCGCATTTATGCTCCTTGCAAGGGCGAAGAATTGCATCGTGCAATTAAAGATGGAGGCTACCTGTTTACAGTAACCCCTGCAGGCCATCATCTATATGAATTACGTGAAGGCGTTTATGGTGATGTTCGCTTACACGATGAAGAACCAGAAAATATCGATGGATTTGAACTTATTGAAGAGCAGAAATTAACTTACCATATGCTATTAAATGGTACAGAAGCATTACAGCTGCTTGATATGACGCCGTTCGCTTGGAAAGCGACTCCTGACTTTAAAGTGAACCTAAAATCGCTAGAAAACTTCAATTGTAAAGCCGATTTCATGATTCGAGTTTACAAAAAATAGCCTCATCTCAAAAATAAGACACTACATAATTCGATGATAAATAAGGAATTATGTGGTGTTTTTTATTTCCCCGTCAAAAAAGCCTCAAGCTTGTTCTCATTTTTAAAGCATTCCTGTCTACACTATAAAAACGCAGCGTGAAAACTTGATGTAGATCACAATACATCGATAAAGCAAATTTTATCGAACTTCAAAAAGCATTATTTGAAGAGCTATTGTCTGGTCTGATACTTACATAATAATCAATATGGATGAATCTTATGAAGTACTTACTTTCTTGCGCATTGCTGCTTATTTCTTGTAACTGTTTTGCTAAATTTGATGGTCTTTATCTATCATCAGGCTTGGCTAAATCATCACTCACCCTTAACGGTGCTGAAATTGATTTAGATAACGGATTATTTATCAAAGCGGGCTACCCATTTATGCTTGCTCCAGAGTATTACCTTATTGTTGAACTTGAATACAACAAAATGGGTGATTACGAACATCATTATTCAAATGGCGCCAATTACGACAATACTGAGGTCGAAGCGAGTTCAATTGGAGCAAACTTAAAATACCAATCTTATTTGTTTGATACTGAGTTTTACCTAGCAAGTATTTTGGGTGTACATCAATATTCTTTAGACTTAATGGTTGATACGTATTCTCAAAATACGCTAAATGGAAAAACAATTACCACAACCATTACGGGTGAGAATTCAATTAATGAAGTGGGTTTATCGTATGGAGTTGAACTAGGATACTCGCTGCCCTACTCTCTAAATATTGCAGCGAGTTATACAATGGGACGTATTATTGCTAATGGGATCGGAATAGACTTTATTACCAGTCAGGTTACATTAAGTTACGTCTTTTAAAGGGGTTTGGTGATCTGCTCTTAACTCTTTATCTTTAACTAACGATTGTTTCAATAAGGCAGAATAAAGGGGTTGACCACCCAAAGCCTGAGCAATAAACGTTGCACCTAATGTTGTTACCAATAAAGGTAGGATTAATTGGTAATTATTGGTCATTTCCACCACAAGAATCACTCCAGTTACAGGTGCTCTAACCGTTGCAGCAAACAATGCTCCCATACCAGCAATAGCGTAAACACCAGGCTCAGCTATCCAACCCGGGAACCAAGCTGACATCACTACACCATAAGATAAACCAAGCAATGTACCTAAAGCTAACATTGGCGCAAAGATACCGCCGGGTGCACCCGATGAAAAACAAGCAACAGTTACAATAACTCGAAGAACAAAGAAACCTACCATAATTATCCAAGTCATTGGGCTGTAGAACATTTCAGTAATGATCTCCATACCACTACCCGATAGCTTAGGTGCAACTAAATGTAATAATGAAAATGTTGCACCAAAAATCGCCCCCATAAATACAATTCGAGATAGCTTATTTTGATGATATTTTTTAACTTTAGCAGTCCCTTTTAAAATCCATTTATTAAAGTTAACCCCTATAATGCCAAAAATAATCCCTAGAATTGCAAACAAGATAAGCGATCTTAGTGGTGGAACTTCAAAGCTTGGAATTGTTAAAAAGGCCTCTTGTCCGTGTAATGAACGCATAACAATCGTTGCAACCGCCGTTGCCAATGTCACACATTTAATTGAGGTAATGTTATATCTAAATTGTGGACGCATCTCTTCAACGATGAAAAGAATACCGGCTAATGGTGCATTAAAAGCAGCAGCTAAACCTGCAGCAGCACCAGCGGCAGTTAATATATGTGAAGAATGGCTGAATCGTTTACCTTTACAAGCAACCATTCGACCAACTGCACCACCAATTTGTATAGATGGACCTTCACGTCCTAACACCATACCTGAGCCAATGGTTAATGTACCGGCTATAAATTTAACAGGTAATACTCGATGCCAACGAATCTCATGAGTGCCATCCAATGCACCCTCAATGTGTGGAATACCACTACCTGCTACTTCTGGGGCAAATTTAAACGTTAACCAAAAACCTACCGCAGCCATTGCAGCGCCAGCAACTACAGCACCAACAGGGGCAATAAATTCAGAGTATGGAAGCGAATCAAGAAAATGTAAGCGTTGTTCGCCAATTAATCGAATAGACGCTTCGAACATTGCAACAACAGAACCAGCAATACCGCCAACTAGAGCAGATAAAAACAGTAGTGCATAGTAATCAGTTTGTGTGGTTAAAAATTTTGGGGTTGTGCGATGTTTAAGCATCCCACCTTGAAAGAAACGAAAATTGGGTGATTTTGGCATTTATCGAATCAACTTAGCACTTAAAGAGCATTGGCAACATTATTAGAATAAAGATCACAAATAATTATACGCTTCAGCAGCCGATAGACCCTAACCATTTACAAAAACTTAGATTGATTAAATGACCAAGATCGACCTTTGATATAAATCAAATAAATAACTCCTAGTTATTCTGTTACAAAACAAATAACAATAATTCCCATGAGATATAAAAAACCCGCAGAATGGTGTAATTCTGCGGGTTTCAAATAAAAGTAAAAGCTTAATAACAAAAAATTAATACAAACGGCTACCGTCTGGACGAGAGCGTAGTAAGTTTAATACCCACATATATTGCTCAGGGCGCTCAGTAACTAATTGTTCAATTGCAATATTCATTGCTCTAGCATCTGTTTCTTCATCACCAGATGGGAAATCAGCGATAGCAGGCAAAGTAATAATTTCAAACTGACCTGTTTCAGAATTATAAGATGGCAACATTGGTACTACTTTCGCTTTTGATAAGCGAGCCAGTTTACCAAACCCTTTTAGTGTCGCTTTTTGAGTCGCAAAGAAAGGAACAAATACGCTATTTTGGGGACCATGATCTTCATCTGGTAGGTAATAAGCTAAGTAGCCCTCTTTGATCGCCTTAATTAACGGTTTAATACCCGCACTACGAGCATAAATCTTACCGCCATATTGCATTCGCTGAACGTGCATTAGCCAGTCTGTAATTGGGTTTTTCTGTGGTTTCATCATAGTGGTTACATGATAACCACGAGAAGCTAATAAGATAGCTGGAAAATCAATAGCCCACGCATGAGGTGCTAAAATAATGATGTTTTCTTTCTGTTCAAGTAAAGGAAATAAATTATCTCCTCCCACAAAAATACCACGTTTTTCATTATGCTTACGGCTACGAACAAGCAACTCAGAAAAACCAAGCATAACTTGAGCACCCGTAATATAAGTATCTTCAAGTAGTTTCTGTCGCTCTTGTTCTGATTTTTCAGGAAAACAGGTCGCAATATTTAACTTAGCACGCTTAATACCACCACTTGGTTTCTTAAGTACTAATTTAACGATTTTCGCTGCTAATTTGTCACGTAATCGAAATGGAATAAAAGCCAAAATAATAGCAAAACCAATCCCAAGCCACGTTGGCCAGTATCTAGGATGAAGGAATGCCCATTGAAAAGTTGGGTTATAAACGTTTTTATCGATTTTTTCAGTCATGAATTGCTTCACTGTCTCATTATTATAAGTGAGTTATGATATAACAAAGCATTGCTGATAGAAACCTAGGAGATAGGGATGGCTTTCCAATTACACCCACGTTTGCAACAAGACTGTATTGTTTTAGGAAATTTACCTTTATGTAAGGTACTTTTAATTAAAGAAGATATTGGCCCTTGGTTAATTTTGGTACCAAGAATTGAAGAGTTAAAAGAAATTCATCACATGACTGATGAGCAACAGATCCAATTTATTAAAGAATCAAGTGCGGTTGCTCAACTATTAGAAGATAATTTCTCGCCTGATAAAATCAATATCGGTGCATTAGGTAATTTAGTGCCTCAACTGCATATTCATCACATTGCCCGCTTTACTACTGATGTGGCTTGGCCGGGACCTGTATGGGGGAATACAACGGGTATTATCCGTGCGCAATCTTCTCAAACTCAACTAGTTGATCTACTTAGAGATAAGCTAAGTAATATTACAGGCTTTAAGGGCTAAATTTATATAAGAAACAAAAAAGGCAGTGATCTCTACACTGCCTCTATTTACTAACACTTATTCTTCATATTCATTAAGCGTGTTGTAACTCATCCCACAGCTCAGCAACAATAATACGGTCTGCTGGAGATAATTCTGATTTTGCTTTTTCAAGACTATCATTAATATGACTTTTTAAGATCTCGATATCGTTAATACCTTGCTCTTCGCAATTAGCTACTGATAACGAAATATGACCACGTAAGTAGCCACCTGCAAATAACTCATCATCAGATGCCGATTCAATTCGAGCATCAATTAATTCAAGCATTTTTTCTTCAAATTCAATGATCATCTTTTTCCTATTGGACAATAAATTGTTCTTTAGTTAATGGGGCTATTTGATAAAACTCGCGCAATGCATTAGACAGCATATCAACTCGTGGTGGTAATCCACTATCTAAAATTGTCATTACTTCATTATGTACTTTTGCCATGAATGCTAAACGATCTGGTTCAAAATCGCCATTCAAGTTATCGCAGCTAACGTTAAATTTTAATCCTGCGCTTAATGACAAAATCCATTCATATGCTTGTGGTCTAATTTCAACCTTTTCAAATTCAGCTTGAACTTGCTCTGTACGTCCATCAGGCTCATACCAATAACCGAAATCTTCCAATAATCGACGTTCAGGTCCAGCGACACACCAATGTGCTATTTCATGCATGCCTGATTGATAGAAACCACGAGCAAAAATAATACGATGATAAGTAAATTCATCATCGGCAGGTAAATAGATAGGTTCATCACCACCAAGCTCAAGCTTAGTGTTGAAAGAATCATAAAAGGTATTATTAAAAATAGAGATTAAATCTTGGTATTGGTGCGACATGCCACGAGCTTCAAATTATAAATTGAACGACATTCTACCGCATGAATATTAAAAGACATATGTAGATAAATTTTTTTTATCTTCTTTTTCAAAATTATTCATTATGTGTAAAAAGATCGAACTGATACTCTCCGCAAAAATTACCTATGTGAATTATTTTATCCCTTTTTATTTGGAGCTATCAAAGCTGTGAATGACATCACTTTAGATTTAACTCAATTACTCGATTTAGGCCCTTTTTCCTGGACTGCGATTTTTGCTTGTGCATTTAATGGCTTTCTTATTGGCACAGAGCGCCAAACGCGTGGAAAACCAGTAGGAATAAGAACCTCAATTTTAATTATTTCGGGCACTTACTTCTTTCTTGCAATGGCGGTATCTCTATCACCCAATACATTAGATCAAGCAAGAGTATTAGGACAAATTATTACCGGTGTCGGTTTCCTAGGTGCTGGCGTAATGATGACCCTTGATGGAAAAATACATGGTGTAACCTCTGCGGCCATTATTTGGGTGCTTGCGGCTTTAGGTATGATGATAGCACTAAGTTATATTCAACAATCCATTATTATTACTTTACTCGCTCTGTTTGTACTCTTAGGAATTGATAAGCTTGAAAATTCATTTAAAAGTTTACGCCGCGGTGTACACCAAAAAATTCTAAATATCAGAATACACAAACCAAAAGCTCAAAAAATAGACATTAGACATAATAAAAACTAATCCGAATTAATTCAGAATAGTTTTTTTCATTCGTCATTAGTCGTTTAATTACATAAAATCTGTGGCTTCTTTTTTCGCCTACTTGGCACGTTACGGTATTAGAAAATGTTATTAACAATTCTTTATATTATTGGGATCACCGCTGAAGCTATGACAGGCGCATTAGCTGCCGGTAAGAAAAAAATGGATTGGTTTGGCGTAATGCTGGTTGCAAGTGTAACTGCCATTGGCGGTGGTACTGTACGAGATATCCTTCTTGGACACTACCCTATCGGATGGGTGAAAAACCCACAGTTTCTAGTAATTACGTGCATTGCGGGTGTATTAACTACTTGGATCGGCCCATGGGTGGCTAAAAACCATCGCTTCTTTGTTTTACTTGATGCGATTGGTCTTATCGTATTTAGTATCATCGGCTCCCAAGTTGCGTTAGATATGGGATTACACCCACTAATTTGTGTTGTTGCTGCTATCGTAACTGGTGTATTCGGCGGTTTACTTCGTGATCTTTTCTGTCGCCAACAACCTATGGTATTACATAAAGAGCTATACGCATCCGTCTCTTTATTATCTGCTGTTTTATACATTGGCTTACTTCATTTTGGCGTTGATGAGCTAATTACAACGATTACCACTATCGTTATTGGTTTCTCTGCACGTATGGCTGCAGTTAAATTTGGTTGGTGTTTACCAGTATTCCACTTGGATATTGGAGAAGAGCAACCAGAAACGATTGAAAAAAGATAAACCCTAAAGAGACTCGATTTTAGGGACGAGTAAGATCAGAAAGAGCCAGATTGAATATAAAGTCAATCTGGCTCTTTTTATTTATGTCAGTAGTAGGGGCTATTCTCCCTGCTTTTAATTCGCTCTGACTCGTCCCTAAAAACTAGTCCCTATCTCCTACAACTAAATCTTAGGCGTTTCTGTTTGTACACCAAAGTTCTGTCCACGATGGCGAACTAAATGATCCATTACAACAATCGCTAGCATCGCTTCTGCAATTGGTACAGCACGAATACCAACACATGGATCATGACGACCTTTAGTTATCAATTCTGTTTTTTCTCCGCTGCGAGTAATGGTTTCACCCGGAACCGTAATGCTTGAAGTTGGTTTTAAGGCAATATGAGCCACAATATCTTGGCCAGATGAAATACCACCTAAAATACCACCTGCATGATTTGAGCTAAAACCTTCAGGCGTTAAAGGATCACGATGTTCAGAACCACGCTGATTAACCACTTCAAAGCCATCACCAATCTCAACACCTTTAACTGCATTAATCCCCATAAGAGCATGAGCAACATCTGCATCTAAACGATCAAATACCGGCTCGCCTAAACCAACAGGAACGCCTTGCGCTACAACCGTGATCTTTGCTCCAATAGAGTCGCCTTCTTTCTTTAATTTACGAATAAGCTCATCAAAAGCATCAACTTTACTCGCGTCAGGACAGAAAAAAGCATTATTTTCAATTTCATTCCAATCAACAGAATCGATCGATACATCGCCCATTTGTGATAAATAAGCTCGAATCTCAATACCAAACTCTTGCTTCAAATACTTTTTAGCTACTGCACCGGCTGCAACACGCATAGCCGTTTCACGTGCCGAAGAGCGACCACCACCACGGTAATCACGTTGCCCATACTTCTGATGGTAAGTGTAATCAGCATGACCCGGACGGAATTTATCTTTTATCTCAGAGTAATCTTTAGAGCGTTGATCTGTATTTTCAATTAATAGACCAATAGAAGTACCCGTTGTTTTTCCTTCAAAAACACCAGATAGAATCTTCACTTCATCCGCTTCGCGGCGTTGTGTGGTGTATTTTGATGTCCCCGGTTTACGACGATCAAGATCAACTTGTAAATCAGCTTCGGTTAATTCCAAACCTGGAGGGCAGCCATCAACAATGCAGCCTAACGCTAACCCGTGGCTTTCACCAAACGTCGTTACTCGAAAATGTTGTCCTATAGAATTTCCAGCCATTACTTCCTCTGTAAATATAAGTGATTAGTCATCATTCACCTGACTAACAATCAGTTCTTAATAAAACCATATTGGCTTGAATCGTATTGAGAGTAAACCCCTATCCCAAGGTTTATCTTTCAGTTATTGGATTTTTTAATTTTCATTCTTTTTTGCCACCTTAACCTTACAACGGCAAAATGTGACCGCCATTCCAAAAAATATGGTAATATAACTCTCAGATTGAAGAATAAATGAATTTAAAAAACTTAAAACTTGCTATTAAAAATAAAAATTGAACATTTTTGATACAAAAAAGCAAAAGTTTTCAATTTTACTGTCGATATAATTATCAGTAGCAAGTAATTGGCACTAATCCTGCTATATACAATATGTAGTTAATTTAATGGATATCAATTCAATGAAACTGATTCGTTTAGTTAAAAAAGCATTAAGTAAGAAGCATTCAAGTCAAAAACAACAAGAACTTCGCAGACGATTGGATTTTGCAATGTCACAAAGCAAACAAGCATAAAAAAAGCCCGATGTTTCCATCAGGCTTTCATTTAGATTAATTTGGTTTAGTCGCGATAAAGAGCAAACTCATCAGCACAATCAAGAAGTTGCTGCTTAGTTAACATGAATACACCATGTCCACCTTCCGCAAACTCAATCCAAGTAAATGGAATGTCTGGGTATTGCTCCATCATATGAACCATTGAGTTACCCACTTCACAGATTAAGAAACCGTTATCCATTAAATAATCTGGTGCATTTGCTAAAATACGGCGAACTAACTTCAATCCATCAGTACCTGCAGCTAAACCTAATTCAGGTTCATGCTCAAACTCTTCCGGTAAACTGTTCATGTCTTCTTCATCCACATAAGGTGGGTTAGAGACAATAAAGTTATACTGATCTTTAGGAATATCACGTAATAGATCTGAACGAATTGGGAACACTTGTTGCTCCATACCATGATCTTGAACATTTTGTTCAGCAACCATTAGCGCATCCGTCGAAATATCAATCGCATCAACTTCCGCATTTGGGAACGCATGAGCACACGCAATCGCAATACAACCACTACCCGTACATAAATCCATAATACGTGTAGGCTCTTCGGTTAACCACGGTTCGAATTGTGTTTCAATCAATTCTGCAATTGGTGAACGAGGCACAAGTACACGCTCATCAACAAAGAACTCAAGACCACAGAACCACGCTTTATTCGTTAAATAAGCGGTAGGAATACGTTCATTAATACGACGAACAACACGCTCAACAATACGTAAACGCTCTGTTGACGTTAAACGTGATTCACGAACATGTGCTGGTACATCAATTGGCAAGTACAGTGTTGGAAGCACAAGTTGAACAGCTTCATCCCACGCATTATCTGTACCATGACCATAAAAAAGACCTGCGGCATTAAAACGACTTACCGTCCAACGCAGCATATCTTGTAACGTATGAAGCTCAGCGACCGCCTCTTCTACAAAAATCTTATCCAAAATTGCCCCCAAAACAAGTTATAATACTGCTGTTAATTATTGGAATTTAAAAATGAGCAAAAACGACCACCTATCAGATGACGAACTTTCGCTGTTCCGTGAAGCAGTACAAGGCTCTAAAAAGTTGCAACAGGATACCATAATCCATCAACCGAGTAAGAACTTTAGCGACCTTCAACAGCAAAGAAAATCATTAAAAGAAGGGAAAAATGAAGAGTTTTTCTTTTCTGATGAATTTGTACCACTTCTGAGTGAAGATGGTCCGATCCGCTATGCCCGTGATGACGTATCAAAATACGAAGTAAAACGCTTACGACGTGGTGTATACGTACCTGATGTATTTTTAGATATGCATGGTATGAAACAAGATGAAGCCAAGCGTGAATTAGGCTCTATGATTGCTTATTGCCTTAAAGAAAATATCTCTTGTGCGAGTGTTATGCATGGTATTGGCAAACATATCCTTAAACAAAAAGTACCTCTATGGTTAGCCCAACATCCCGATGTAATGGCTTTTCACCAAGCCCCTCTAGAGTTTGGTGGTGCTGGTGCCATTCTAGTATTACTCTCAATACCTGATAGATAAAAAAAGATCCCACAGCCACTCAGCTCTGGGATCTTTTTTATTTCAGGTATTCTTTATCGCGACTTATGGTTGTTGTAACCAAAGCAGCTCACTTTTCCCGGTTGTATATGAATATTCAACACAAGACATTGCAGATGTTGGGAACATCGGAGGCATAATTCCCGGAACAAAATCAGCAGTAAGATAGCCAACTAATGGCAAGTGAGATACCAACAAAATATTCTCAATATCCTCAACGCTACCTAAGGCTTTTACATATTCAACCACATCATCTGAATCACCATAAGGAGTAATGTCTTCACATATTTCTACTTTGGCATCCGTCACATTCAAAATTGGCTTAATCGTATTCCACGTTTGTTGTGCTCGCACATAAGGACTAACTAATACATAATCAAATTGTACTTTATGTTCAGCCATCAACCATTGCGCTATTTTCGCAGATTGGCTTTCACCATGAGCGGTTAAATTGCGCTCTTCATCTGAAGGTGCATAAGCTTCTGCCTCACCGTGACGCATTATGAATACTTTCATTTATTCATTCTCAAATCATTACTAACTTCACAATAGTAGCAAGCAATAGTAAAAATAGGAAAGAGAGAGTTTGCTAGTCTGTGGTATCAGCGCCATAATTGATAAAATAATTATACAAATAATGTCAAAAGAGTTAGCCATTATATTCAATTGGTTATCTTATTATTGATAACCATTGTTAAACTCTGCATTCAATAATTGACTATAAAAATAAAGTCCTTACGCCTTAAAACAGGAGCACCCTGTGCATATCAGTCCGAATGATAAAAAACATTACCGCTTAATTGAGCTTGATAACAAATTGCCTGTCTTGCTCATTCAGGATGAAACAGCACCACGCTCAGCCGCCGCCCTTTCTGTTAATGTCGGTCACTTTGATGATCCTGATGATCGACAAGGCCTTGCTCACTTTTTAGAGCATATGCTGTTTCTTGGTACACAAAAATACCCAAAAGTTGGGGAATTCCACTCTTTCATTAATCAGCAAGGTGGCTCTAATAACGCATGGACAGGAACCGAAAATACCACCTTCTTTTTTGAAGTCTCGCATTCAGCGTTTGAAGAAGGACTGGATCGTTTTGGTCAATTTTTCTACGCCTCTTTATTCAATGAGGAAGCTGTAGATAAAGAACGTAATGCCGTTGATTCAGAGTATAAACTCAAACTAAAAGATGACGTTCGCCGTATTTATCAAGTTCATAAAGAAACCGTTAACCAAGCCCACCCTTTCTCTAAATTCTCCGTTGGTAGCATTGACACATTAGCAGATAAAGAAAACTCATCTATTCGTGATGAAATGCTCGCTTTTTATCAAGCACATTATTCTGCCGATTTAATGACTGCTGTTGTACTTGGTAACCGTCCTCTTTGTGAGTTAGAGCTATTAGCAACTCAATCTTTTGCATCCATCCCCAATCAAAACCTTGGACATAAAGAAATTGATGTTTCTTATGTCACACCAAAAGAACAAGGTTGCTGGATTAACATTGAACCGCTAAAAGAAGTTAGAAAGCTAAGTCTTGCGTTTCATTTACCTAATCAAGATCGTTTTTATAAAACAAAACCCCTTAACTATCTTGGACATCTACTTGGCTATGAAGGTGATGGTAGCTTAATGCTTTACCTGAAAAAGTTAGGGTATATTCATTCATTAACTGCAGGTGGTGGGGTAAGCGGAAGTAACTTCAGAGAATTTACTCTTTCTTTTAATCTAACCGAAAAAGGCATGCTTCATCTTGATGAGATCATTCTCAATACCTATCAGTATATTGAATTGATTAAACAACAAGGTCTTGATGAGTGGCGCTACAATGAAAAGAAAGCAGTATTAGAATCCGCATTTCAATTCCAAGAAAAAACTAAACCTCTTGATTTAGTCAGCCACTTAGTTATGAATTTACAGCGTTATCATAAAGAAGATGCCATGTACGCTGATTACATGATGGAAGGTTATCATGAACAACACGTTCTCGATCTACTTGAGCAATTTACTCCTGAAAAAATGCGAGTCACTCTCGTAGCTCAAGATTTACAATATGATCGTAAAGATAAGTGGTATCACACCCCTTACTCTGTTCAGCCATTAAGTGAAGCCCAAATAAAGAGTTGGAGTCATGCTGAACTGCATCCTGAACTTCATTTGCCAGAGAAAAACCCTTATATCTGCTATGATTTAGAGCCTCAAGAATTAAAAGAAACCACCGTTCTTCCAACATTACTTGAAGACCTACCTGGTTTTCGCCTATGGCATAAGCAAGAAGAAGAATTCCGTGTGCCAAAAGGCATGGTATACATTGCAATAGATAGCCCACATGCCATTTCTGATCCAAGAAAAATAGTAAAAACACGCTTATGCGTTGAAATGCTTATGGACGCACTCAGTGAGCAAACTTACCAAGCTGAAATTGCAGGAATGGGGTATAACCTATATTGCCATCAAGGAGGCGTAACATTAACGCTTTCTGGCTTTAGTCAAAAACAGCCCTTATTACTGGATGTGATATTAAAACGTTTTTCTACACGTGAATTCAGCGCTGAACGATTTGAGTTTATAAAAAATCAATTGATCCGTCATTGGGGAAATGCATCAAAAGAACGTCCAATTTCACAGCTTTTCAATGCATTATCTGGGATTTTACAACCAAATAACCCTCCATACCCTGTACTTCTTGAAGCATTAGAAAGTATTGAAGTGGATGATTTACCGAATTTTGTTCAAGCTATGTTCGCGGAATTACACGTTGAGATGTTTGTCTATGGCGATTGGACTAAAGAACAAGCATTGGAATTAGGTCGTTCTTTAAAAGATACCCTACGAATGCAAAATCAAACTTATGGCGAATCATTCCGTCCATTGGTGATGCTTGGGGAATCAGGAACATTCCAAAGAGAATTAATCTGTGATCATTCTGATTCTGCGCTTTTAGTTTATTATCAATCTCCGCAAGAAGATCCTCGCAGTTTTGCCCTTTATACTCTTGCAAACCATTTAATGTCGGCTTCCTTTTTCCATGAGATCCGTACAAAGCAGCAACTAGGTTATATGGTAGGAACAGGAAATTTACCTCTTAATAAGCATCCTGGATTAATTTTATACGTACAATCCCCAATGGCACCACCTGCTATTTTACTTGATGCTATTGATGAATTTTTAAATGCTTTTTATATGGTGTTATTAGAGTTAAATGAACACCAATGGCAATCCAGTAAACAAGGGTTAATCGATCAGATATCAGATCCTGATACCAATTTACGAAGCCGAGCTCAACGTTTATGGACATGCATAGGAAATAAAGACACGAATTTTGATCATAAAGAGCGTGTCACTGAGGAGCTTAAGAGTTTAACAAGAATTGAAATGATCCGTTTTGTCGTTGGCATATTAAAACCAAGAACAGCAAATCGTTTAATCATGCATTCTCAAGGAACGGAACACCAGCAATATGACCGCTTAGATGTTGGCTTTGAAATTGATTCTATTGACCAATTTCAGCTAAGAAAAAAAGACATCAACCTCGGTTAATAATCTAAAATTCACGCCATAAAAATAAGGCCATCACAACGATGGCCTTTTAATTACATTGATATTATTACTCAATAAATCGATCACCGTATTTATCGGCATAGTTTCTCATTAAGGTCGCTAACTTCTCTTCCCCTAACGTATTCATATAAGTAAAAGGACCACCTAAAAATGGTGGGAAACCAATACCAAAAATAGCACCGATATCACCATCTCTTTCAGAAGCGATTATTCCTTCATCTAAACAACGTTTTGCCTCTGCCAACATAGGTAATACGCAACGCATTGCGATTTCATTTTTGCTTAGTTGTGACTGCGGCTTGATATTTAATAAGGTATAAACCTCTTGATCAGGTTCTTTCTTTTTCCCTTTATAAACATAAAATCCACGTTTTGTTTTTTTGCCCAATCGCTTATCGTCAATTAAGGTCTGAAATACATCAGGGCTTCGGAATCTATCTCCTAACTCCGCTTCCAATATCGGCATAATTTTCGCGCCAATATCAACTCCAACCTCATCTAATAATGAAATAGGCCCAACAGGAAATCCAAAATCCAATAAGGCTTCATCGAGCACCTCAATTGGCTCTCCGGCAAGTAACAGACGTGCCGCCTCATTCATATAAGGCGCAAGGATACGATTAACATAAAAGCCCGCAGAATCTTTTACAACAATAGGCGTTTTACCTTGTTGCTTAGCCAAAGCCACTACGGTTGAAATAGTTTCATCACTGGTTGCTGCATGGGGAATTACCTCAACCAATGGCATTTTTTCAACTGGACTAAAATAGTGTAGGCCAACAATGTTTTCAGGCTTTTGTGCTCCTTCGGCTATTTGGCCTATAGGAAGCGAAGACGTATTGGTTGCAAAAATAACGTCTTCTTTGCCTTGTGCTTGTACTGCTTTTACCATCTCTTGTTTTAGGTTTAAATCTTCAAATACGGCTTCAACAACCACATCTAACTTTTTAAAACCGTCAAACTCCGTCACTCCAGTTAGTTGCAACATTTGCTGTTGTAATTGCGCTTTTGAAATAATTCGGCGCTTTCTCAGCGTATCTAATCGTTGATAGTGATATTGGTAAGCATTAAGTAATCCATCATTATTGATGTCTTTTATTGTTACTTTCTTTTTCGCTTTAGCAATAGAAACATGGGCAATACCTCCTCCCATTAATCCACCACCTAGTATCCCAACATAATCGATGGATTTAGGTTCAGCGTCACTGCCTTTTTCCTTTTTCATCTCTGTCATGGCAAAGAATAAAGAGCGTAATGCCGCCGATTCTGGCGTCATGGCCAATCGAGCAAATTGTTCAGCCTCTCGTTGTAATCCTTTTTTCATCCCTTTATCTAAACCATGCTCGATACTATCTAAAATAGCGGCAATGGCAGGATAATTACCACGAGCTTTTTTCTGTGCTTGTTTTTCCGCTTGCGAAAAAATGACATTACGTCCTAATGGATTTCGAGATACCCCCCATTCTTTTGCACTCAATTTACGTTTCGCTTTTTTCTTTAAAGCAAAGCCCGCAGCTATACGAGACAAAATAGTATGAGGAACAGAAGCATCTACTACGCCTAATTTCAGTGCTTTTTTAGGTCTTAGTTGCTTACCCGTTAAGATAATATCCAAACTTGGCAGTAACCCAATTAATCGTGGTAATCGCTGAGTTCCACCTGAACCTGGGAGTAACCCTAATTGAACCTCAGGTAAACCGAGCTTGGTTTTATTATCATCACTACAAACACGATAATCACATGCTAAAGCTAGCTCTAATCCACCTCCTAGGCATGGACCATGTATTGCTGCAACCGTAGCGAATGGAAGATCTTCAATCCGCTGAAATAATTGCTGTCCTTTTTCAGCCAACGCTTGTGCTTCTGAGGCATTTTGGCAATTAGCTATCATATTAATATCAGCGCCTGCGATAAAATTATCGGGCTTACCTGATTGAATCACTAGTCCTTTAATGTGCGCTTGTTGCTCTTCAATCTCATCTAAAACTTGAGTCACTTGCTCAGCAAAAGCGGCTTGGAATGTATTCATTTTTTCATTCGGAACATCGATGGTTAACCATGCAATTTGGTCATCATCTTTAGTCCATGCAAATGCACTGGTATTTTTAACGGCTTCAAGCGTATTATTTTTCGTTTCTAACGTCATTATTCAACCTCCAACACCATTGCTGCACCTAAACCACCAGCGGCACAAGCCGTATTTAATCCTAATCCACCACCACGACGTTTTAATTCTCGTAATGTTTGAATGATCATTCTGGCTCCTGTTGCTGCAAATGGATGTCCATAAGCAATTGACCCACCAAGGACATTAAATTTATCCATATCAATTTCGCCAATGGCTTTATCTCTACCTAAACATTCTCTAGTAAATTTGTTTGAAGCAAACATTTTCACATTTGAAAGAGTTTGTGCTGCAAAAGCTTCATGCATATCAATTAAGGTAAGGTCTGATAATGAAATTCCCGCTTTATCCAAAGCCATTGGCGTCGCATAAGATGGTCCCATTAACATATCGTGATGCACATCTATCGCACTGAACGCAAACGAACGAATATAACCTAATGGTTCATAACCTAATTCTTTTGCTCGTTTTTCACTCATTAATAATAAAGCGGCGCCACCATCCGTTAATGGCGTACTATTAGCTGCAGTGACTGAACCATATTTACGATCAAATGCAGGGCGCAATTTGGCATAACTTGCTAGTTCTGAATCATGACGAATATTATTATCATGATCTAACCACGCGGTATAAGGTTCAGGAAAAGCGGTCATTACTTCATCTTGAATAAGCCCATCTTTCCATGCTTTGGCTGCAAGTGTATGTGAACGGTGTGCTAGTGCATCTTGTTCTTCGCGTGTTATTCCGTGACTTTTAGCCATTTGTTCTGCTGTTTGTCCCATAGAAATTCCCGTTGAATACTCAGCTACAGCAGGAGGAACAGGAGCAATATCTTTTAATGATAAAGTGCGAAGAAGTGATAACTTTTGGTAAACGGTTTTTGTTTTACTAAGAGCAAGTAAAGTAGAAGCTAACTTTTTAGAGACACCAATAGGCAATACAGAGGAAGAATCTGCACCACCAGCAATACCAATATCAATCGTGCCGGCCATGATACTTTCAACCACATTTGCCGTCGTTTGAAAACTGGTCGCACAAGCTCTAGTCACACTGTAAGCATCAGTACCTATATTCATCCCCGTACCCAAAACAATTTCGCGAGCAATATTCGGAGCTTCTGGCATTTGTACCACTTGGCCAAACACGACTTGATCAATTAATTTAGGGTCAATATCCGTTTTATCCATTAATGCCTTTACCGCTAACTTACCAAGATCTACAGCTGGTGTAGTGCTGAATGCTGTAGATTGTTTAGCAAACGGAGTTCGAATGCCTGATACAACAGCAATACGATCACCTTGTCGTGTCGTTAACGGTTGATACTTACTTGAATTTAAGCTGTTTGACATTGCTTCTCCTTGCATACATCAAAGGTGGTCAGACCTCAAATTGTAACCAAGTTGTTAATAAGATATAGTGATGATAATCACAGGCTCATCATAGAATAATGAATTTGGTCATGGGCTTAATTAAACGATAAATAGCAATACTTTTATTGGTATATAAATTTCGAGGTTATAGATAAGATATTAAGGAGGTTTTTGATCTAATTCTGTTTTTTTGGTAAAAAAAAACCACATCAGTCGATGTGGTCAGAATAAAAAACAATTAACGAGTAGCCAATTGTAAAAATCAGTTTCACCTGATAAGGAGAAAGTAAAGTCAGCCTTCAAAAGGAAATGTTATCTTGCTCAACGGGTTGATTACTCAACCAGATAACGAGATTAACTATAACGTTAATCTCAATTCATTTATTGAAATAGATCAATTTTATGTTCTTTTACTACTTTTTGGTCTTATGAATACAAAATCCACCTTCCGTTCATCAAACTGATGTTTTTTCCTCATCATAAAATTAAAATACAAAAACGGGTTAAAAATCACGATTTTTCATTTAGTTAACCATTTTTTTGACGCTCAGTTAGAGTATAAGCTCTACTTTGACTTAAATGGACAATCTATAACTTTAAAATCAACAAGTTATAAATATAAAAATAAAAATTAAAAAGCACAAAAAATAGAGTTAAAGCTCTATTAACATCAATTAGAATGCCATTTACGAACAAATCACGCCCAGATCACGAATTTTAACGATTTTTTCGCAGTGGTCGGATTTGTCGTCTATGCTCAGATCGTTATTATCTCGCCATCGAGATTTAAGTCTCAACTAAATAAATCTTTTCAGTCTTGAGAATTGAAAGGAAATAACAATACACGGAATATAATAATTATGAATAAGAAGCGTCTGTTTTCAAAAACACTTCTAGCAGCAACCATCACTCTTGCAACACAACAAGCTACTGCTGCCGGTTTCCAACTAAACGCACAATCAGCAACAGGCCTAGGCCGTGCATTTGCTGGTGATGCTGTAATCGCTGATAACGCATCAGTAATGTCACGTAATGCCGCTGCAATGGCTCTTTTTGATTCATCACAATTTTCAGCAGGCTTAAATTACATCGATACAGATATCGAAGTAAGCGATGTTAAATATCTTGGCCAAGATGTAGATGATGCTAATAACGGCAGTGGTACTCCTGTTCCTAATATTTACTACATCCACCGTCTAAATGATAAATGGGCGTTTGGTGCTGGTATTTATTCAAACTTCGGAACTGAAAATAATTTTGATAACAGTTTTGGGAAAGGTTCTGGTTTCGGAATGGCTCCTGATGCGACAGTATTTGGTGGTACTACTGAAATTAAGAGTGTCAATTTCGCCCTAACTACATCATATCGAATCAACGAACAATGGAGCGTTGGTGGTGGTATTGATGTAATTTATGGTACAGGTGTTCTTAAAAGAGAAGCTGTACTTACTAACCCTGCAACCGGTGCCGAAATGGGTCGTGCAAGCCTAGTTGATATCGATGCATCTGGAACAGGAGTTGGATTCAATTTAGGTACAGTATATGAACTTGATGAACGTAACCGTTTTGGTTTCTCATACCATTACAGCCCTGAAATTGAAGCAGAAGATGGGAATCAAAAGGTAACACTACCTCTTCCTGACATGATTGAATTTTCTGGTTACCACGAAATCAAAGACACTAAATTTGCAGTGCATTACTCTGTTCAATACATTGGTTGGAGTGACTTTGATAAAATTGAATTCACCAATAACCCAAGCGGTCTAAGTGAGAGCGTATATGATTGGCAAAATGGCATGCACTACGCAATTGGTGGTACTTATTTCCTAAACGACGCATGGACATTACGAGCAGGCTACATGTATGACACAGCAGCTCAAGATGAACTAACATCGATTTCTGTACCTGATTCAGATCGTCAGTGGTTCTCAGCAGGCTTTAGCTACCACTTTGAGAAGAAACACACAATTGACTTCGGCTTTACTTACCTAATGGGCGATGATGTTGATGTAACTGAAAATGCTGCACCGGGCGTTGATTTAACAGCAACAACACACGCAGATGCAATTCTTGCTGGTGTTCAGTACAGCTACAGCTTCTAAGATTCATTCTTAAAAGTGTCAATTCAAAAGGTCAGCGTATGCTGGCCTTTTTTGATCTTGAAGGAACAGTATTTAGGACGCTTCGCTTCAAGGGGCTAGGGGCTAGGGGCTAGGAGCAAGTAAGAGCAGACAACCCCCTCTAACTCCCCCTTCTATTTACTTTATCGATCATCATGACTCATCAATCAAGGGGGAGAACCTTCTTTGATACCATACGTTCAGCGTTCTGAATCCTGCTCTTCCTAAACTCTAGTCCCTAAAAACTCGTTCCTGCCCATACCCCCCTAAAAAATTCAGCGTACACATATACCCTCAAATACATATTCAGACCTACACCTGTACGCCCAAATAACACATCCGACCAGATAAATACAGAAAATTTAGCTAATTTTGAAGTTTTTTGCAGAAAAAAGCCCTTAAAACACGAAAATATCGATTTTTTATTTGAAGTTTTTGCTCTAAAACGTATTATCCACCCCAACTAATCACCACCAAATTCAGCGAACACTTGAATTTGATTTTGGAATTTATAATGAACAACAATAAAAATCGTCTATCTATCGCAGTGGCACTTGGCCTATTAGGTTCAGTTGCAAGCTCAAACACTATGGCTGCAGGTTTCCAACTTGCAGAATATTCAGCTATAGGTCTAGGCCGTGCTTACGCAGGTGAAGCAGCAATCGCTGATGGTGCTGACACACAATGGCGTAACCCTGCAATGCTGACATATTTAGAAGGCACTCAAATTTCTGTTGGTGGTATTTATGTTAATCCAAACGTTGATGTAAATGGTTATGTTGATGGCTCTAAATCACTAACTCAAAAAAGTGGACATACCTCATCTAAAGATTTTGCTCACAGTGCAGTAATCCCTAACTTTTACCTATCGCACCGTGTTAATGAAAAATTAGCTCTTGGTGTCGCTCTTGGTACCAACTACGGTATGGAAACCGATCTTGATGATAACTTTGCAGCAAGCCATTTTGGTAACACAGCAAGCATCATCACTAAAGAGTTGAATCTAAACATCGCTTACCAAGTAATGCCACAAGTAAGCATTGGTGGTGGTGTACGTTATGTTATGGGTGAAGGACATTTTGGCGCGAAAACACCAAGCAACATAAACCTTGGTCCTCTTGGAAATATCCCTAAAGGTACCACACTAAAATATATGGAAGGTACGGATGAAGCTTTTGGATGGCAATTGGGGACAGCTTGGCAAATCAACGAAGCTAACCGTATTGGTTTTACTTATAAATCAAAAGTCGATTTAAGCTTAGAAGGTCATGCGGAAGGGTTTGCATTTAACCCTAAAAACCCAACACAACATTACTCTGGCTCAATGGCTTTAGCTATGCCAGCAACAGCTGAATTAGCTAGTTTTCATCAGCTAACAGATACCATAGCAATTCACGCTAGTTTTAACTGGACAGATTGGAGCAGCTTTGAAAAATTAGAAGCGAATATCCCTTCTCTTAGTACACCAGTTCAAGATATCAAAGAAGAACATTGGGAAGATAACTACCGTCTAGCTATCGGTGGTACTTACCAATTAGATCAAAAACTAACTCTACGTTCTGGTATTGCTTACGATACTTCAGCGGTTAGTGATAAAAATCGTACAATTACCATTCCAGAAACCGATCGCTTATGGTTAAGCATTGGTGCAGGTTATGACTGGTCTAAAAACTTAAGCTTAGATGCTGGTTTTACTTACATCGTAGCTAAAGACGCACCGATCACTGAATCTCGTGGCTATGAGTCAGATGATGCTGCTCAAGCAATCGGTGGTCAATTCAACGGCGAAACAACTGGTAATGTATGGCTAGTTGGTGTTCAAGCGAACTACCGTTTCTAATCTGAAAACCATTTATATTGAGGCCTCTAATTTTAGAGGCCTTTTTTATTGAACTTTACAACAGAAACACTCAATTCTAAATAAATCAACTTGATAGAAACCACTTTCCGGTTACACTTTTTATATTCATTCTTTAAGTGTGCAACTCGGAGTATTGATTTATGTCTATACCTCAATCCATAAAACAGCAACCTATGCTACTGGCTCTTACATCTCTTTATTCTGTGATATTTCTTTTTTCTGCTTTTGAGCCTGTATCACGAGCGGTGTGGTTTGCTGAAATTATTCCTGCATTATTAATTTTAGCTGGCATTTTTTACATGGCGACACGCTTTCAGTTCAGCAAAACAGCCTTGGTATTTATGTTTATTTGGCTATTTCTTCATACTATTGGCGCTAAATATACTTTTGCCGACGTTCCTTTTGATTGGTTTAATAACTTGATTGGATCAGAACGAAATAACTTCGATCGCGTCGCGCACTTCTCAATTGGTTTTTACGCTTACCCTATCGCTGAATATCTCATCAAAACAAAGAAATGCTCTACTCCTCTTGCGATGGCTTTTGGCTTATTCACATTAATGAGTGTTGCTGCTGGATATGAGATTATTGAATGGTGGTACGCCGCTATTGCAGGCGGTGATGAAGGGATTGCTTTTTTAGGCTCTCAAGGTGACATATGGGATGCACAAAAAGATATGCTATGTGATACAACCGGATCTCTATTTGCTTTATTAATCTTATTTTTCCAGCGGAATAACCGCTAGGTTTCAGGTTTCAGGTTTCAGGTTTCAGGTTTGATATTGATATGACCCCTTAAAAGTAGACACGGGGTTTTAGTTACTTAACTCAAAATCTATGGGGCTCTTTCCTCCTAGAGTCCCATGCCTTCTTATCGGATTATAATAGCCATCGATATAAAGTCGACTTTGCATTGTCATCTCTTCTCTTGATAGTTGCCCTAAACAGCTTATCCATTCCTTTTTATACTGAGCAAAGAAACTCTCTGAACAAGCATTATCCCAACAGTTTCCTTTACGGGACATACTGATTGTTATTCCTCTCTTGTACAACCAACGCATCGTCATCTCTGACGTATACTGAACTCCTTGGTCTGAATGAAACATCAATTGACTACCATCAGGTCTACGTCTTTCCCAAGCCTTCTTTAAACTACGAACTACAAGCTCTGCGTTGTTAATCCTACTCGTCGACCAACTGATGACCTTTCTTGAGTAAAGGTCTAATACAACACATAAGTACTGCCAACCCTCACTACATCGGACCTGAGTAATGTCTGAAGTCCAAACCCTGTTTGGCTGTGATACTGAAAACTTTCGGTCCAGTAAATTAAAAGCTGGAAAGCCTAATTTCTGCTTAGGCGCACACCCATGCCTCTTCTTACTCGCTCTGGAACGATAACCAAGACTTTGAAGCAGACGTTGGATCCGTTTCTTATTACAAATAAAACCATAAGAGATAGCGGCTTCATAGAGTTTTCTATAGCCAGGGACACAGTGTTGACGTTCGCTTTCGTCTTTTAAAAAACACTTCAATTCAGCGTTATATCTATCGCGAAGCGTAGGCTCTCTATTTAACCACTTATAATACCCTGAAGTGGACACATCAAGATAGCGACAAAGTTTTACTACCGGCCTTACTGGGCTTGAGTACTTGGAAATAAACTCAAATCTTATTCTCTTCGTCTTTCGAAGTAGGCCGTCGCCTTTTTTAAGATATCGTTCTCCAACTCCGCATCTGCTAAGCGTTTTTTAAGTTCGACAACCTCACGCTCTAGTTCTTTTAGCGATTTTTCAGGGCCTTTATTAGGAATGGGCGCTACTGTGTGTTTTTTAGATGTCATCTGGCTTCTCCATTTTACCAATAGCTGAGGAGCGATCCCAATAGAGATCGCCACTGATTTTACTGTATCTGGAGAGTCTAATGACTGTTGAACTGCGTTTCTTTTGAACTCATTAGAAAACTTTCGTTGTGATTTGATTTTCATGTCACTCAATCCTCGTGATCGAGTGTCCACTTTATTGGGGTCAAATCAGGAGAATACTAACCATGAAACCTGAAAGACTATGACTGTTTTTACTCGTCTATTTCATCTAAATAGTCATCGATATCATCTTCAGCATCTAAATCAACTTTCGGTTCAATCTCAGCTTTAAAGTCTTGACGTTGTAAATAAACATCTCGTGTTAATACATAAGGATCTGGTGACGCTTCTAGCATAGGTTCTTGCGAAATCAGCTGTACACGAGATTCCATGCCTTCTAATCCCCACTTACCTAAACCTTGCCAGAAGTTAAGATATGACAGCGGCATATATAAACCATCAACAAAATCCCCTGCTTCTCGCAGTGTCCAAGGCCCGTAGCCAGGTAGCATAAAGTAAGGGCCATTACCTACACCATAATGTCCTAAAGCATCACCAAACGACTTACTATCAGGTTTCTGTATCTCTGCTGCACTAGCAATATCAATTAATCCAACCAAACCCAGCGTCGTATTTAACCAAAATCGATTAAAGTGAACCATTGCCATATTGCCATTACCCATGAGTAAATTATTTATCATGCTTGATGGCTCATCTAAGTTTGCTAAAAAATTCGCTACCCCATATCGAATTGGGGTTGGTGTGTATTCAACATAACCAATAGAAACAGGACGAACTAAATATGGGTCTAAGTAATCATAATTTAGCCCCCACATAACACGGTTAAATCCTTCTAGAGGATCACCAATATGAGATTCATCGTATTCTGTATCTACTTGCGGTGTTGTATCTAACTCGTCTTCTGTCTGTTCTGGTGTTTGTGAGCAAGCACTCACCAAAAGTAGAATACAACAAGAAGTCCATATTCTTTTCACTACTAAAAACCTTTGCCAATAAGTAACGATACCAATCAAAATAAATAATTAATCAACTACTTACTACGATTGATATAACTGTATGCATTTTATTATTATAGATTATAAAAAACGGGCAGAAGCGCTATGCCTCTGCCCGTTCTAGTATGACACTTGTGATGTATTATTGATATTGCTTATCAATACTTAGTGATACATTTTTACCTAATGTACTCACTTCACTTTCACCGTACCAGTCACCTGATTTTGTTGCTACATTGCCATCTTGGTCAATACGAGCTCGAACAATAAAGCTCTCCATATCTGACAATTTACGCTGTTCTATCATGTTGTTTTCATCTGACATCATGATCTTAAGCGGGAAGCTACTTAATGGTGCTCTTGCTGCAGCAATCGGCATTGGTGAACCATCCGCAGGGTGAATTGATACAATCACGAATCCCTGTTTTGGTAGTTGTACGTTATTGCCAAGATTAATAGTAACAGGAACCTGCTTCTCTAACGTTGCTTCAGGGTTTAGTTTAGATTGTGCGCGTTCAATACTACGAACTAGCATTTCATAACGAGAGTCATCAGGGCCAATCAACATCTGCATTGCTTTCCATGCAGAAATAGCGCCTTTATAGTCTTGATTCTCAAATGAGTAGAAAGCAAGTAATGATAAAGCACGTAAATTTGTTGAGTCTTCGCGTAGAGCTTCACGAAGTAATTGTTTCGCTTGCTCTGCTTTTGCTTCATTACCACTTAACATTAATGATTGAGCATAACCCAACTTAATCTCAGTATCTTTTGGTTTAAGTGCATAGGCTTTTTTCATTGCACCAACTGATGTATCAATGTCACGATTCATCATACCAATACGACCAAGTAGCAACCAACCCATTGCATCATCAGGTTCGTGATACAATTTAGTTCGCAGCGCTAACGTAATATCTCTGATTTCAGAGTCTGTTAAACCTGCACTTTCTGGATCGAGTAATTGTTGTGATAATTCAGGTAAGCGTGCACTTACTTCTTGCCACTTTTCTACTTTATCGATATTGCCAAATTTAAAATATAAACCGTAAGAAATAGCAACAAGTACAATTATCGACGGAAGAATAAATAATCTTGCGTTTAAACTGTCTTGCTGTGCTTTTTCTTTTACTGGAATATCATCAAGCAGTGATTGCTTAAGCTCTGTGATTAACTCTTCTTGGTTATTCACAAGACCTTCAGCGTCTTCTTCTTCCAATTCAGCTAAGCGATCTTTATAAAACGCTTTATTTAATTCATCTCGACGAGCTTCATCATCTTGCGCTCTTGCTTTCCATAGCGGAAGAATAATAAAAAACACGCCAACAAAAATCAGGGCTAAGGTTGAAATCCAAAACAAAGTCATTTGTTTACCTTCCCATTGTCATTATTGTCTTCATTTAATAAAGCGTTCAAACGTTCTTCATGTTCGTTATCCCACTCTTCAGATTTTGCTTCTTTTTCTGCTGCTGTTTTACGACTGCGAATCACAATAAGACCAAAACCAAACACTAAGACACTTAATGGGCCTAACCATAAAACAAGTGTTCCTGCCGTTAACGGTGGATCATAGGTTACAAAGTTTCCATAACGATCAATCATGTACGAAATAATTTCATCATCAGATTTACCTTGTTTAGTCATTTCATACACTTTATGGCGCATGTCTTGAGCCAACTCGGCACTTGAATCTGCAATGTTGTTATTTTGACATTTTGGACAACGTAAAGTCTGACCTAATTCTTTAAATTGCTGCTCTTGTTCTGGCGAATCAAACTCATATAAGTCAATCGTTGCGTAGCTTACTTGCACTGCAAATAAACTAAACGCAATCACCGCAAAACTGCGAAGACCTAATTTACGTAGGTTTAATTTCATTATTTCGCCTCCGCAACAAGTTTGTCGTACATTGGTTTTAGAGTTTCATTCCAATTACGCTCATTAACATCACCAACATGACGGTAGCGAACAATGCCATTACTATCAATTAAGAAAGTCTCTGGTGCACCATACACACCAAGATCCATACCTAACATACCATCGCCATCAAAAAGAGTAATGAGGTATGGGTTGCCTAGCTCTTTTAGCCATTGCACAGCACCTGCACGGTCATCTTTGTAGTTCATACCGATGATTTTGACGCCTTCTGTTGCTAGTGTATTTAAATACAGGTGTTCCGCATAACACGTTGGACACCATGTAGCCCATACATTTAGCAGTAAAGGTTCGCCTTTGAAGATGCTTTGATCATAAAGCTTTCCTTCTTGAGCAAGATCTTCTAGGCGGAATTCAGGTACTGGTTTACCTACCAGTACCGATTCAAGTTTAGTTGGATCATCACCATTTGAGTTGCGAGTTAATTGGGTAGCAAACACAGCAACTAAAATTAAAAACAGCGCTAATGGTGCAAATAAAAAGTTCTTATTCATAAATTAAGCTTCCTGTTTTTTAGCATTTTTACGGAAACGGTAGCGTTTATCAGACATAGCTAATGCGCCACCAAATGCCATAAACAATGAACCAGCCCATATCCAACGAACGAATGGTTTGTAGTAAATACGTACAGCCCATGAACGGTTGTCATCTAAACGCTCACCCATTGCAATGTATAAGTCACGAGTAAAACCACGATCAATTGCTGCTTCTGTCATCATTGAACCTGCAGTTTCATAAAAACGTTTTTCTGCGTGCAGTGTATTAATCGCTTTACCATCTAGTGTGATGTCAAAATCAGCGGTATACCCATCATAGTTAGGACCATCTGTATCTCTAACACCAGCAAAATAGAACTGGTAGCCATTCATTTCAATGTGCTCGCCCGGCGCTAAACGTACGTCTTTTTCGATACTGTAGTTCTGCACCATGGCAATACCGATAATCGTAACGGCAAGACCAATATGAGCAAAAATCATCGCCCAGTGACTGCGTCCTAGCTTAGTAATACCCACAGAGAATGAGTGACGGTGCGTCGCACGTTCATACAGCTCAAATCCATGTAAAATCACAATCCAAATCGCCATCATCCAGCCTAAATAAGGCATGAATTGGAATTTATCTGCAAACATCACCATCATTAACGCTGCAAGCGGTACAGTTATCGCACCTGAAATCACAAGACGTTTTGATAGGTTGTTTAGTTTGTCTTTCTTCCAACGAATCAGTGGACCAATACCCAATAAGAAAGCAAATGGGATCATCAACCATGCAAATAGCATGTCGAAGAATGGAGCACCAATTGAAACTGAGCCTAAGCCTAGTTGCTTATGTACTAGTGGTAATAAAGTACCAACAAGTACCACAACTAATGCTGTAACTAATAAAATGTTATTTGCTAATAACGCATTCTCACGAGAGAACAGTGAGAAGTTACCTCGAACACGAACTGATGCACCTTTTAGAGCAAACAGTAACAATGAACCACCAATAACCATCACCAAGAAGCCAAGGATAAACATGCCTCGAGAAGGATCTGATGCAAAGGCGTGAACTGATACTAAAATACCAGAACGAACTAAGAATGTGCCTAATAAGCTTAATGAGAACGCTGAAATTGCCAGTAATACTGTCCACGCTTTAAACGTACCGCGCTTTTCTGTTACTGCTAATGAGTGCATTAATGCAGTACCAACAAGCCAAGGCATAAATGATGCGTTTTCTACTGGATCCCAGAACCACCAGCCGCCCCAGCCAAGTTCATAGTACGCCCACCAAGAACCTAGAGAGATACCTACCGTTAGGAATGACCATGCAGCGATAGTCCAAGGACGAGACCAACGAGCCCAAGCGGTATCTAAACGCCCTGTCATTAATGAAGCAATTGCAAAAGAGAATGCAACAGAGAAACCAACATACCCCATGTAAAGCATTGGAGGGTGAATAATTAAACCTGGATCTTGAAGCAATGGGTTTAAGTCACGACCATCAATTGGGAAATAAGGCAGAGTACGTAAGAATGGGTTAGACGTTAAAATAATAAACAGTAAGAAACCAACGGTTATCCACCCCATTACAGCTAATACACGTGCAACAGATTCTTGTGGCATGCCACGACTGAATGTCGCTACAGCAACAGTCCAACCCGCTTGGATTAATACCCAAAGTAATAGTGAGCCTTCATGCGCACCCCAAACCGCGGTTAAACGATAGTACCAAGGTAATAAGCTGTTTGAGTTACTTGCTACATACTGAAGAGTGAAATCATTAACGTAGAATGCCCACATTAAAATTCCAAATGATAAACTTAGGAGTAAAAACATCCCCCAAGCTAATGGTCTCGCACTCTGCATTAATGCCTTATTACCACGGCTTGCGCCATACATAGGTAATATGCTCAAAAGGACCGCAAGTCCTAATGAAGCAATCATTGCAAAGTGACCAAGTTCTGCGATCATTGACCCGTTCCTTGTTTTTGTTGTTCAGTGTACTGAAGCGGTTCATGTGTCTTTTTCATCGCTTCGGCAACTTCTGGTGGCATGTATTCTTCATCGTGTTTTGCTAACACTTCATGAGCTTTGATCGTTGTTGCATCAACTAAGACACCTTGAGCAACAATACCTTGGCCTTCACGGAATAAATCAGGAAGAATCCCATCATAAATTACGGTCACTTGAGGGCCGACATCGGCAACCTTAAATGATACTTCAAGAGAATTACTATCACGTACAACAGAACCGGCTACAACCATCCCACCAATGCGTAGACGTTGTCCAACCTCAGGTTTTGTACCGTCAGGTTTGCCGTTAACTAATTCCGTTGGGGTATAAAACAAGTCCATGTTTTGATTTAATGCATACAACATTAATCCCACTGTTGCACTGATCCCTACAAATAGAGCAAGGATCAATCCTAGGCGCTTTTTACGTCTCGGATTCATAGTGTATTCTCCATAGTTTTTGCTTTTTTAATTCGTTCTTCTCGTGCCATTTTTTGCTCAATCTCTTTTAGCAATTGACGACGTTTGCCTAAGCTAGAAAATAGAATCCAAAATAATGAAAGAAAAGTGGCACCAAATGCGCCCCATACATAAGTGGCATACCCACCCATGGCTAAAAAATCACTGAATGTATCAAAATGCATGACAATAATTCCTATTTCTTACATTACTTAGATTCGGTAGATTTAGTCTCTACCAATGCTCTAACCCAAGGTCTGTGGCTCTCTTTTGCTAAAATTTCATTCCTAAAGCGAATAAGAGTCACAGAAGCGAAGAAAGTTGCAAAGCCAAGTATATTTAATAGCAATGGCCACAACATATCTGCTGAAATTGAAGGTTTATCAAACTTTGTGATGGTTGCGCCTTGATGAAGCGTGTTCCACCACTCAACAGAGAAGTGAATAATTGGTAGATTAATTACACCTACAATCGCAAGAATACCTGCTGCTCGCGCAGCCGTTCTTTGATCATCAAATGCATTATAAAGCGCCATTACACCTAGGTATAAGAATAGAAGGATCAGTTCAGAAGTTAGACGAGCATCCCATACCCACCATGCACCCCACATAGGTTTACCCCATACTGCACCAGTTAATAGAGCGATAAAAGTAAACACTGCGCCAATAGGAGCCATTGCAGCCGCCGCCATATCAGACAATTTTAATTGCCAAACTAGACCAATAAATGCAGCAATAGCCATCGACATATACGCCCCCATAGACAAAATAGCCGAAGGCACATGAATGTAGATGATTCTAAAACTATCACCTTGCTGATAATCAGATGGAGCAAAAGCAAGACCCCAGATGGTTCCTACTGTTAAGCTGATAATAGAAATCACCGCAAACCACGGCAATAGTGTGGTACTTAGTTGATACGCTTTTTCTGGTTTAGCGTAAGGATGTAGCCATTTCCACATTGATTTATCTCACTTACTTTCAAATATAAAAATTATAATTATGTTATTGCACACTGACTCGTAATGCCGAACTAATAGCAAACGGAGTCAATGTTGCAGAGCCCATTAGTAAGGCTCCTAAAATCGCTAATTGGCCATTATAAGCCATACCTAAACTTGCAGCATCTATCGCTGATGTTGCAAAAATTAAAACGGGAATATATAGAGGAAGGATCAACAAACTTAATAGCACCCCTCCCTTCTGCAAGCCTACGGTTAATGCTACCCCAACACCACCAAGAAAACTCAATGTCGGCGTGCCCAACAATAATGTTAGTACAATCGCTAGCCAAGTATTAAAATCCAAAGAGAGCAAAATAGCGAGTAATGGGCTAATAATAATTAAAGGTAGTCCAGTTAATAGCCAGTGAGCAACCACTTTGGCTAACACCAATACTGAAAGAGGTGTTGGCATTAACATCATTTGTTCTAATGAGCCATCAGAGAAATCATCTCGAAATAGACGCTCTAATGAAAGTAATGCAGATAATAATGCAGCAACCCAAACAATACCTGCTGCAATACGTGCTAACAAATTTGGCTCAGGACCAATACTTAAAGGAAATAGCGTAATAACGATAATGAAGAACCATAATGGATTCAAAATATCGGCTTTACGGCGAAAGGCAATCAATAGCTCACGTCGAATAATGGTTGTCATGGATGTTAACATTTACTCACCTAACCTAATTTTTTTAAGTTCATTACTATCAATGAATAAATCTTGGTGAGTCGTTAATAACACAATTCCACCTTGTTTTGCATGATCCATAAATAACTTTTCGAGCACCTTTACACCTTGCTTATCAATCGCAGTTAAAGGCTCATCCAGTATCCATAATTTATGGTTACTTAACCAAAGACGCGCTAAAGCAACTCGTCTCTGTTGTCCTGCAGATAATTGTCCAGCGGCTACATCTTCTCTACCCGCTAACCCAACGCGAGCGAGTGCATCCCATATCGCAGCTTCGTTATAGTTATCATGCATTGATTGATAAAAGGCTAAATTCTCAAACGCAGTTAGCTCTCGTTTAACACCAGTATGGTGCCCAAGAAACAATAAGTCAGAATGAAACTCTTCACGATTCTGTTTTATCGATTCATTTTTCCAAAAAATATCACCTTCATCGGCATAGCCTAGCCCTGCGATAATTCGGAGTAAGGTTGTTTTACCCGCACCATTTTGTCCTTCTATCTGAATTAGCTCACCATCAGAGATAGTAAAGTTTAAACGCTCAAACAAAACACGTTCATCACGGATACAGGTTACGTTGCGGATTTCTAACATAGACTTCTATTTATTGGAAAATATTGAAGGCATTCTAGCACAGCAAAAAATGGGAAACTTAGATATTAAACAAATCTAATTGGATAGATAAGTAAATAAATATGTCTTTTAGTGATAGTTTTGTAATACCTTGTAATTTGTATGGCTATCATAGAGTTAGTTTACGATTTTACAAATACCACTTTATAGGTATGAAAATTATTATCCTCAATTTATGGATAAAAAAAAGCCCCTCAAATAAGGAGCTCTTAAATATTAACTTATCAATAGAAGCAGAGGACTACTCTTCGTCTTCCATTCTCAATGGTGGCATTGACCCTTTACCAGCTGCAATTTTCGCCTGTAAAGACATCATTAACTCTGCTTCTGCTTTTGGAAGTTCACACTCTTCCATCAACTCATTGATCCCAGCGCCAAGTTGAACCAGCTTATTCGCTCTTGAATACAAACGACTATCGGCGTCTGTATTTTCTAACTCATTTAAACGATCATCAAAATGTTGATTTAATTGAGTTATATCAGCTACTTTTTGTCCCATATTAATGGAACCAGCACGAAACTCTACAAATTGCTTTTGCAGTTTTTGTTGTTCATCTTGTAGCTGCTTATATTGCTCTTGTGACTCAGTTAATTGTTGCATTAACTGTTTATTCTTACGGTTTAAGACCAAAAAAATCACAAGTACAAGGATCATTGTTGTTATTGCTAGTAGCTCAGGGAGCTGAGTTAAATTATCAACCATTATAGGTTTGCCATGTCATCCCATTCGTCGTCAGACAAAAGTTTGTTAAGGTCTACCAAGATAAGTAGGTTGCCGTCACGGTTGCTAACGCCTTGGATGAACTTGGCGCTTTCTTCCGTGCCAACACTTGGCGTCGTATCAATTTCAGATGAACGTAAGTATACAACTTCCGCTACGCTATCAACAAGGATACCGATAACTTGACGCTCAGATTCGATAACAATAATACGTGTGTTATCTGTAATTTCACCCTGCATTAAACCAAAACGTGAACGAGTATCAATAACTGTTACTACATTACCACGTAGGTTAATGATACCTAACACGTAATCTGGAGCACCTGGAACTGGTGCAATTTCAGTATGGCGAAGTACTTCACGCACTTGCATTACGTTGATACCGTAAGTTTCTTCTTCTAATTGAAATGTTACCCACTGCAGAACTTCATCGTTCACTTGATCTTTGCGGATCTCTACTTCATTAACCTGAGACATTTTATTTCCTCGTCCTATTAGAGTTATTTTACTCTATTCCCTTAATGTCGAGACCGGCATTAAGCATAGCAATCATCGCCTCAACATGAATTAAGGCACACATCTTTTCTTTTACCATTCCAGATAACCAAGGTCGTTTTCCTGCGGTCTCACGCCATCGAATACGATCACTTGTTAATGTTTCCGTCCCGGCTAGCGCGTTACACGCTAATCCCCATTTGCTTTCACCAAGCATAACAAGGTATTGGTAATCTTCTTTGTAACTTTCATCTTTGATACTTTGTGGCATCACCCACTTAGCAGTATCAAGCGCATCAATTTTTAATTCTCGACTAGTTTGTAAGCCAAGGTACCAATCAGGACGACCAATTAAATGACTAAACTCTGTAATTTGGTGAATACCACCTAATTCAGCTAATGGTACTGCAAACATCACTCCCATAACTTCAAAGAAAAGTACTTGGAATTCTTCTTGATGCTCTGCATTTTTCCAATCAAGTCCACTTGGCGGTGGTGCTTTGCCTGCTTGGGTTTCTAACTCTTCGCTGTTATCTATATCGGCAGTAACTTCAATCTCTTCAGATTCTGTCTCTTCGATAACAGGAGCAACCTCAATTTTATCCGATAAATCCCATGCAGAAAGATCAAGCTCTTCAGGCTCTTCTTCTGTAATAGGTTGGAGCTCATTAGCATCCGATTCTGTTTTTTCAATTTCACCAGAAACTAAGGCATCAATTTCATCTTGAACGTTTAATTGAGAATTTTCTAACTGGCTTAATAAACGCTGCACATCTTCTAATTGAGGCATCTCAAATGGATAATCATCATATTCATCCACTTGCGGAGACGCTTGCAACTGATACTGAGGTTCAGGAGTATCTAATGTTACTGAATCAGACTGCCAATCAGAAACTGACTCGGATTCTGGTTCGTCCTCAATTTCAATATCAGCGACTGGTTCAGGCTCAACTAACTCTTCACGAACTTCTTCAAGATTAACGTCTTGCTCAATGACATCTTCATCTAACAGTGACGAGAAATAATCATCAAGAGCTTCTTCACTGGTAAATGTTTTAAAATCAGCCATTAAGCTAATCTCTCCAAGTAGTTCAGTAATGTTTTATACGCAAAAACGCCACGACTATTTGGAGATACAAATGACGGTGGCATTCTTTTTAAGCTGGCATCTCTAAATTTTGTATCAATAGGTACTGCAGATGCCCACACCTGATCTTGATAGCTATTTTTTAAATCCATCAAGGTTTGTAACGAAGCATTTGTACGCTTATCGTACATAGTAGGAATAATGGTCACATCAAACAAAGAAGGTTTATTTCTTTGCATTATCGTTAATGTTCTCATCATTCGTTCTAAACCTTTCATCGCTAGGAATTCAGTTTGAACAGGAATAAGCACTCGAGTACTTGCCGCTAATGCATTAACCATCATCACACCAAGAATCGGTGGACAATCAATCAATACATAATCGTAATCAGCTTCTAAGGCTTTAAGTGCGCGCTTTAGCACTAACCCCATCCCATTACGGTTTCCCATAACACGATCAAGTGTCGCAAGTGACATATGAGCAGGAATAATATCAAGCCCTGGGATATCACTTTTTAATACAAAAGGAGCTACCGTGGTTTTATTGATTGTAGGTAATTGAAACAACTCAAATAAGCTGCATGGTAAATCGTCTGAATCATAGCCTAAGTAAGTAGTTAGAGACCCATGGGGATCCGTATCTACCATTAGTACACGTTTACCACGTTGATTTAACAACCCTGCTAATGTGATTGTGGTTGTGGTTTTACCCACGCCACCTTTCTGATTAGCTATGCTCCAGACAATCATGTTATTTCCTACTTCAATCCAACTTCAACAAGCATTCTTTCAGCAATGCGATCAAGCGGTAAACTTTCTGAAGATAAACCGGCTTTATCGACAGCTTGAGGCATACCATATACCACACAGCTTTGCTCATCTTGAGACCAAATAGTTGCGCCACCAGCTTTAAGCATTCGACAGCCTTCTCGACCATCTGCGCCCATACCAGTTAAGATCATCGACAGAACTTTATCACCGTATACTTTCGCAGCAGATCCGAAGGTAACATCAACACATGGTTTATAATTCATGCGTTCACCACCATCTAAAATCTTCAAGCGTGAAGCGCCCGGACGGCCATCAACCATCATTTGCAAACCACCTGGAGCCAAATATGCACAACCTGGTTTTAACACATCGCCATCTTCTGCTTCTTTAACTTGAATTTTGCACAAGTTATTTAAACGAGCAGCAAACGCCGCCGTAAAAGTGGCAGGCATATGTTGAACCAAAATAATTGGATGTGGGTAATTCGCCGGAATCGCCGTTAATATCTTTTGCAGTGCAACTGGACCACCCGTTGAAGTCCCAATAGCCGTTAATTGATACTTTTTACCCGTCGCTTTAAAGCGTTGTGCAATTGGAGCTGCTGGTGCTGCTTTTACAGGAGATGCTGTTAATGCAGAAGTCGCAGTTCGTGTTGTTGCTGTACGAGATTCAACAGTACTTGTTGATTGCGAACTCAGAACTGGTCTGCGCATAAATGATTTTTTACGCGCAATTTCAGCAATTCGTTTCTGTAGTAAAGAAACCGCTTCATCACGATTACGTGCTATGTCTTCAAATTTCTTAGGTAAGAAATCAAGAGCTCCCGCATCCAAAGCATCAAGTGTTGCTTTTGCGCCATCGTGAGTTAGCGAAGAGAACATTAAGGTTGGTGTTGGACACGCCTTCATGATCTCTCGGACTGCAGAGATGCCGTCCATGACTGGCATCTCAATATCCATTGTTATTACATCTGGCTTTAATGATTTCGCTTTTTCTACCGCTTCTTTACCATTTACAGCCACGTCGATAACTTCAAGACGTGGATCTGAATTGATAATTTCACTTACTCGGCGGCGGAAAAAACTAGAATCATCTACCACTAATACTTTTATAGCCATGTCAATCCTTGTGCATTAACGCATGCGAACGGCGTAACGCTTTAACAAGTTAGGAACGTCAAGGATCAATGCAATATGACCATCAGAAGTAATCGTTGCACCTGCCATACCTGGAGTGCCTTGCAATAGTTCATCTAGCGGTTTAATAACCACTTCTTCTTGACCTATTAAGGTATCAACAACAAAACCAACACGTTGAGCGCCAAGTTGAATAATTACAACATGACCTAACCCTGTACGTTCTGTTTGACGACTACCAGGAACCAACCAATCTTGTAAGAAGAACAGTGGGATCGACTTTTCACGAACAATTGTTGTTAATTGACCATCAACGATGTTTGTCTTAGACAGATCAAGATGGAAAATCTCATTTACACTTGCTAATGGAAGTGCAAATGGTTGATTCGCAACACCAACCATTAACGTTGGTAAGATTGCAAGAGTCAGTGGCACTTTGATTACGATCTTAGTACCTTCACCCATGTTTGAATCAATATCAATTGAACCATTTAATTGGTTGATCGCTGTTTTAACCACGTCCATACCTACACCACGACCTGAAATATCTGAAATTTCAGTCTTAGTTGAGAAACCTGGTGCAAAAATAAGGTTATAACATTCTTTATTTGTTAAGCGTGATGCAGCATCGCTGTCCATCAAACCTCGGTTTACCGCAATACCACGAAGTTTATCTGCATCCATACCACCACCATCATCAATGATGCTCAGTAAGATGTGATCCCCTTCTTGAGATGCTGATAAAATCACTTTACCTGTGCGATCTTTACCCGCTTTTAAACGGTCATCAGGCATTTCAATACCATGATCCACAGAGTTACGAACTAAGTGAATCAATGGATCGGCAAGCGCTTCAACCAAGTTTTTATCTAAATCAGTTTCTTCACCGCGCATTTCTAGCACGATGTCTTTTTTCAGTGTACGAGCCAAGTCACGTACAACTCGTGGGAAACGACCAAATACTTTCTTAATTGGTTGCATACGAGTTTTCATTACTGCACCTTGAAGATCGGCAGTAACGACATCTAGATTTGATACTGCTTTTGACATTTCTTCGTCATTGCTGTTCAAACCTAAACTCACTAAACGGTTGCGAACAAGTACAAGTTCTCCCACCATATTCATGATGTTATCTAGCGTTGATGTATCAACACGTACCGTACTTTCTGATTGTGATTTTGCTGGCGCTTTTGCTGGTGCCTTTGCAACCGCTTTCACATCTTCTTTCGGTGCTTGTGTTCTTGTCGGCGCCGGTGCAGTTGTTCTTGTTGGTGCTTCAGCTACTGGTGCTGGTGCACTTGTCGTCTGATTCATAGCAGCAACAGGCTGAACAGCTTGATCAAGCTCTTCTTCAGTAGGACCTTTGCCTGAACCATGCAGTTGATCAAGTAATTTCTCAAACTCATCATCTGTCATTAAATCTGAATCACCAGAATTTGACAGAATATCTTCTACAGGCTTAGCTGCTGGAGCTGTCGTTGCATTACTTGGGCTTTTACCTGAGCCATGAAGTTCATCAAGCAAACGCTCAAACTCATCATCAGTAATATCGCCATCATCAGCATTCGTTGACGATGCAATAGGCGCAGCAGGAGCTGGTGTTACTGAAGCAGCACTACTTGGAGACGCGCCTTTACCGTGTAATTCATCTAATAATCGCTCAAATTCATCTTCTGTAATATCATCAACAGAATCATGATTATTAGCCGAAACAGAAACCTCTTCTACAGAAGGAGTTACTTCAATTACTGGTTCTTCAACAACAGCTTCGTTTGCAGCTGATGCAATTTCATCTTCTGATGCTGGTTTGCTTAAACGATGCAGTTCATCAAGCAAGCTTTGTTCTGCCGGCTCTAAAGCTTCACCATTTTGCACTGAGCTGAACATAACATTCACAGTATCAAGTGCTTGTAAGATGGTATCCATTAGCTCAGAAGTAACTTTACGTTTACCTGTTCTAAGAATATCAAATACGTTTTCCGCACCATGACAAGCATCAACTAATTCAGTTAATGACAAAAAGCCTGCACCGCCTTTAACGGTATGAAAACCACGGAAAATAGCATTTAATAAATCAGCATCATCAGGGCGTTGCTCTAATTCAACTAATTGTTCAGAAAGTAGCTCGAGAATTTCTCCTGCTTCAATTAAGAAATCTTGCAGGATGTCTTCATCCATTTCAAAGCTCATAGTATTCCTCTAAAATCCTAGACTGGCTAATAGGTCATCAACATCATCTTGAGATGCTACAGCGTCTTCGCGTTCATGCGGGTTGATAATTGGTCCTTCAGCAACAGCAGGTTTCTTCGATTGGTCCGCTGCATCTAACCGCTCTTCCACTTTAAACAACGTCAAGATATCAACCAATCGGTCTTCAACTTCTTGAACTAACGTAATTACTCGTTTAATAACTTGACCAGTAAGGTCTTGGAAGTCTTGTGCCATTAAGATAGTGGTTAGTTCATTACGAAGCTCTGAACTATTACCTTCAACTTGAGTTAATAATCCATCAATGTTGTGGCATAAGGTTTTGAACTGAGCAAGCTCAATTCGACCTTTCATTAAACTGTTCCACTGTGGGCGAACTTGAAGCAAGCCTTCGTGCAATTCGTCTGCAATAGGTAATGAACGATCAACAGCATCCATAGTTTTATTGGCTGCCATTTCCGTTTTATCAATCACATATTGCAAACGATCACGCGCATCTGGAATCTCATCATTAGCAATGGCAACAACTCGATGATCAAGTTTAAAGTTCTTCAAAGACTCATGAAGATCACGAGTTAAAGAACCTATCTCTTTCAACATTGGTTGTTCACTTGGCATTGCTAACGAAGCAACTAATTGATTTGCTTCTTCTTGCTTGCCATCTTCTAATAAAGCGACAAGTTCCTTAGCATCAGTTAATGAAATCATCTTTTACTAATCCTTCCAACGCAACATCGACTTATAAACGTTCAAAAATCTTGTCTAATTTTTCTTTTAATGTTGCAGCAGTGAAAGGCTTAACAATGTAGCCATTTACGCCAGCTTGAGCAGCTTCAATGATTTGTTCACGCTTAGCTTCAGCTGTGATCATTAATACTGGTAAGTGTTTTAACTCGTCATCGACACGAATTGTCTTTAGCAAGTCGATCCCCTGCATCCCTGGCATGTTCCAATCTGTTACTACAAAATCGAAACCACCTTTTTTAAGCAGTGGCAGTGCTGTTAAACCATCATCCGCTTCTTGGGTGTTATTAAAACCTAAGTCACGTAATAAGTTTTTTACAATACGGCGCATTGTTGAAAAGTCATCAACAATAAGGATCTTCATGTTTTTATTCAAAATCGCCTCCAGTGAGGGCAAAGTAACGGGATTTAATTATTCTACTGTCCAAGATGATAGCTTGGCCCGTAGTCGTTGCATCGATTGGCTATGTATTTGACTTACGCGAGACTCGCTTACACCAACTACAGCACCAATCTCTTTTAAGTTAAGTTCTTCATTATAATAAAGGGACAAAACCAAAGCTTCTCTTTCAGGAAGCGTTTTAATCGCTTCCACAAGAGCTACTCGAAAGTGTTCATCGGCAACACCTTGAAACGGAAGATTATCATCAGCTTGTTCTTCAGTTGCGATCACATCATCAGAAACGCCTAAATCTTCTATACCAACTAGTTTACCGCAATTTACATCATTAAGTATCTGATAATATTGATTTAACGGTAATTCTAGATAGTCTGCTATCTCTTTATCGGTCGGATCACGAGAAAGTTTAGCTTCAAGTTCTCTAATTGCCGAATTAATCATCCGGCTGTTCTTATGTACTGAGCGAGGAACCCAATCTCCACGTCGAATTTCATCCAACATAGAGCCTCTAATTCGAATCCCAGCATAGGTTTCAAAACTTGCGCCTTTACTGCCATCATAATTTTGCTGGGCTTCTAATAAGCCAATCATGCCAGCTTGAATCAGGTCATCAACTAATACACTCGCTGGCAATCTAGCCATTAAATGATGAGCAATACGTTTAACCAGATCAGAATAACGTTCTAAAAACGCCTTCTGACTGTTTACATTGCCTTTATGATCATAAGTTAAACCATCAGACATAATCGTCCTCAATTTCACTTGTTTTTTCACTCCGTAATAGCTTTTCTACAAAAAACTCTAAGTGACCGCTTGGTGCTTTAGGTACTGGCCAAGTTACCACTTTGTTTGCAAGAGATTTCATTGCTAACGCTGCTGGAGAGCGTGGATATACATCCACAACGACTTTTTGTTTTCTAACTGATAAACGAACTTTTTCATCTAATGGAATACAGGCCACTAATTCCATATTTGCAGATAAAAAGCGATCTGTTACTAGCGTTAGTTTTGCAAATAATTCACGGCCTTCACGGTAACTTCTTACCATGTTAGCAACAATCTTAAATCGTTGAACATTATGCTCACGGCTTAGAAGCTTTATTAATGCATATGCATCGGTGATTGATGTTGGTTCATCACACACCACAACTAAAACATCTTGAGCCGCACGAGAAAAACTGGTCACCATATCAGAAATACCAGCAGCAGTATCGATCAAAAGTATATCGACTTCTTCTTCTAAACTACTGAATGCTCGAATTAATCCTGCATGCTGTGCCGGTGTCAGTTCTGCCATAGATTTGGTTCCTGACGTTGCAGGAATTAGTCTCACACCGTATGGACCTTCTACAATAATGTCTGCTAATTCGCATTCACCATCTAATACGTGTCCTAGGTTTTTATGTGCACGAACACCCAGCATAATATCAATATTTGCTAAGCCTAAATCGCCATCTAGCACCATCACTTTTTTCCCTTGCTGTGCAAGTGATAATGCTAAATTTAATGTTACGTTTGTTTTACCTACGCCACCTTTACCACCCGTAACAGCAACCACTTTGGTCAAAGTTGGCTTGGTTAAGCGTCGTAATCCACTAGCCTGATCGTATATATTATTATCAATCATAAATTGTCCGCCTCTGGCATATCACTATTCCAGAAATGAGGGTCCTTTTCCGTCGCTTTTTCTAGTAATTCATTTGCTTTTGCAACTAAGTATTTTGGTTGAGCTAAAACAATGTCCTCAGGAACACGTTGCCCATTTGCAATATAAGAGATTGGAAGGCCATTCTCTATAGTTACACTAATTAATTCACCTAAACTTAGAGATTCATCGATTTTACTTAAAATACAACCAGATAATGGAATGCGTTTGAAGTGCTCAATGGTTTCTTGCAGTACTCGGCGTTGTGCCGTTGCTGGCATCACAAGATAGCTATTAATTTGTGAACCACTGTTTTTCATAATCGTATCTAACTGTTCTGTTAAACGCACATCACGTTGCCCCATACCAGCAGTATCCACAAGCACTAAACGACGATTACGTAATTGATGCAGCACCGATGCTAATTCATCTGCATCTTTAGCAATGCGTACCGGACAGCCCATAATGCGGCCATAAATAGCCAATTGCTCTTGAGCGCCAATACGGAATGTATCTGTTGTAACTAATGCTACTTGATCAGGGCCATATTCCATTGAAGCACGAGCAGCAAGTTTCGCAATAGTCGTTGTTTTACCAACTCCTGTAGGACCTAATAACGCAATAATGCCACCACGCGATAGCGTATCCACTTTTGAGGTTGGAATTTGCTCAGCAAGTAGTTTCAATAGTGCCGGCCATGCATCTTTTGCAGGTACATTTTCTGGAATATAACAGGCAAGTTGATCAGCAAGATCTTCTGATAATCCCATTTTTTCTAGACGTTTAATAAGCATTGCTCGTAGAGGTTCACGACGCTCTACTTCCTGCCACATAAGACCAGATACTTGATGCTCTAATAAACGACGAATAGATGACATTTCAGAACGCATGTTTTCTAATTCTTCGTTCGATTCGTTATGAGAACGACGACCTTTCTCATAACGAGATGGATCCAATCTCGGTTGCGATCGCTCTGTTGAATGTCGAACAGGCTCATCAGAAATAAGGTGCGCTAATTTTGGATTATTTTGAATTGCACGAGTCATTTCTGATGTATCTAATCTTGGAGTAGACACAGAGTTTAAATACGAATCAGTTGGGTTAGCCTGAAACTTAGACTGGCGCTGTAATAATGCAGCTAAACTGTCTTCTTCACGCTCAGCTTTTTCTGGCTCTGGAGAACTATTATGTGAACCATATTGCTTGATCATATTTGCAAAACGACGTGTCATAGAACCTTTACCAACACTCACCTTATCTTCTTCAACTTGACGCAGTGATACTGCTGGGAATGATTGAGATTGTGCACTCGGATCAATAGCCGCAACAATTTCAATCCCACCAGTTACTTTTTTGTTGGACATAATGACAGCATCAACACCTAGCTCTTCTTTTACTTGAACCAGAGCAGAGCGCATGTCTTTTGCAAAAAATCGTTTAATTTTCAATATCGTATTCCTGCGTTAAAATAAGTTGACGCGGTTAGTTACCAACAGCTTGAACAATTCTAATTTGTTTCTCATCAGGGATCTCTTGGTAGGAGAGTACTCGTAAGTTTGGAATCGTATTCTTCACAAACTTAGCTAATGTCGAACGTAATACCCCTGATGTTAACAGCACAGCTGCTTCACCTTTTAACTCTTGCTCTTGAGTGGCTTGAGTTAATGATGCTTGCAAACGCTCTGCTAACCCAGGCTCAATACCAGTGGTTTCACCGCCTGACGCCTGCATAGTTTGGTGCAAAATTTGTTCCAATTCCGGAATCAGAGTGATAACTGGCATCTCCTCCTCTATTCCATTGATTTCCTGAACAATTAAACGTTTTAACGAAATTCGAACAGCCGCCGTCAAAATGTCAGGTTCTTGACTTTTTGGCGCATATTCAGACAAAGTTTGGATAATGGTTCGAATATCACGAATTGGAATTGCTTCATTCAATAAATTCTGAAGCACTTTTACAACCACCCCCAAAGGTAATTGCTCAGGAACCAGTCCTTCAACCAATTTAGGCGAACTTTGTGCCAACAGCTCAAGTAAATTCTGAACTTCTTCGTGACCTAGCAGTTGAGCTGCATTATTCGTTAATAGCTGACTTAAGTGAGTTGCTAGTACTGTTGCAGCATCTACTACAGTATAGCCTAATGCTTGAGCGTGCTCTCTTTGCTCTTCATTGATCCAAACCCCTTCTAATCCGAACGCAGGATCGAAGGTTGGTTCACCTTCAATCGAACCATAAACCTGACCTGGATTGATAGCCAGTTCTTTATCAGGGCGAATTTCTGCTTCACCACCAGCTACGCCCATCAGTGTAATTCGGTATACATTCGGTGGTAATTCTAAGTTATCTCGAATATGTACAGCTGGTACTAAGAAGCCAAAATCTTGAGATAACTTCTTACGAACCCCTTTAACACGATCAAGCAATTCACCACCTTGCTCTTTATCCACCATAGGGATCAAGCGGTAACCTACTTCTAACCCAATAACATCAACAGGTTGAACGTCATCCCATGACAGCTCTTTAGGTTGAGAAGAAGACAACTCCATTGGTGGTGCCGCTTTCTTTTCTTCTGTTTCTTGATCTTTTTTCTTCGTTAAATAATATGACCAACCGCCCGCTAATAATGCCAATAAGATGAATGGGAAATGAGGCATACCTGGGACAATACCCATAACAAATATAATCGCAGCCGTTACCATTAGCGCTTTTGGATTATCAACCAATTGGAAAACTAACTGTTCACCCATGTCTTCATCGGTGTTTTGACGAGTCACCATGATAGCTGCGCCAATCGATAAAAGAAGTGATGGAATTTGTGCAACCAGACCGTCACCGATAGTTAGCAATGTGTAGATTTGAACCGCTTCACCAAACCCAAGATTAAATTGCGCCATACCAATGGCAAGACCACCGATGATGTTGATGAATAGAATAAGGATACCAGCGATAGCATCCCCTTTTACGAATTTAGAAGCACCGTCCATTGAACCGTAAAAGTCCGCTTCTTTTGTCACTTCAAAACGACGAGTACGTGCTTGCTCTTGGTCAATCAAACCGGCATTTAAGTCCGCATCGATTGCCATTTGTTTACCTGGTAATGCATCCAAGGTAAAACGCGCACTTACTTCAGAAATACGGCCCGCACCTTTGGTAACAACCATAAAGTTAATGATCATCAAGATGATAAAAACAATTAAACCTACAGCATAGTTACCGCCGATAACCACGTTACCAAAAGCGTCGATAACGTGACCTGCTGCGCCCGGCCCCTCATGACCGTGCAAAAGTACCACACGAGTTGAAGCAACGTTCAAAGCAAGACGTAATAAAGTTGAAACCAGAAGAATGGTTGGGAACGCAGCAAAGTCAAGAGGACGGCGAGTATAAATAGTCACAAGTAACACCACCATAGCTAAAGCGATGTTAAAGGTAAACATTAAGTCTAGTAAAAAAGCCGGAATGGGTAAAATTACCATTGCCAAAGTGGATAGAACTAAAACAGGCACACCAATAGGAGGTATACCTCGTCCTTTTAGAGCAGATAATTTATTCGGCAGCGGAATTTGAAATTTCATTAACTTCTTCTTCTAAACTCGTATTTCTTACGAAACAAATAATAAGTGACTAAAAGCATAATTTCTTATTTATTATAAAGCAAATATCGAGCCAATTAAACGCCACTTTTTTGGCTGGCAATTTCCACTTTTCTGGCAGATTGAACCACAATCACAAAACCAACAATAACAAATTGATTTTAAAAGAAAATAAGGATTACAATTGAAAAAAGTGTCGTAACTTGTATAATTCGTCCTTTATTTATCTCTTGGTGCTGCTATGACTAGTGTATCGCTTGGTACAAATCAAAATGTACTTAATAAAATGGATATTGGTGGTCGTGTTATCATCGAAATTACGTGTCCAAATGGTCAGTCAACACAAGCAAATTCACAGTTGATAGGATTCAAAAAAGGACATTACGTTTTCATTGAATACCCATCTTCACCTCCTCTTGAGTTTAACAAAATCTACCTAGAAGGTACCGACGTTACTTTTCGTGCAATAACAAACACGACTCACTGTGATGTTATTGCTTTTAAAACGACGATTCACTCTGTAATTTATCGTCCAATGGAAATGATTTGTCTGCATGCACCAAGTAGCATTACGATGAAACCCATCCGAACTCATCGACGAATTAAAAGTAAATTTTCATGCAATTTATCCGTAAACGAACAGAATTTAACGGGTGTCATGAAGGATTTTTCTTTCGGTGGATGTGCCATTGCCTTACCATCAAAACTCAGTCCTGATAGCTCACTAAATAAAAAAATTGCATTAACAATAGAGATCGAAAGTCTTGAGCCGATTTCTGTTCGTGGTGAAATTAAAAATATAGATGTAAAAGAGTCACAATCGAAAATTGGAGTCATGTTTGATACTGACGGCATCAGTGAATCTGAGTTGCAAACTCTTCATCACCAATGCGTTCTTAAAGGCTGGGATAAACAATAAAGTAGGTTATTGTCTATTTTTTCAATTCATCCGGAATAGTTAGCGTACTTTCATCGAACTCAGGCTTAGTACCACCTTTCTTCTTATACTGCTTCATCTGGAATATATACGCCAAAATCTGTGCAACCGCAGCAAATAAACCATCAGGGATCTGCTGTTCTAATTCCGTTGAATGATATAACGCACGAGCCAATGGTGGAGCAGGTAAAATATCAATATTGTGCTCACGTGCAATCTCACGGATCTTCATCGCTACGTGATCGACCCCTTTAGCAACAACGATCGGCGCAGCATCTTTACTTTGATCATATCGCAAAGCCACTGAGTAGTGCTCTGGGTTCGTCACCACCACATCCGCGGATGGTACATCAGCCATCATACGACGTTGAGTCATTTCACGTTGAAGCATACGGATACGCCCTTTTACTTCTGGCTTACCTTCCGTTTCTTTATATTCATCTTTTACTTCTTGCTTAGTCATTTTTAACTGATTTGCGTGTTGCCAAATTTGAAAAGGAATATCAATAGCGACCACAATCAGTAAAGTACAACTGATCAAAAGTATGAAATTTAATAATATGTCTAATGAGTGAAAGATATTAGCTGGATACGTATCCAAGCTTAATTGAAACAGATCTTCTTTACTGCCTTCAATTAAATAAAAAGCCATCCCCCCGACAAGAGACACTTTCAGAATAGACTTTAAAAGTTCAACCCAACTCTGCATACCAAACATACGTTTAATGCCCGACATTGGGTTCATTTTTGAAAACTTTGGCATCGCCGCTTCAGATGAAAAACTGATCCCACCAAGGCCTGCAGCACCAGCTAATGCAGCAACAAAAAGAGTAATCAAAATAAGAAAGACAGGAAAAACCAATGCAATCAATGCACCACCAACAATTTCAAGTAACTTATTGGTGTCATAAATCTCTTCTCTCGATATAGAAAAGAAGCGTTCCATTACAGAAAATAGCGCTCTTGCTACATCTTCACCAAACCACATTAAGGCAACGGCGCCACAAACCAAAACAGAAACAGAAGCGAGTTCTTTTGACCTTGCAACCTGCCCTTTATCTTTGGCCTGTTGCAAGCGTTTGGACGTGGCGTCTTCGGTACGTTCTTGACCGTCACTCTCAGCCATATCTAATGACCTCCACGGTCGTGTTAATTAATAATAATTTCATAATCAACAATCTAATCGGATCATGCTACATATCTGCTCTTCAGCACGAAGCCAATGCAAATCATAGTGATTAAACAAGCCCAAAATAATATAAGACGTCAGTAATAAACCAACGAGCAAGGCAAAAGCAAAGCCTAATGAGAAGATATTTAATTGTGGTGCTGCACGCGTCATTACACCAAAAGAAAGGTTAACCGTCAGTAAGGCGATGATGCCAGATAACGACATACTTAACCCAGCTTTCATCATAATACCAAGCCAACTTGCCATGGATTGATAATCCACACTAGTGAGCTTGCCTACCCCAACAGGTAATGTTGTAAAACTCATCACCACAAAGTTAATCATTTTTAAATGCCCATCGGTTCCTAAAAAAAACAGAATCGATAAGAACATAAATAATTGACCAAGGAGTGGCGTATTCTGACCATTGGCAGGGTCAACCATGGATGCAAAGCCTAAGCTCGATTGCATACCCAAAATTTGGCCCAAAAGAACAAAGGTTTGGGTAACAAATACAGTAACCATCCCCATGGCTACACCAATAATGATCTGCTCTGCTGTAGTCATAAACCCTTGGAAAGAGACCAATTGGATTTCAGGAGGCATAGCAGGAATAGCGGGCATAACAGCAAAAGTAATGCTTAAACCAAGATAGAGTCGAATTCGAGGCGACACAAAACGAGCCCCAAATACTGACATCACCATTAACATGGCTGAAATACGAGTATAAGGCCAGAAATACGTAGCTATAAAATCTAAAACTATTTGAGTTGGATATTCCATAACATTAGCTCATGTGCATCAATTCAGAGTGCACACGTCAATAGAGTACTGTTGGCATTCGAGCAATAAGTTCATAAAAGTATTCCATCAACATACGCGTCATCCAATGCCCAAACAGCATCAAAGCAAGCAAGGTAACAATAAGACGCGGTAAGAAGCTTAATGTTTGTTCGTTGATCGAGGTTGCCGCTTGGAATACCGCAACCACTAAACCAATTAACAAGCTTGGAATAATGATGGCACATACCATGATTAACACCATGTAAAGTGCACCACGGAATAGATCTATCGCCATTTCAGGGGTCATGATTGCTCCTTAAGTTGCAAAACTGCCTGCGAGGGTGGATAGGATCAAATTCCAGCCATCCACTAATACAAACAACATTAACTTAAACGGTAATGATACGATCATTGGAGAAAGCATCATCATACCCATTGCCATTAATACCGATGCCACCACTAAGTCGATGATCAAAAACGGCAAGAAAAGCATGAAACCTATTTGAAAAGCGGTCTTTAGCTCTGAAGTAATAAACGCCGGAATAACCACAGTAATTGGCACATCTTCTGGGTTTTCAGCTTCAACGCCTGACATATTTACAAAGGTTTCTAAATCTTTTACTCGTGTTTGGGCCAACATGAACTCTTTCATCGGAACCTGTGCAACATCAAACGCTTCACGAGCCGTAATTTCTTCATTGATATAAGGCTGAATTGCCGTGTTATTTACTTTATCAAACACCGGAGCCATGATGAAAAACGTTAAAAACATCGCAATACCAATAATGACTTGGTTTGACGGTGTTTGTTGTAAACCCATGGCTTGACGCAAAATCGACATCACAACAACAATACGGGTAAAAGAGGTCATTAAAATAACCATTGCAGGCAAGAAGCCCAGCATGGTCATTAAACCTAAAATCTGTAAGTTTACAGAGTAATCTTCACCACCATTGGCATTGGTTGTCATGGTAAATGCAGGGATACCACTACCAGAACTGCTGCCTTTTGCTATGGTTTTTGCTGCTCCAGCTTCTTTTTCCATCGCTGTAACTGTCATGCCTTCAGCACTAGCAGCAGTTTGAGGGATAAAGGAAGCGAGATCATCTACCGCCCAAGCAGGAGACGCCATAAAAAAGAGTGAAAATGCCGCCAAGACGGCGGCAATAAAATTAGTTTTTAGCATTTTTTTTCATCAGTTGGCTAAGTTGAGAAGAGAAAGGCGTCATGGTGTTTTCATTTACCTCTAACGGCTTATCTAGCTTACTTAGCATATTGATATTTTGAGAGGTGATCCCGATTAAGAATTGCTCCTCTCCAACTTGAACGACCGCGATTCGCTCTTTTGTTCCAACAGGCAATTGTTTAACAATGCTCATCGCACTGCCTGATGTTCCTGTTACGCCAGGAAATCGCATTCTCTTTAATAGCCATGCAAAAAAGAGAATTAATGCGATAACAAAAATCAGCGAACCTAATGTTGCCGCTAAATCAACATTAGCCTTTTCAGCTGCAAATAGAGGAAAAGGCACTAACGCCAATAACCATAGCTTTTTCATACCCAATCCCTATTCGTGTTCAATTAACGAAGTTTTTTGATGCGTTCAGTTTGGCTGATAACGTCAGTTAAACGAATACCAAACTTGTCATTCACGACAACCACTTCACCGTGAGCGATAAGTGTGCCATTAACCATTACATCTAAAGACTCACCAGCAATTCGATCAAGTTCAACAACAGAACCTTGGTTAAGTTGCAATAAGTTGCGAATGCTAATGTGTGAACGACCTACTTCCATAGAAATCGTTACAGGAATATCTAGAATCGTATCAAGCTTACGACGTTCATCTTCGTTGAACTCTGGCGCTTTTTCTTCTAGATCTTCTAAAGGTGCGGTTACTGCTTGAGCTTCTGCACTTTCACTTAATGCTGCTGCCCATTCGTCAGCCATTTGTTGTTCATTTGAATCCATGATCCACTACCTTCTCTGTTTCTTATTCTTCATCATCTAAATCAAACAATACGTCTTTGCCTAGGAAGGCTAAATCCGTTTTCACCATATCTGGGCGCTTGATTTTCTCAGTAATCTGTATTGCTAATTTGTCGTTAGATTGACCGACTTTACCGCGGTAAGTTGGTAGGTCTTCTACAAATACGGTTGCCGCTTCTGGCATTTCCACTGGAATGATATCGCCAGCTTCCAGCTCCATTAGATCGCGCAATGAAATTTGGCTCTCTAATAGGTTAACTTTCATCTCTACCGGAACATCCATGATTTCATCGCGTAGTGCTTTGCTCCAGCGAACATCAGTGTCCATCTTGTCACTTTGCACACCGGCATCAAGCAATTCACGAATAGGTTCAACCATTGAATATGGGAAAACAACGTGGAAATCACCACCACCGCCATCCACTTCAATATGGAATGAACTTACAACGATAACCTCTGTCGGGCTCACGATGTTTGCCATGGTTGGGTTAACTTCTGAGTCAAGGTACTCAAACTCGACCCCCATAACTGGCGACCACGCTTCTTTGTAATCTTCAAAAATCACTTTTAGCAATAATTGAATGATACGACGTTCAGTTGGGGTAAATTCACGACCTTCGATCTTAGCGTGGAAACGACCGTCACCACCAAAGAAGTTCTCAACCAAAATAAACACTAATCGAGCTTCCATCGTCACTAAAGCGGTACCTTTAAGTGGACGGAAACGCACCATGTTTAAACTGGTTGGTACATATAAGGTATTTTGATACTCACCAAACTTCACCATTGAAACACCGTTAATCGAGACTTCAGCGGTTTTTCTTAACATATTAAATAAGCTAATACGCATATGGCGTGCAAAGCGCTCGTTAATCAATTCCAGTGTTGGCATCCGACCACGAACGATTCGGTCTTGTGATGAGAAATCAAAACTCCTCATAGAACCTGCATTGTCATCATTATCGACAACATCATCTTCTATATCGTCTACACCGTGGAGTAGAGCATCAATTTCGTCTTGGGATAGTAGATCTGTCACATTAAACCTATTGCATTACAAAATCGGTAAATAATACTTTTTCAACTACAGGCTTAGCTGTAATTTTAGTAAAAGCATCTTGGATATCACGTGTCGCTTGCTCACGTAGCTCAATTCGACCACGTGGCTCTCTTAATTGTTCAACGGTTGCAGCAGCAAATGTCGATAACAAAGCACTCTCAATAAGCGGAGTATGCTGTTTAGCAACCACTTCATTATCCACACCACGCATCATAACCTGTACTTTCAATTGTACTAAGCGATCACGTTTATCGCCAGTAACATTAAAGATAAATGGCTGAGGTAAATTTAAATACAGTGCTGGCATATTCGCTTCCAAAGCGGCAATATCTTGCTCTGTTGGTTCTGGTGCTGGCTCGCTTGACATAAAGAACCAAGCAGCAACGCCTCCACCAATCAGTAATAAAGCAACTAATGCAATAATGATCATTAGTTTCTTCTTACCTTTAGGCACATCACCTTGTTCAGCCATTCTCATTCCTCTTTAAATAACTTATTAATTTTTATTTTAATGTCGCTAATTTGCATTATTGTGTTTATGCGTAAAAACTGATGCCATCATTTGATTTTGATACTTGAACACTAATTTCACGCTCTTCTGAAGATTCTTCACTAAAGCCTGAACCACGGTTACTGTGCTCTTCTTTTTGATAAGCATATTGTGAAGAATCACCAGAACTTTGTTGCTGTACCGATGTATCGGCCAATTGGATCCCTTGTTGAGCAAACATTTCACGTAAACGTGGCAATGATTGTTCTATCGCATCTCTTGCGTGTTGGTTCGAAACCGTAAATTGCACACCGGCACTATCTGCCCCCATATTCAATCGAATATGCATACGTCCCATTTCTGGTGGATCTAAGCGTATATCTACATGTTTCAGGTTTTTTGCCATCATCATATTAATGCGCTCTGCCACTTCATCACTCACCATTTCTTGGCGAATACTCAAAGGCACATTCATAGGATCTGTTCGTTGCGCTTGAACGGCTGCCGCTTGTTGAGTGGCCGTCGTACCTGACGCATGTGCTAGTTGTTGTGCAAAGGTATCTGTGGTTTTTGATTCAGTTAAATTAACCGTTTCACCATTAGCAACTTGAGTCATACCAAGTGCTGAGATATCCATTTTTGCTTTTTTCGCCTCTGCTAACTTTCCGGCTTCAGCTTCTGCCTTACCAATCAGTGCAGTTGACGTTAATAATTCTTTGGTTGATTCTTTATTGCCTGCGGCTTCACCTTTGCTTTGCGTTTCGCCCTCTACTTGAGTTGACGATTTAGCACTACTTCCCCATTGAATTTCTTTTAATGGATCTGTTTTTTCAGCTACGGTTTTGCTGCTGCTTTTCTCACCTTCAGCGGCAATACTTGCTTGAGTAAGCAACATTTCAGCATCGCTCGAATCGGATGATTCTGATTCATCAGATGACTCTTCGTCACCCGAAGCTTTTTTACTTTCATCTTTTTTATCAACCAATGTGCTGTTCGCTTGGTCTAGACGAGATAATAATTCAGAACCTTGGCTTACTTTGTCCTCTGTTGTTTCTTCTTTTGTTTCATCAACAGATTCAGACTCTTTCGATTTTTCGCTCGCTTCACCTTTTTCAACATCGCCTTTCTCATCAACCGTTGTTTTTTTGGCGTCGTCTTTTTCCTTTAATCCCATTACCTCTTTTAGCTCTTCAATAAAGCCTTCAGATTCTGGTTTATCTACAGCAGCCGTTTTAGTATCTGGCTTTACAGGCGCGGTTTTATTAATACCGTTTAATGATAAGTCATGACTGCTCATAGTATGTTCTCTACATTGAGTGTGGATTTTTTTGACGAGCGCGATAGTGGCTCAGCTTTGCTTATTTTAAAGCAAATATTAAGCCACTTTTGTTATTCAATAAGAAGTTGAAAGATTATGAAGGGAAAATGCTGATGAATTGAGAAAACCTTGAAGCAATCACTCAATATGATTATTCAGTTTTACTTCGGCGAGCAAATTGAAGGGTTGAGAACTCATCCATCATTTTTTGCTCTTGCTTATCCAGCATTTTTTGTCGCTCTGCTTTTTTCTTATCCATCATCCACTCATAAGATCGTCGTTGCTTACGAGTCTCTTGCCAATAGGTCTGGCAATTATCCACTTGTGATGTGAAATGGGATTCTGCACTTTTTTGCTTGGTTAATGTTTCATCCAACTGAACCAAAAATTTATTTAAATGGCCATATTGGCTTGCAGTTAACCCTTGCTGGCCACGTTGCAACAGTTGATTACAATAATCAAGACGGTATTTTTCAATCTGCTTTACTTGCTCATAAAAGTCTTCCAACTCAGCTTTGGCTTTGTTCAGCGCCATCACAGCTTGGTTTTCTCTTTCTTGGGCTTGCTCTAATAAGAAATCAAAAGTACTTGTCATTTATTATGCCTTAGCCACTAAGCAACATTTTAAGCATGTTTTTACACATATCGTATGGAACACTTTCTTTCATACGCTGCTGTAAATATTCGTCTAATCTTGGTTTTAACGTAAACGCTTGGTCAATAGCAGGATCAGTACCCGGCTTATACGCCCCAATCGATACCAAATCTTGGTTTTTACGACAGGTAGACAACACTTGTCTCACCGCTTTAGACATAAGCATATGCTCTTCGTCGGTGATTTGTGGCATAACACGGCTGACTGATTTCTCGACATCGATCGCAGGGTAATGTCCGGCATCGGCCATTTCACGAGACAATACAATGTGTCCATCCAAAATCGCACGTGAAGCATCAGCAATAGGATCTTGTAAATCATCCCCTTCGGTTAATACGGTAAAGAATGCCGTAATAGAACCTTGGTTTTCATTACCATTACCCGCTCGTTCAACCAATGCCGGTAATTTTGCAAATACAGAAGGCGGATAACCTTTGGTTGCAGGTGGCTCACCAACAGATAGGGCAATTTCACGCTGTGCTTGAGCAAAACGTGTTAACGAATCCATTAATAGTAAAACGTCTAAACCTTGATCGCGGAAATATTCAGCAATAGTTAATGCAGTTTGACACCCTTTTAGTCGCATCAGTGCAGATGCATCGGCAGGAGCGGCAACCACAACCGAGCGTTGACGACCTTCAGGGCCTAAAATTTCTTCAATGAACTCTTTAACTTCACGTCCACGTTCACCAATTAAGCCAACCACAACCACTTGTGCTGTTGTACCACGAGTCATCATGCCCAGTGTTACCGATTTACCAACACCGGAACCAGCGAATAAGCCTAAACGCTGACCTTTACCCACAGTCAATAAGCCGTTAATAGCTTTTAAACCAACATCAAGCGGCTCTGAAATAGGCTTTCGTGATAATGGGTTAATTGGCTCAGAAGTAAATGATGCGGTATGTTCAGTATAAAGTTCACCAAGACCATCAATAGGATTACCAACCCCATCAACCACACGACCAAGTAATTCCATACCAACTGGAATACCACTGCCATCGGCGATTGGAGTGACTTTAGCGCCAGGTAATACGCCTGAAACTTGTTCACTTGGCATTAAAAATAAGTTTTCACCTGAAAAACCAACAACCTCGGCTTCAATCTCACCATTTACGGTTTCAACCAAACAGGAACTGCCAATAGGAGCTCGGCAACCTGTTGCTTCCAGCGTTAGTCCAACAACACGCACTAATTTTCCAGAAGCAATAGCACGTGTGGTTAAGCCTGTGGTTTTGTATTGAGATAAACGTTCAGATAATGGCAACATTACTGATTTCCTTGATGGCGATTCACACCACAGAATTTGTTCAGTACGCTCTTAATTCGTTCTTCTAGCAAATAACTCACTTTTGAATCAGAGGCTTGAATATTTATATCACCTAAATTCATCGACGGCTCAGCAGTTAATGTCCACTGCTTTTGCGTTAAAGCTTCTTCGCCATACGCTTCAATAACTCGTTGGTGATCTTCTGGATTTAACGCAATTTTAATTTCGCGTTCAGTAACAGGCAATGTTTCTACTGATTCTCGAACCGTATCTAAAATCACTTGAGGATTTGTTTTTACTTCTACGTGAACCACTTCTTTAGTCAGTGCTAACACCATATCTATCAGTTGTTTTTCGACTTGAGAATCAAGCAATGCTAACGGCTCAGCAAACTTATCAGCCATGGCAATTAATTGCTGAATACGTTCTTGAATCTCAGCTTGGCCTGCTGCAATTCCTTCGTCATAACCAACTTGATAACCTTCAGGCTTCCCTGCTTCAAAACCTTCCGCTTGACCTTTTTCTAAACCTTCTTTATAGCCAAATTCTTGGCCTTCCATTAAGCCTTCGTTATAAGCGCCTTGCTTAATTTGTTCAATGATTTCTTCTGTTAAAACAAATTCTTCTGGCTCGTCTTCTTTTGGAAGCGATGGAGTCCAACTTGGATCGTAATTAAAAGCAGTTTCACGAGCAGGCTTATTTGGATCAGAGTAATCTGGGGATTCCCAAATATTGGTTTTTTGTAGTTCACTCTCATCGGTAATGCGGATAAAGCCACGTTTTTTGCTAATACTCATGATGATAACCCGTAAAAAAAGAAGAAGATTTAGAAAGAATAACGGCTATTTCAATTTAATTATGAAATAGCCGTTTAATTATAACTCAATGAAATGAAAACGTATTATACGAATTCATCCGCACCACCAGAAAGCATTAGATCACCAGAATCTGCCATTCGACGTGCCACTGCCAGAATTTCTTTCTGAGCGGCTTCAACGTCTGCAACACGGACTGGACCCATTGCTTCAAGATCATCACGCATAAGTTCAGCTGCACGTTTGGACATACACTTAAACATTTTCTCTTTAAGTGCATCATCTGCACCTTTAAGTGCTTTTTGCAGAACTTCTTGTGGAACATCACGCAATAGCATTTGAATACCTTGGTCTTGAACATCGATAAGGTTTTCAAATACAAACATAAGATCTTGAATCTGAGTTGCTGTCTCTTCATCTTGATCACGGATTTGATCCATCAACATGCCTTCAATACTGTTATCTAGGTAGTTCATGATTTCTGCCGCTGCTTTCAAGCCGCCAATTTTCGCAGCTTGAGCACCAGATTGACCTGCGAATTGTTTCTCCATGATTTCGTTCAATTCAGCAAGTGCTGATGGTTGTACTTCTTCAAGGTGCGCAATACGCATCATTAAATCAAGACGAACACGTTCAGGGAATTGAGATAAAATCTCCGCCGATTGGTCTGGATCTAAGTAAGATAATACGATGGTTTGGATCTGCGGGTGCTCATTCATAATGATGCTTGCCACTTGACGAGGATCCATCCATTTCAATGAATCCAAGCCTTTAGAGCCACTACCTAGTAGAATTTGATCGACTAGGTTATTCGCTTTATCTTCACCAAGAGCAGCAACTAATGCGTTACGCATAAAGTCTTCGCTGCCCATACCAATGCTGGTGTATTTCTGAATATCTTCTAAGAACGCACGGTGAATCGCTGACACTTTGACCTGATTTAAATCAGATACGGTTGCCATTGCTGCACCTACTTTTTGAACTTGCTTTGGTTCTAAGTGACGAATAATACTTGCCGCATCTTCTTCACTTAAACTTAGCAATAAAATCGCTGCACGCTCTGAGCCTGATAATGAAGAAAGATCAAATTCTGGTGTTTCTTCTTCTTTATTTCCTGCTTCTACAATTTCATTAGCCATTTTCAGATACCCAATTACGAACTACTTGTGCTGCTAATTCTGGTTCATTTGCTACTAGTGCACGAACTGCTTTCAATAAGTCTTCATCTTTATGCAGATTAGGAAGATCAATACCTGAACCAAACTCGAATCCATCTCCATCTAAATCACTGCCAATTAAGCCCATCTCACCTTCAGCATTACGTTCTGCATTTGCCAATGCTTCATCTTCTGCTTGGTTAGGGAACAGTAATTTATTCATTGCTGGACGAACAAGAACAAGAATAACAGCGATAATAACCAAGGCACCAGCTAACCACTTAACCCAATCGTTAAAGTTAGGGTTTTCCCAAATTGGCACATCAATCGCAATTGGTTGCTCTTCAATAGCAAACTTCACGCTCAGTACATTCAGTAAATCACCACGTTGTTCATTTAGACCAACACTGCCAATAATGATTTGACGGATCTTATCTAATTCTGCTGCTGAAATTGGCGTATATGTAACTTCACCTGTTTCAGGATTTACGCTTTTACGCTCTTTAACGGCAACAGATACCGTTTGTCGAGCTAGCGTTCCTGTTTGTTTACGTTCATGACTGATTGTAGTATCAAGCTCAAAGTTTCGTGTTGCTTCTTTATGAACTGAACCTTGACCTAACACCGAACCATCTTTTAATTCTGCGATATCTTGAGGGATAGCGGAATCTACCGGCGGTTGGTTACTTAGAGCACCAGGAACACCAGCAATCACATTACCGTTGTTATAATCTTCTAACGTGTATTCACTTCGAGTCGATGGCGTTTGAGGATCAAATTGCTTACGAGTTTGCTCAACAGCACTGAAATCCATAGACACATCCACTTGAGCAGTATAGTTACCTAAACCCAAAATAGGAATAAGAATTGCGTCAATCTTATCTCGTAAAGATTGCTCTTGTTTACGCTCTAACTCTTGCTCTTTTCGATGAGCCATGGCCATCGGGTCTTGCGTACCAGAGCTTAAAAGGCGACCATGCTGATCTGTTACGGTAACACGTGTTGGTTTCATTCCTGGAACCGCACTTGCAACCATATCAACAATCGAATCAACTTCTTCTTGTTTTAGCATTGCTCCCATTCGCATGGTCAAGAATACCGTTGCTGACGCTTCTTGATTATGACGAACAAATACGCTTTGTTTTGGCATTGCAAGTAATACTTGAGCTTTACTAATTGGTCTCATTTGCTCAAATGTACTTGCCAATTGGCGCTCACGACTCAGCTTTAGACGCTCTTGCTCTAAACGCTGCGAAACCCCAAAGCCCATATCTTGCAATAAAATATCGTCTCCCTCGCCTACCGCTTTATTTAAGCCTGCGCGAGACAGATCAAGATTCATTTTACTGAATTCAGAGGCAGGAACTAAAATAGTATTACCATCTAGTTTGTATTCTGCTTTTTGAGCATCAAGATGATCAAGCACTTGGATAAGTTCATCTGTTTCATAACTGCCAAGCGGACGCATCTCCGGCTCTTGCACCCAAAAGAAAAGCATGACAATTAACGCCACACAAATAGAAACAGATAATACGAGGATAACCTGACGCAATAAGTCAAGATTCCCCAAAGCTGAGTCTAATTTTGAAGAACTTTGCTCATCAACATCTGGATTTTGTACGTCAACAGAGCTATCCAGTACCATAGCACCGCCTGTTGACGTTTCATCCGATACGGCTAAATTTGTATTTTTGTTATCTTCTGACACGCTTTAATTCCTAGAAATTAGACTGGCATATTCATCAGTGCTTTATAAGCATCAACTAGCTTATTACGTACTTGAATTGTAGCATCAAATGCAACGCTTGATTTATTTCGTGCAATCATAACGTCTGATAATGAAACCCCTTCATCACCTCTGTCAAAACGCACAGCTAAATCGCTTGATGCCTTTTGTAACCCATTTACGTTATTGACGGCTTTCGCAAACATTGCACTGAAGTCCGCACCGACTTCTTTTCCTGTTACTTGACGCGTTGCATTTGACGCATCAAGCATCATTGCTTGCATCTCGTCTTGTAAACTACCAATTTTCATTTCTATTCTCCGACCCAGTCAACTTCTTGACTTAACTTTACGACCCGAAGTATATAAAGCAATTTACATACCAATATACAAACAACAATAACTCATTGTTTTAACTTGGGATATCTATTCCAGCATCACGCATCTTCGCTAACTTGTAACGTAACGTTCTTGGGCTAATACCTAGTTTTTCAGCGACATCTTTTCGTTTCCCATCACAGGCTTTTATGGTTTCAAGAATAATGATAAATTCTTGTTCTCTAAGTTCACCACCTAAACCACTAGATGCAACCAAAACCTCACTTTCTTCAGACGTTGTTGGTACAGCTGTCTCGTTTATTGACGGTACTTGTTGTTCTGGTCTAATTGTTGGCGCTTCACCACTTACTACTTGTTGTAAGCCGTCCGCATCAGCCCAATCAACCCCTTCTAATAAAACATCGTCCGCCGTGATCGTATGTTCTTCAGCAAGAATAAGCGCACGCTGAACTACGTTATCGAGTTCACGAACGTTACCCGGCCATGGGTATGCTTCTAGTTTTTGAGTGGCTTCTGCACTAAAACTCGGAACTGGTAAACCTTGTTTTTGACAGTGACGCTCTACTAAGTGTTGAGCTATCGGTGCAATATCACCTTTACGATCTTTTAATGGTGGCCATGCAATAGGGAATACGTTTAAGCGGTAATATAAATCTTCACGGAAGTTACCTTCTTCGACGTATTTTTTCAGGTCACGGTTACTGGTTGCTAGAATACGTACATCTAACTTAATGCTCTTACGACCACCTAAACGTTCAACTTCACGTTCTTGCAATACACGCAGTAACTTAGCTTGTAGGTTAAGATCCATTTCACTGATCTCATCCAGTAAAATAGTACCACCTTGAGCTTGTTCAAATTTACCCGGACACGCTTGAACTGCTCCCGTAAAGGCACCTTTTTCATAACCAAATAATGTGGCTTCTAACATGTTGTCAGGAATAGCGGCACAGTTAATGGCAACAAATGGGCCTTCACTTCGCTGTGAATTATTGTGGATGTAGCGTGACATGACTTCTTTACCTGAACCACTAGGACCAAGCACCATCACGTTAGCGTCTGTACGTGCTACTTTGTCAGCTAATTTAAGGAGCTTAAGACTCTTTTCATCAGCAACAATAGCATCACCCGTTTGCTCCGTTTTCACTGGCGCATAACGACTGACCATATTCAATAATACTTCTGGTGCAAATGGCTTAGCCATATAATCAATAGCACCGTCTTTCATTGCAGAAACCGCGTCTTCAATATTGGCGTAAGCCGTCATTAAAAGAACCGGAAGATTCGGCCAATTCAATTTAATACTGCGCAATAAGGCCAATCCACCCATGCCAGCCATTTGAACATCAGAAACAACAATATCAATGGGCTCTTTCTTCAAAATAAGTAATGCTGTTTCTGCGCTATCGGCTTCTACCCACTCGTAACCAGCTAACTCTAGCGTATCGATCAATGCTTCACGTAAACCTTCATCATCCTCAACAATTAATACTTTGCTTTGTGTCATGATTTATTCTCCAGATTCTGTTTGAACTAGGCTCTCTGTTGGGGTTGCTGATAGTGGAATTGACATGGTAAAACATGCACCATCATCCGGTTCTGAATACAATTCAAGTTGTCCTTTGTGAGCTCGACAAACCATTTGTACAACCGCAAGACCAAGGCCTGTGCCTTGAGAGCGAGTAGTAAAAAATGGTTCCATTATTTTTTCTTGTAACTCTAATGGTATACCAGGACCGTTATCTTGCACCGATATTTTTAAAAAACCATTCACAGGTCTAAAAAAGACGTCTATTTGACATCCCTTCCCTATCACTTGAATGGCATTCATGATCAAATTACTAATAGCACTAGCAAGGGCATTAGCGTTGCCCATTAGCACTGTATCTTCATGTTCGACTTCTAAGTAGTAATCGACTTGATTTGATTGCAGAGCGGTTTCAACCATTGGACGATATTCAGCAACCAAGTCACCTATTGTGAATGGCTTAACAACTTTATTATCACCGCCTTTAGCAAAGAGAAGCATGTCATTCACTTGCTTTTCTAGATCATGAAGGCGATCAACCAATTTGGTTTGAAAACGTTTATGTGTTGCGGCTGGCAAATTTGGTGACCCTAAGTTTGAGGCGTACAACATCGCACTCGATAACGGTGTTCTCACTTGGTGAGCTAGCGATGCAACCATCTTACCTAATGAAGATAATCGTTGAAGATCACTCACACGAGATTGCAATAAACGTGTTTCAGTCAGATCAGTGATCAGTATTAATTGACCTGTTTCTGATGCAGAAATTGCCAATCGAACTTTGCGTCCATTACGCAATGAGATCTCATGACCATCATCTTCTCTTGGATCAAACGATCGTTGAATGACTTCAAACCAACGTTCTCCCAATAAAGGTAGACCTAAAAGCTTAATTGCTTCTGGATTGACTTCACACACCATACCTTGTGTATCAAGTAAAATAACACCTGCGGGCATTACATCTAGTACTTGCTTATATCGTGTATTTTGCTCTTCTACTGTGCCAAGAGGTGAGTTTAAGTCACCCTCAGAATTACCCTGCATAATTTTATTCCCGCCAAAACAACAAAAGGGCTGATGCATTTTACATGCCAGCCCTTTTGATATTTATTATCAACAACTTACAACAAACATGTAAGCTTAACGGTCAAATTTTTGTCATTTAAATTAGTTAAACGTTATATCTTTTTGACTAAAAATATTAACGCATATCATCTTTATTTAAATTATATTTACGCATTTTCTCAACAAGAGTAGTACGACGCATACCCAGCATGTCCGCAGCTCGTGCAACAACACCATTTTGCGCTTCAAGTGCTTGGCATATCATATTAACTTCAACTTCAGCTAACATCTCTTTCAGATTTAAACCATCTTCTGGTAAATCATTCGATGTTGGCCCTACGCTTTGCATTCCTTGTTGAGAAATACCACCATCACTAAAGTTAGCAAACATGTCAGCTAATGCCGCTTGTTCTTGCTCTTCAATTGATTGCTGATTGTAATTTTCAGGTTGGAACTCTGGAATATCACTATAACGATACTTCGTTGGTAAGTGATTTACATCCACCGATTCCCCTGGGAATAAGATCATCAAACGCTCAATTAAGTTTGCTAATTCACGTACGTTACCAGGCCAATGGTGTTCCATTAACGAGTTAACGGCACGAGGAGTTAGTCGTATGCGTGTGCTGCCTTCAGCTTCCATTCTTGCTAATAACTCTTGCAGTAACAAAGGAATATCTTGCTTACGCTCACGTAATGCTGGCATTTCAATTGGGAAAACATTTAAACGATAATACAGATCTTCACGGAATGTACCTTTCCCTATCATCTCATCCAAATTACGGTGCGTCGCAGCAACAATGCGAACATCAGCACGAATACTTTGATTGCCACCTACACGCTCAAAACAACGCTCTTGAAGAACACGAAGTAATTTCACCTGCATTGGCATTGGCATATCACCAATTTCATCTAAAAATAACGTACCGCCTTGCGCAAGTTCAAAACGACCTTTACGAGCAGTAATTGCACCAGTAAACGCCCCTTTCTCATGACCAAACAGTTCACTTTCTAGAAGATCTGGTGGGATAGCCCCACAGTTAACCGGAACAAATGGCCCTTTACGGCGTGGTGAATGATAGTGCAAGTTACGTGCAACAACTTCTTTACCCGTCCCCGATTCACCCAAAACCAATACACTTGCTTCTGTACCTGAAACTTGTTCAATTAAATGGCGAACAGTACTAATAGCAGTACTTTGTCCAACCATACTACGAAATAACGTATTTTTACGACCTAGGCGAGGAACGTCTAACCCACGACGCCCCATAAACTCTTGGCAATGACGTAACGCATCAGTTAATTGAGGATAATTAACTGGTTGATTCAGCTCACCTACATAGTTTGTCAATTCCTCAACATCATGCATAGCCCCCGCAAGCATAATAACAGGAACATGATTATGTACAACTAATGAGCTTTTGATTATATCTTTCAGCGCTTGGTCAGAAACTTGACCTAAAAAACAAGCACTCCATGGCTCACTCCACTCAAAAGTAGACAATTCGGAAGCTGAAATGGCATGACAATGTTCACCGATAAACTCAAGTATCACCTTAAGATTATGACGGCTCTGAGCATCATCTTCAATAATAAGAGTCTTTGCTAAACCTTGCATAGATTTGGATATGCCTTAATTCTTTGATTTATGTGGTCTATTCATTGAACAGCAACGAAATATTGCTCACATATTATAGCATAAGAAAAATAAGGCAACTATGACTGTCTATTTATCGACAGTCATATTGTCAATGAGAGGTTAGTATAAAAACCGAAAAATAAATTTGATTTATAAAATCGGTTTAATTAGATACCAACTTGATCTGCGGTAAGGTTATGAAATTCTGCAGGAATTTGGTCCCAAGCTGATTTGATTTCACGCAGCATTTCTACAACATCATCAATAGCTTGACCATCATTATTTTGGTTAGCGTGTGAAATTTGGCGGATCATAAAATCGTATAAAGAATCTAGGTTACTTGCAATTTCACCACCATCGTCCATTGATAGACATGAACGTAGACTGATCACGATGTCTAATGCTTTGCCAAGACGCTCGCCTTTAACTGGTGTGTTGCCTTGCTCCATGGCAGCTTTACCTTGGATTAAACGCTCAATAGCTCCAGCCATCAGCATTTGAATTACCTTATGAGGTGATGCAGCACTTAATTGGCTATCGATTGATACCTTTTTATATGCCTGTAGTGAACCTCTCATCGTATTTCCTCAGTTTTATTGAAATTTTCTATACAACTGAACCGATTTCTTCGCATGATTCAGTTTTTGATAATCAAGTGCAAATTGCTGCCCTAACTCTGTCATCTCTTCAACAATGAGTTGGGTTCGTGCAATTGCGAGTTGCCATTCAGTGGATGCCACTATTTCTGACGCTTGCATACATGCATGCAAGAGTTGTTCCCGATTTGCTAAAAAAGTAGCCAATTGTTCAAAATTAATATCTTCACTACGATATTGTTTTTGCAACTCTTGATCTAATACTTCTAATTGCTTTAGTAATTCCATCGGTAACCTCTATATCAATAACAAGGTTGTATTAACCCAGCGCATTCATCATACCTGATAACTGCGCTTTCATTTTTCCGGTTACATCTTGCATATTGGCAAATTTATTACGCGTACGCTCTTGAAGACTTTCCATTCGGCGATCTAAATCCACCTGCTGATCATTAAGGCGATAGTTTTGATCTCGCATCGTATTCATTCGTGTACGAATTGGACCACTCACCCCTGTCATGCTTTGAATTACATCTTCAACTTTCTTAGCAAAGCCTTTTGATCCACCAAAGAAAGTATGCAACTGACTGAAATTTTCATTCAATTGACGATCTAACATTGATTGATTGATTTCAAGAGTACCTTGTCGAGTCGTTGAAATACCAAGCTCTATCAGTGTTTTTATTCCTGTAGGAGCCGATTCAACTGGCGCTACAAATACAGATTTTAAGCGAGACTCAGCCGAACGTACAACACTGTCTCCAGCAAGTGGACCACTTTGTCCAGTCGCTGGATCAAAGCCACTTAATGCTTTGGTGGTCTCATAGAACTGATTGTAAGTATTAACAAATTGTTCGATAGCAGCTTTTACAGTATCTCTATCAAACTGCACATCTAAATCGATGCGTTTACTTGCTTCTGCTGTTGTACCTTTTAAAGTGATATCAACACCTTGAACTGCATCTTGAATAACATTGGTGTCACTGCTTATTCTTGCTACACCATCCAAGACCACTTTTGCACTACTTGCCGATTGAACTTCTTGAAGACCAGAATATAAAGGTTTGCGTGGACCTTCAGGTTTAATTGTCTCCACAACCTTTTCAATCGGTTCTAATTTTTCTTTTGCTATTTCTTTAATTGTTGGCGGCAGTTTTTCTACTTTTTCTTTTGCTATATCAACAAGTTCTTTTTTCGGTGCTTCTTTCTGAGGCGCTTCATAAGTAATACCAGCAGCTTGGAAAACCGTATCTGGCGTTTGTCCAATTTCTGCAAGCGCTTCTGCAGCGTCTTGATCGCCTTGCTTTGCCGCTTTAGCTAATTCAATCTTTTCATCTTCATTTGGAAGTGCCGCTTGCAGTGTTCCGGCAGTACGCTCACTCCACCCTGACATGCCAGATGTTGGATCGGTTGGATCTTCTAACGTCGCTAATGCTGCTGTTGCTTCTTGCTGCATCATGATTTCTTTAGCTGCTTTTTCTTCACGAGCTAATTCACGATTGGCATAATCAATCAAAGGTTTAAAGTAAGCGTATTTTTCTTCGTCACTCAGCTCTGGTACTTCTTGCTCTGTAATTGGCTCACGAACTTGTTGAGCGGCAACTTCAGGCACTTGCTGATATTGAAGCAATGTTGGAATATCAAACTTCGTTGATACCGTTGGATCAAAGTCAGGGTTAAACGCAAATCGATGCAGTTGGTTATTATATTTTGCATCAACTTCAATTTTAACTTTGTTACTTTCACCTGGCTTATCAGATGCGAGAATTAAACGAGAGCCACCATCGTCTTTTACGATAGAAGCTTGCACACCTGGATTTGAAGGTGCACTGTTAATCTGTTTTAAAATGTCAGTAATTTTATTATTTTGGCCGACAACATCAATGGTAAATGATTTCTTACCTAGCGATATTTCTAATTTACCTGGGCCAAATTTAGCATCATCACGAATAGGAGACGATGCTAGCTTTTGAGCTTGAGCAAGTTGTAAAACGTCAATAGTATAACGACCTGCAAGTGCATCAGGGCTCGCCGTAGCACTAACTACATCTTCATCACTACTTGAGATAGTTCTCGATGCAAATGTGTCGTCTTGACGGAAAGTCGTCATAAGATTCTTCATGGTATCTAATGATTCTTGCAGACGGCCGTAACCACTAATATTAGTATCTATGTCTGAACGTTCACGGTCGATGCGCTGCTGCTTAGGTAAGCGCTCGCTTTCAACTATTTTGCTCACCATAGAATTAATATCTAGGCCACCACCCATCCCCATCGGGCTAACACTCATGAATCGCTTTCCTCAATTAACGGTTTAAATCCTCTCAGCTATCAATCCAGATGCACTGGCAGCTAAATCTCTAGCAACTTCCAACATCTTTTCATCGGGAATTTGTCGAATGATATCACCGCTGCTGACTTCAAAAACGGTAATAACCTGCCGCCCTGACTCTTCATCTAGGCGAAACGATAATCCTCGATCCATGCTTTTAACGTATTCATTAAGCTCTTCTACTGCTTTATGAAGTGCTTCTTTCTTTTTCGTTTCAAGCTTTTGTTCTGCTTCTGCAACAATGGCTTCGCTAGCGGTTAAAGGTTCTGTACCTTCAATAAGCGATGCTTTGTTATCTACATAAACAGATGATGTTGGTTGCACATTAGAACTAGCAATTTGCGTGCCGTTATTTGAAGGGGGTGTGGAGTGGATTGTTGAAGATACAAATGATGAATCCATAGTATTTTCCTCCTAATACGAAAAAAGACAGCAAGAGGAGCGGTCCTGCTGTCATATTTCAGTAAGTGGGTAGACGATGAAGCCGCCCACCTACCTATTTTAGTATTATCAATTAATCAACGATTAACGTAATAGACCTAGAGCAGCGTTTGGCGCTTGCTTAGCTTGAGCAAGAATAGAAGAACTTGCTTGCTGTAGGATTTGAGACTTAGTCATTTCAGTTGTTTCTTTCGCGAAATCAACGTCTTTGATTTGGCTCTTAGAAGCAGAAACGTTTTCGTTAATGTTGTCTAAGTTGCTGATTGTGTGACCCATACGGTTTTGAGCAGCACCTAGCTCAGAACGGTGGCTATCAACAAATTTCATTGCTGCGTCAACAACTGCTACTGCGTTTTGAGAACCAGCAACTGTAGTTACGTCGATGTTACCAACAGTTTTGTTTGCAACTTCAGCATCAGCCATACCAGTTTCTTTAGCTAGAGCACCAGAGAAGCTGATTTCGCCTTCTGCTACGTCTTTAGCTGCGAATACTTGTAGTTTGCCATCTTCGCCAACAGAAGCGCTAACTTTGTCAGTTTGACCGTTGATGTATGTTGCAACTTCTTCGATATCGTCGCCAGCTTTAGCGTTGATTTCGATAGCTTGCTCTTCACCATTCTTATCAGCGATTGTGATAGTCATGTTTGCGTCTTTACCAGCAGTCCAACCAGCAGCAACACCTTCAGAAGCTGTGAATGTTTTACCACCCATGTTTGCTTCGTCTGCACGTAGGTTGTTTAGAGTAAGCATTACTGCTTCACCTGAATCAGCACCAACTTGGAAAGATTTAGTACCGAAGTTACCGTTAAGTAGACGTGTGCCACCGAAAGAAGTTGTTTCAGCGATACGGTTCATTTCGTCAGAAAGAGCCGTAACTTCTTGTTGGATCGCTTGACGGTCAGCGTCAGTGTTTGAACCATTTGACGATTGCAGTGCTAGGTCACGTACACGAGAAAGGATGTTTGAAGTCTCTTTCATTGCGCCTTCAGCAGTTTGCATCATAGAGATGCCGTCGTTTGCGTTACGAACCGCTACGTCTAGACCACGAGTTTGCGTGTTTAGACGGTTAGAGATTTGTAGACCAGCTGCGTCATCTTTAGCACTGTTGATTTTGCTACCAGATGATAGACGTTCCATAGATTGGTTAACGCCGTCAGTTGCGCTGTTTAAGTAACGCTGTGCAGTCATTGCTGATACGTTAGTATTTACTGTAATAGACATAAATAGATCTCCTAAGGGAAAGTGCAATGGTGGTTTGGTCTCATCCTCCGCCCCAGCCATTGTTTCTCACATATATTTAAAAGCGTATCTCTATATACTTTGTAGACTCTCACCTCTACAAAATACATCGCCGAGATAGCCTAAGTTTAATTTTTATAAAGTAAGTCAGACTCACTTATAACCTGTTGGGATTGAACTTTGCAGATGGCATAAGCTCACATTCTCACAAGTGTTTACTATGCTGATTAGCCCAACAGGCCTAATGCTGCATTTGGTGCCTGCTTAGCTTGAGCTAGGATAGACGAGCTCGCTTGTTGCAGGATTTGAGATTTCGTCATTGCTGTCGTTTCTTTAGCAAAATCAACATCTTTGATTTGGCTGTTAGACGCATTCACGTTCTCGTTAATGTTTTCTAAGTTGTTAATAGCGTGGTTGAAACGGTTTTGGAAAGCACCTAAATCAGCACGGTTTGAATCAACGTATTGCATTGCTGAATCAAGAATTGCTACTGCTTTTTGTGAACCACCAACACTTGTTACATCGATGCTCTTAACTGTGTCAGATACTTTATTACCCATACCCAGTTCGTTGCTTAATGAACCGCTGAATTCAATATCAGTTGCATCTGCTGCTGCAAAAATTTGTAATTTGCCGTCTTCAGTTACAGAAGCGTTTACTGCATCGCTTTGACCATTGATGTAAGTTGCTACTTCTTCAATGTCGTCACCAGCTTTTGCATTGATAGTGATGTTTTGTTCTTTACCTTTGCTATCAACAAAGTTCATTGTTAATTCTGTATTTTCAGCACCCACTTTCCAGTTTGAGTCTTTACCTTCAGTCGCTGAGTAAGTAGAACCACCCATCGCTGTTGTATCAGAGCGCATGTTGTTCAGAGTAAGCATTACCGCTTCACCTGAATCTGAACCGATTTGGAAAGATTTAGTACCGAATTGGCCGTTAAGTAGGCGAGAGCCACCGAACGATGTTGTTTCTGCAATACGGTTTAATTCGTCATTCAAAGCAACCACTTCTTCTTGAATCGCTGTACGGTCTGCATGTGTATTTGAACCGTTAGCTGATTGAAGTGATAAATCACGCATACGTTGAAGGATGTTCGTTGTTTCGTTCATCGCACCTTCAGCAGTTTGCGCCATTGAGATACCATCATTTGCATTTCGAACTGCAACATCTAAACCACGAGTTTGAGATGTTAGACGGTTTGAAATTTGTAGACCCGCTGCATCATCTTTAGCACTGTTAATTTTAAGACCTGAAGACAAACGCTCCATTGAGCTGTTTAGGTCGTTAGTTGCGTTGCTTAGGTAACGCTGTGCTGTCATTGCTGATACGTTTGTGTTTACATTGATAGACATAATTTATTTCTCCACTTTGGTTCCGAATCACTCCGCTCCTGGACCGGTAACCGTATTGTTCATCGTTGATACTTAACTTAGCGACCTACTTTCAAATTACTTTAGAAAAACTTTTAATTTTTTAAGCTTTTCTTTTTTAAGTACTTTTAAGCTTTTTCTTAGTCGCTGTGCCTTGTAATTAAGTTATCGCTCGCAATCGGAAACTCTTTAGGAAAAAATGCAAAAAAAACGAAAATAATTTAAATCCCAGATAAAACGTGAGGAAAATCACCTAATTTAGAGGGAAATAGATATTTATTGATGATTTTATAAACAAAAAAAGCCGAGGCAAGCCCCGGCTTTGGCATAGTGTGAGAGCACTATTACCTTAGAAGTTGTTTAAATCTTCTAAAAAATTAGCGTAATAGACCAAGAGCAGCGTTTGGCGCTTGCTTAGCTTGAGCTAAAATAGAAGAACTTGCTTGTTGAAGAATCTGAGATTTCGTCATCTCTGTTGTTTCTTTAGCAAAATCGACATCTTTAATTCGGCTATTAGATGCAGAAACATTTTCATTAATGTTATCTAGGTTGTTTATCGCATGGCTAAAGCGGTTTTGGAATGCACCTAAGTCAGCACGGTTTGAATCAACAAATTGCATTGCTGCATCAAGGATAGCCACAGCCTTCTGAGAGCCTCCTACCGTAGTTACGTCGATGCTCTTAACCGTCTCAGCTTGCGCTGCACCCATATTCAGCTCACCAGCTAATGAACCGCCAAATTTAACTTCACCTTGAACTTTATCGTTAGAGGTTACAATTTGTAGTTCACCATTTTCTGAGACAGATGCATTAACCGCATCAGTTTGACCATTGATGTAAGTCGCTACTTGTTCAATATCATCGCCAGACTTAGCATTAATCGTTAACTCTTTCTCTTCACCTGCACGGTTTACATAAGAAACGGTTAAATCCGATTTTTCAGCATTTACAGCCCAATCACCACCCAGTGCCGTTTCTGCTTTATAGCTTGTTCCACCCATTGATGCAGAGTCTGAACGCATGTTGTTAAGGCTAAGCATTACCGCTTCACCTGAATCAGCACCGATTTGGAATGATTTAGTACCAAATTGACCATTAAGAAGACGAGAACCACCGAAAGAGGTTGTTTCAGCAATACGGTTCAGCTCATCATTAAGCGCACCGACTTCTTGTTGAATAGCTTCACGGTCAGAAGTTGTATTTGAACCGTTTGCTGATTGTAGTGATAAGTCACGCATACGTTGTAAGATGTTTGTTGACTCATTCATTGCACCTTCAGCTGTTTGTGCAATTGAAATACCATCGTTTGCATTGCGTACAGCTACATCTAAGCCACGAGATTGTGAAGTCAAACGGTTTGAAATCTGTAGGCCAGCAGCATCATCTTTTGCGCTGTTGATTTTAAAGCCAGAAGATAGACGTTCCATTGATTGATTCACGCCATCCGTTGCATTGTTCAAGTAACGCTGAGCTGTCATTGCTGATACGTTAGTATTTACTGTAATCGACATAGTGGTATCTCCGTTTAGTTTTCCGATTGTTTTCCGTAGTTCGGAAAACTGAGCTTTATTATTCGACACTAAATTGATTGTTATTAGTGCCTGATACTTAACTTAACGACGGTTAAAAATAAACCTTTATCGATTTATTTATAAAATAGATGATTACTTTATGAACTATGATCGTGCTTCAAAGTTTTTTACAATTGACTAAAAAATAGCTAAAGTTTTTTTGCTTTTGACCAAGTATTAGCCAGATCCTTGATACAAAAGGGGTTTAGCCATCCCTTGCTTTAGATTTAGTACCTTATTTCTTTATTTATTCCGCTTTAGCTACTTTATTTTCTTTAGACGAAAAAAAACCAGCAATCATTGCTGGTTTAAAAAATAGTTATATCGATTGATATAAGTTAACCAAGCAATTTTAAGGCGATATCTGGTGCTTGTTTTGCTTGTGCTAGTACCGTTGAGCTTACTTGCTGTAAGATTTGTGCTTTCATCATCTCAACCGTTTCTTTAGCAAAATCTGTATCTTCAATACGACTGTTTGAAGCGGCAACATTTTCATTAATATTATTCAAGTTATTGATAGCGTGGTCAAAGCGATTTTGAAAAGCGCCTAACGTTGCTCGTTCTTTATCAACAAACCCCATTGCTGCATCTAAAGTTGCAATAGCACGTTGTGAGCCACCAACACTCGTTAGGTCTAAATCATTAACGGTATCAAATACAGCACCACCAATAGCTAATTCAGCAGAGAGTGTTCCTCCAAATGTCACCGCACTTGATACCACGTCACCCGCAGTAAACAATTGAAGTTGACCTTTCTCATCAACGGATGCTTGAACGGTATCGTTCTGACCATTGATATACGTAGCCAATTCCTCAATATCATCACCCGCTTTCGCTTCAATTGTGATTTCTTGAGCTTTACCATTTTCATCATTAAATGACATAGTAAGCGTTTGACCACCTTCTGGAACTGTCCAACCTTTGTTTAATTGGTTTTGAGATGTGTAATGAAACCCACCCATCGCTAGTGTATCTGAACGCATACTACCTAAAGTAAGTTGAACCGCTTCACCAGCATTGGCACCAATCTGAAAGGTCGATGTACCAAACTGGCCATTCAATAAACGTCTGCCACCAAAAGAAGTGGTTTCTGCAATACGATTTAATTCATCGTTAAGCGCATCCGCCTCTTCTTGAATTGCTTGTCTGTCCTGTAACGTATTAGAACCATTAGAAGACTGTAGTGCTAAATCGCGCATACGTTGCAAAATATTAGTACTTTCATTCATTGCACCTTCTGCTGTTTGTGCAATTGAAATACCATCATTCGCATTACGAACCGCCACATCCAAACCACTCATTTGAGATTTCAAACGATTTGATATTTGCAAACCAGCCGCATCATCTTTCGCACTATTAATTCTTTTACCTGACGAAAGGCGTTCCATTGATTGGTTTAAGTGTTCTGTTGCTTGATTTAAATATCGCTGTGCCGTCATTGCAGACACATTGGTGTTTACCGTTACAGACATAACAATCTCTTAATTTATTTTCATCTTAATAGTTATAACGGCATAAATACTGAAAGCTTAACTGATATTTTGATGCCCACAACGTTCACTACTTTGAATATCATATTCATTAGGATTTATACCTTCATCTTTCAATAACTTAATAAATGCAGGATCTGAACACTCAGTACCTAAATAGTCTTTTAAATGCTTCTTAGGCTGGCGTTTCACTTTATGTTTATTGGCATTAAAACATGCCCCATAACCTTTAATGTGGCTATTTTCAGGTGTTATCCCTTCATCTTCAAAGTAGTGTTGTAATACAGGATCGATGCAATTATTAGCGGCAATCATTGAATGTTCTTTCATGCTCGATAATTGAGTAGAAATAAACGGCGCACTGTGTACTGAAGTTGAAAAGAAAATAAACAATAAAAAACGTAAGAATGAATTCATGACATGACCTTACTTATGGAATAGACAGTAAGTCATCGACCGAAATCCGATTTTCTGGATTAAAAAGAGTATTTTTGGAAGGGTAGCCCCAATTAAGGGGCATAAAGCTAGGTTGGTTTTTTATGAGGAGATCTGTGAGAAGAACACAAAAAACCAGTTACCTATAGCTTGCACAACAATCAGGTGAACAAGAGGTTGATGAGAGATGAGAGCACCTCTTGTTCATTCATATGACTGTTGTTAGTTACTCAATTACTGCAGTAAAGTTAGTGCAGCGTTTGGTAACTGTTTCGCTTGAGCAAGAATAGAAGTACTAGACTGCTGAAGGATTTGTGCTTTTGTCATGTTTGTTGTTTCTTTAGCAAAATCAGTATCTTTGATTCGGCTGTTAGAAGCAGATACATTCTCTTGAATGTTTGACAAGTTGTTGATGCTGTGACCTAAACGGTTTTGTTTAGCACCTAAATCAGCACGCTCACGGTCGATGTAAGCAAGAGCTGAGTCGATAACACCGATAGATACTTGTGCATCACCTACAGACGTTACGTCTAGCTTATCAACTGTCGCTTTAGAACCAAGACCGCTTTCTAGGCCAAGTTCAGTTGCAAGGTTACCAGTGATTGATAACTCACCTTCGATTGATGGTTCAGCAACAAACAGTTGAAGTTTACCTTCATCACCTACAGATGCAGAGATCTTGTCTGATTGACCATTGATGTATGTTGCTAACTCTTCGATGTCGTCACCAGCTTTAGCGCTGATATCGATAGAAACTGCTTCACCTTTCTTAGTAGTGAATTCTAGTTTCATGTCATTTTTGCCAGGTTCTACGTTCCAAGATGCACTCTTGCCGTTTTCAGAAACGAAACGTTGACCACCCATGCTGTCATCATCAGCACGAACTGACGGTAACTTGATTAGGATTGCTTCACCAGCGTTAGCACCGATTTGGAATGCTGACTCACCGAATTGACCGTTAAGAAGACGACGACCACCGAATGATGTTGTCTCTGCGATACGGTTTAGTTCATCAGATAATGCGTGAACTTCTTCTTGGATAGAAGCACGATCTTGGTCTGAGTTAGAACCGTTTGCCGCTTGTAGTGATAAGTCACGCATACGTTGAAGGATGTTAGTCGATTCATTCATCGCACCTTCAGCTGTTTGAGCGATAGAAATACCATCGTTCGCGTTACGCATAGCAACATCAAGACCACGAGTCTGAGCTGTTAAGCGGTTAGAAATTTGTAGACCAGCAGCGTCATCTTTTGCGCTGTTGATTTTAGTACCTGACGATAAACGCTCCATTGAGTTGTTTAGGTCATTTGTTGCGTTGTTTAGGTAACGCTGCGCAGTCATCGCAGATACGTTAGTATTTACATTTACAGCCATCGTTGCTCTCCTTTGGCTTCGCTTTCACGAAAACTCATTTCTGCTCTATTCAGAAATATTTAAATTTATATCAGCCACAATTAGCCAATAGTTATTCAGTGTCATGTAATTTACATATCAAATCTCATGCCAAGATGAGAAAAACATGCACATTAATGACTGACATACAAAAGCAAAGCCTTCAACTCTACTCTGCAACTGCTATGCCACTATTTACCATTGGCAAACTGTGAGCTTCTCAGTCATAGTTATTAATTAGCATAAGGTGTGCCAGTTTTTTAAATAAATGCTTCAATACAAGCAAAAATAAATTAAAAACACTAAATAACAACAACTTACAAAACGGTTTAATTCTTTATTTTTCAGCTTTTGATAGAAAAAACAATAATAAAAAATATTTTTGCCGCTTAATGAACAATAGGGCTTGCCGCTTTTTTTCACCTTTACCTCAATGAATAAACGACTATTTATCTGCTACTAAAAAGCGGCAAAAAAACAAACAGAGCGGCAAGGCATTTCCCATGCAATATATTGATAATTCAATTAGTTATAGAAATAAAAAGCCTAACATGACTGCTAGGCTCTCTATTTTATTTAATGGTGGTATTTACACGTAATTAAATAAAGTAATGTCTTTTACTTTACCAAACGCTTGTTGAGACGCTTGGAGTGCTCGTGTATTTTCATTAAATTCGATTACGGCTTGTGCGTAATCTAAATCTTCAATTGAACTTAATGATTTCGACAAGGTTAAATCAAAATCTTGATGCTGCTGCTCTTGTTGATCTAACGTATTTTGTCTTGTTCCCACTTCAGCTCGTGCTTGGCTTAAGTGAATAAATGCAGCATGAAATTCATCGGTTACTTGTTGAAGCTCTGCTGTTGTTGATGCATCAGCTACATCATTTAACGCTAATTCAGACGCTTTCTTAAATGAATCAAAAATGCTAATGGTTTTCTTTGGCTCTAAAGTGATCACATCACCTGACTTTAACTGGCCACGGATCTGAATATCAACACCTTCATATTTAATCCCTTCTGATGGATCAAATTGAGCATTTTTAACCACACTACCATCTTTTGACAATTGGTAATTATATTGACCATTTGCCGAAGCACTGAAACTTACTTCGTACGTTGCAGGATCGGTATAATTTGTATTTGTTGCTTGTGATAACAACAGTTCAGACCCTTCTTGCAAAGCATACTGAGGATCATAATCTCCAAATGGATTTTTGATTTCAGTGAACAACTTGCTGCCAGCGTCATTTACCGCAACTTCAATTGAGCCTGATACCTTTAACTTACGTTGATATTCATCACCCGCATAAGCAACGGTACCATCATTAGATTTAAAAAATGGCTGTGTTTTCGGTTTAGTACCAGAAAATAAGTAGTTTCCTGATTCATCTAACATGTTGGTCAGATTCAAGAAATTACTTGCGATACCTTTTAGATCTTGCGCGTGAGCGTAACGATCTTCTGGTGCTAATGAACCATTGATCATTTCCATTACGCTACGTTTTGCATCATCGGCAAATTGCTCAGCATTCGCAATCGCAACCTCATGACGCTCTAAACGGTTACGAGCTAATGTAATAGTATCTGTATATTGGCGTAACTCTTCTTTCTTTTGAGTTAGGTTTTGAGCATATAACGCAGCAACGGGGTCGTCTCCTGCTGTTAATAGCTTTTTACCTGATGCTAATTGTGCACTAGTGTGATGCACTTTCGCTTCTTGGCGCGAAATATCATTTTGCACCGCTTGGTAATTATGAAAGCTTGAAATACGATTTAACATACTCTACAGCTCCTTAATTACGACAATTGTAAAATTGAGTTGAACGTTTCATCCGCTGCTTTCATGATGCGTGAAGATGCCATGTACGCTTGTTGGAACTTCATCATGTTTGCCGCTTCTTCATCTAAGTTCACACCAGAAACTGAAGCAACACGACTTTGAGCAGCTTCATTCTCTACACGAGATACTTCAGATAAACGAGACGCCGTTGCTTTTTTCAGGCCAATTTCAGTATTTACGTTTTCGTATAGGTCAATCACCGTAGAGCGGCCTTCGTCCATTACTTTACGTGTCTGTAAGCCTTGCATTAGCAATAAGTTACCGTTATCACCTTCAGATGGAACTAAGTTCGCTGCAAATTTATCATTTGCTGCTGCACCACCTGTTAATTCAAACGTAGTTCCACCAACAGTTACTGGGCCTTTTGGTGGGTATGTTTGAGGTTCAAGTAACATTTTTCCTTTCATATCTAATACAGCAAACTGATTTGCTGCAGGAGAGATAACTACTTGGAATTCTTTTAATGCGCCTGATTGCAGAACTTTAAATTTTGCATTACCAGTTGCAAATGTTGCAGAACTTGCATAGCTTTGTGCGGCAATTTTCTCTGCTTCATTCATCTCAAGCTTAATTTCACCAGCCGCAATACGAGTTGGGCGAAGTAATACACGCTCACCGGCACTTAGTGGTTCACGAATTTCAACTCGCATACCGTCTAAGAAAAAGGTCGATGGGTTACCGGTTGGGTCTAAGCGTTGTACTTCACCTGTTGGTCGGGTCACTGTATATTGGCTACCATCGTATTTTAGTGCGTAATCGCCTGCTTTTAGTAAGCTGATATCATCAATAAATACGCCTACTTCAGCAGAAGAACCACCTTGTACAATGGCACGGCTACGTGCTGCTTGTTCTGAATTCACATCAGAGAAAATATTTGCACCAATCTGGCCACGCAAATCAATCGCTTGGCTTTGTAAGCGGTTAACTTCACTGCTGAAGCCTACTGCTACACGGCCTAGTTCATCCATGATTGTTGGGATAGTGCTATCACGCAATTCAAACAGTGCCGATAATTTACCGCCAATGCTGTCATGCTGAATCGCTTTCATGCCTTTACCTTCAACCATTGCTAGTCGACGCTGTAATGGGTCTGGAGTACCAGCGATCATTTTCAATTCACTTGCATTTGTGCCAGACACAAGCATGTGTCCACCACCAATTAATACATTGAATGAATTCTCGTTGTCACGCTTAGTGATCGTTACTTTTGTGTATTGAGATAGCTCTTTAATTAACTTTTCATGACGGTCCATTAGGTCATTGTGCGGACCTGGGGTCTTAACCATCATTTTGTTAATGTCTTTTAACTCAAGAGCAATGGCATTCATACGCTCTACAGTTAGATCCATCTTCTTATTTACATCTGCATTTTGCTGACGCACATTTTCGTAAAAATCGTTCAAGCTTTGTGAAACAAGACGTGATTTTTCAAGTACTACCTTACGCGCACCGATTTCGTTAGGGCTGTCGGCAAGAGTTTTTACTGCATCAAACCAATCATTGATGTTTTCAGGAATACGTTTAGCACCAATTGATGACATCATATTCGTTAATACATCAAGATTCGCTTCTGTATCCATAGAGTAGTTTAAGTTGGTTGTCGAAAGGTTCAGTTCATTTGTAGCGAACTGATCAAACGAACGTCGCACAGCGGCTACATGCACGCCTGCGCCGAAGTTTGCACCTGACACCCAATGAGGCATATTAGTATCTTGAACAACCGATTGACGACTAAAGCCTTCAGTATTAACGTTGTTAATATTGTGACTGGTCGTATTCAGTTGACGCTGCGCCGTAAGCACACCTTGTGTACCTAGATTTAGCAGATCAAGTCCCATGTTGCCTCCAAAAAAAACTCTATAAAAAGATGCGATAATATTTCCTAACGAATCTAATATAGCAATCAGTGTGCCAACTTTTATTTATTTAATTTTCAATAACTTAACAACTCCTATTGATATTTACTTTAATAGAACTCCAGATCGAATACATGTTTTTTGCCTCTTCTTTGCCTCTTTTTATTTTAAGCGGCAACCAAAAACAAAAAATCCTGCCGCTTTTTCAAGAGACAGGATTTCATGTTAGTGTTTGTATTAATGCGTTCGTATTACTTTAATAAGCTTTCTACTTTTTTCATTACACTCATTACTTTATTTGAGTAATTTGGATCCGTAGCATAACCCGCACTATGAATACCTTTAATGAAACTTTCTGAGCTATCCGTTTGTTGTAGTGCTCGTTCATAACGTGGGTTTTGATTTAAGAAACGAACAAAATCACTGAAACTCTCTTCGTAGTTATCGTATGAACGGAAGGCTGCATTTTCTGTCACTGCAATATTATCGTGATACTCAAGCGTGTTCTTAGAGATCTTATCTCCTTGCCAGCTTCTATCTGCTTTAATATTAAATAAGTTATGACTTGAATCTACCGAGTTCTTAATGACCTTTTTACCCCAACCGGTTTCTAGTGCCGCTTGTGCAATAAGAAGGTTCGAATCAACACCTAATGCTTTTGCCGCTTTTTCTGCGTAAGGCTTCATGGTATTAACAAAGTCTTGAGGTGTTTCAAATTTATCAGCAGGTTGAACTTTTCTCGCTGCTAACATTTTATCAATTTGTGCAATTTCAGGTGCTTCTGTTTGAGACTCTTGTTTTGCTTGAGAAGCATGAGGATATGAGTAATCAGCAGGCAAGCGTAATGTTTCATCGGTTGCCGCTTTACGCATTGCCATTCTTGCGTCTTGCTCTAAGTTATTGCCGCTTTGTACAGGTGCAGCTTGGTTCATTGAAGCGCCTAATTGAGCAACAATCATATCAGCTAAACCTAATGACCCTTTTTTCGATAATTCAGTGGCCATTTGATCATCACGCATTTGTTCAAAGAACTGCTGATTATCACTGCTCATCATATCGGATTTAAAAGAGTCATTTGCATTACGCATTGATTTAAAAAGCATTTGTGTGAAGATTGATTCAAACTGCTCTGCTGCTGCACGCAATGCTTTATCTTGACTGTCTTGATCGCCACTAACGGCACTTTTACGTAATTTATCAAGACCGCCTACGTCGTGGATAAATCCCACATCTGTCATATTTACTGAATTATTCATCTTCACACTTTGCATTAACTAACACTAATATAACTACAGCAAATTTAATGCCAAAAAAAACGCACCTACTAGAGGTGCGTTTATTGTCTTTATAAAGCAAGCTGCGATTAGATAATGATCAATTGACCTTCAATTGCACCTGCTTGTTTTAATGCTTGTAAAATAGCCATTAAATCTGATGGTGCAGCACCTACTTCATTCACAGCTCTTACTAAATCATCTAATGTTAAGCCCGGTTCAAATTTAAACATTTTACCTTGCTCTTCAGTCACTTCGATATCAGAGTCTGGAGTTACTACTGTTTGCCCATCACTAAATGGTCCTGGTTGACTAACCTGTAGATTCTCTTTAATTGCAACTGTCATACCACCGTGAGTTACCGCCGCCGGTTTTAACTTCACATGCTTACCAACAACGATAGTACCAGTACGAGAGTTAACAATAATTTTTGCTGAACCATCTGCTGGGTCAAAATCCACATTTTCTACCGCAGATAAGAAAGCAACACGTTGACTAATATCACGAGGGGCACGAACTCGTACCGACGTTGCATCCACAGCAGAAGCCATGTTTGGACCTAAGAAATTATTTACCGCATCTGCCATACGCTGCGCAGTAGTAAAGTCTGATTCTAAAAGGTTAAAGGTAATAAAGTCACCACGACCAAATGGAGATGGAACTTCACGTTCAACCATCGCACCACCTGAGATACGACCAACAGTTGGGTTATTACCGACAATTTTAGAACCATCAGCACCGGTTGCACTAAAACCACTTACGATTAAGTTACCTTGTGCAATCGCATACGTTTTACCATCTAGACCTTTTAAGAAAGTTTGTAATAACGTACCACCACGTAAGCTTTTTGCTGAACCTACTGATGAAACCGTTACATCAACCACTTGGCCTTGTTTAGAAAATGGTGGCAATGTTGCTGTTACCATTACTGCTGCTACGTTTTTAGTCTTTGGCTTCGTACCCGGTGGTAATTGAATACCAAAGTTTTGCAGCATGGCATTGAAACTTTGATCAGTAAATGGCGTTGACTCACCAGTACCTGGTAAACCAGAAACTAGACCATAGCCAATTAGTTGGTTACTACGAACCCCAGCAACTTCTGCTACGTCTTTAATACGTGCAGCGTGTGCTGTAGATATACTTAGGCATAACCAAGTAAAAAGTACAGTAACTAGATTTTTATTCACGTCAAAACTCCAACGATTCGTCATTATTATAGTGCTACATTAAAGAATCGTGCCAAGAATCCAGGTTCTTGCATATCTTGTTGATCACCCGTACCTGAATATTGAATACGAGCATTTGAGATTCGTGTCGAATCAATGGTGTTATCAAAATTAATATCATCAGGGCGAATGGTTCCGCTTAATCGAATGTACTCATCACCCGTATTGAGCGTTAACCATTTTTCACCACGGATCAATAAGTTACCATTTGATAATACTTCGATTACTTCCACAGTAATTGAACCACTTAAGCTATTACTTTGGTTAGCCGATGTGTTACCGGTGAAGTTGTTGTCATTTGATAACTCATAAGAAAAGTTATATTGGCCACCCATTTGCAGCTCTTGTCCACCGACTTGCAATGGATCCATGCTTGAATCATTTGATTTAGATAACTCAGCATCTGCACTTTTTGCCGCTTTTGTATTTTCAGCAAGCATAACGGTTACGATATCACCTAACCCACGAGGCTTAGTGTCATCGTACATGTCTTGTGCATGATCTACATTAAATAGAGAACCTGTAGCAGCCGCATAATGCTCTGGTTTTTCTTTAGGATGAATCGGTGCCCACGCAGGATCTCCTGCAATAGGATCATTACGACCACGTAATGTATCGATAATACCTGAGTCTTCTTCTTTGGCTTTATCACCTTCAACTGCATCAACATTTGTTGTAGCAGAAGTCACCTCGCTTTCTTGCGCGCTCGGATTTTTAATTAGCAGCGTTTCACAACCAGTTAATGTTGTTAATAGCAGTAAACAAAGAAGACGTTTCATCCTAATCACCAATTACAGTTGTTGGTTAACAAAGCTTGCCATCTTATCAACAGCAGAAATAACTTTAGAGTTCATTTCGTAAACACGTTGCGCTTCGATCATATTTACCAATTCTTCAGTTACGTTTACGTTTGATGCTTCAAGCATTGATTGACGAACGGCACCGAAACCTTCTAAACCTGGTGTTCCTTCTTGTGGGTCACCACTTGCACCTGTTGGTAGGTATAAGTTTTGACCTACAGGTTCTAAACCGCCTGGGTTAATGAAGTCAACAGTATTAATTTGACCAATAACTTGGTTATCTTGCTGACCACGTAGACGAACAGATACTTCACCGTCTGTACCAACAGTTACGTTAATCGCATCTTCAGGAACAACAATTTCAGGCTCTAAACGGTAGCCAGCACCAGTAGTTACAATCGCGCCTTCATCATTAAGAGTAAATTGACCATTACGTGTATAACCAATGTTGCCATCTGGCATAGTTACTTGGAAAAAGCCTTTACCTTCAATCATCATGTCCATACCATTTGATGTGGTTTGAGCATTACCGTTAGTAAATACTTTTTGAGTTGCTACCACTTTAGAACCAGAACCTAGCATTAAACCAGTTGGTAATTCAGTATTCTGAGTAGATTGTGCACCTGCTTGGTTTACGTTTTGGTAAAACAGATCTTCAAATACGGCACGGCTCTTTTTAAAGCCAACCGTTGAGGCGTTAGCCAAGTTGTTTGAGATAGTCGCAATGTTTGTTTGTTGTGCGTCTAAACCTGTTTTACTTACCCATAATGCTGGATTCATTGTGTATTCCTCTAAATTCTTTAATGTATTAAGTTAATCAAGTTAATTATTCAATTAACCCATACGTAATAATGAGTCTGAAGCTTTATCCATCTCTTCAGCTGTACTCATCATCTTGACTTGCATTTCAAACTGACGCTGCAAATCAATTAAATTTGTCATTTCACCAACGGCGTTAACGTTACTTCCTTCTAGCGCACCACTTAATAATGTGATGTTTGCATCAGCATCAAACGTGGCACCAGGGTTCTTTGAACGAAATAAACCATTGGTATCTTTGAATAGGTCACGATTATCGGTTTTTACTAATTTGATACGATCAACTTCAGCCATCGCTTCTGCTGGTGCACCTTGCTCAAGAACGGAGATAGTGCCGTCTTTAGCAATTTGAATTTTTGCAATTGGTAGCGGTAGCGTAATAGGTGCATCGTTTTCACCTAATACTAAATGACCACTGCCATTCATTAGTAAACCCGTTTCATCAATTTTTAGATTACCAGCACGAGTTAAACCTTCACGGCCAGTGTTATCCATTACTGAAATCCAGCCATCACCTTCAATGGTTAAATCAAGATCACGACCTGTTGTGATCACTGAACCTTGAGAAAAGCTGCTTCCCGGACGCTCTGTCATATTAAATACACGAGTAGGTAAACCTTCACCGTACGCTTGCATTGAACGAGCTTGCTCTAAATCAGCACGGAAACCCGTTGTACTTACGTTTGCAAGGTTGTTTGAACGCAATTGCATAGCTTGCATGTTTTGCTTTGCGCCACTCATGGCTAAAAATAATGCGCGATCCATAATGAACTCCAATAATCTATCTGAAGTTATAATAGCAATCAGTGTGCCAACTTTTATTTTTTATATATTTCAATAAATTAACCAAAGATGATCGCTATTTTATTACAGTGGGATATTTAAAGAGGAAAAAGAGAGGAAGTAAGAGGCAAAAATTCTGGGTAAAAAATTGCCGTCACATGAGACGGCAATTTTAAGATATTGGATAATAAAATTATTATCGAATTTGTAGGATATTTTGTTGCAACTGGTTATGTACATCCAATGAACGTGAGTTCGCTTGAAAGTTACGTTGTGCAGAGATCAAATCAACCAGTTCTTGTGTCATATCGATGTTTGATTGCTCCAAAGTACCACTTTGAATGTCACCAAATGAACCTTGGTTTGCTTCACCCCAAATAGCCGCACCAGATGCTTGTGTTGTAGACCACTGAGTACCACCATTTTGTGCAAGACCTTGCTGGTTAGTAACACGAACCATAGCTACACGACCAAGCGTCACATCTTTACCATTCGAGTATGAACCTACAATGTTACCGCTCTTATCAATATCAACTTTTGATAGGTAACCTGTTGTTGCGCCATCTTCACTAAAGCGACGCATTTCAAACGGTGCAGAGAATTGTGTTGGATTATCAAACTTCATGGTTAAGGTCTGTGAAGGATCCGCACCATTTAAGTTTAAACCATTCTCACCTAACGTTGTTGTTGCAACTGGCTGACCCGCATTAATGCTTTGAGTTGTACCATCATTATTAAAGATAATAGAGTGACCAATTTGACCCGCGGCATTCGTTGAATCACCACCATTGATATTTACTGGTTTTTCACCGTCAGTATCTGTTGAAGAGTAAAACACATTCCAACGGTTTGGTTGTGTTGCATCTTTCACATAGTACGTCGTCATTTTGTATGGCTGACCTAGAGAGTCATACGTCGTAACCGAAGTTGACTTGTTGTAAGTGTCAGGATCATTCATATCAAAAAGAGCTGGATCTTTTGGTACTTCAGTTGCTGGTAAGTTCATACCAATTTCAACATTTTCAGTTGGTTTAGGTTTACCAAATTGATCTGGGATCTTAAGTGCTTTTGGCTCATAAGACGATACGTTGCCAGATTCTGGGTCAACTTCGTAACCTAATAGAAACTCATCGTTTGATGTCGTTACGTAGTTTTCATTATCTAGGTGGAATGCACCATTACGGCTTAATTCATTTGTCGCTGGTTGTAGGCGATCTTTTGCCACAGCGAAGAAACCTTGACCCGAAATACGTAAATCCATTGGGTTATTGGTGTAAATACTTGAACCTTCGTGGAACTGTTGTGCCACTTTAGTTGTTTGTGCACCACCACCTGTTGTGGTTTTTGCATTTGAGAATAGCGATGATGAATACACATCACCAAACTCCGCACGAGATTCTTTAAAGCCATATGTATTCGCATTGGCTAAGTTATTCGATGTTGTATTTAAGTCTTTTTGAGCAGCGGCTAGACCACTTAATGCTACGTATGACATTTGATATCTCCTATCTAGCTACGCATATGTTTTCCAATTCCATTAACGATCAGAGTTAAGGAAGAGTGTTAATGGAATTGGCATAGCTTTATGAATAATTAAATGATGAAAATGGGAGTATTCAGGCAGCGATAAGTTGCTGCACTGAATATTCGCCCTTTTATGCCTTACCTACTTCTAGCACTTCTGCCAGTTTAATAGGTGAAGCAAAACCAGCAAGATTTAGCAGAACATTGCCATCACCTTTGCCCAGAAGAACACTGTTTACGTTTGCGTATGTAGATACACCAAACTCTTTGTTTTCTCCATCAAGCACGCCAGCAGCTTTAATATTGTAGCGACCAGCAGGCATTGCATTGCCTTTATCATCTTTGCCGTCCCACTCTACTCGAGTGTCGCCAGCAGGTTTAGCGCCCACATCTAAAGTACGAATTAATTGGCCTTGTTCGTTTTCAACACGAACCATTAGGTTATTAATTGCTTGAGGCAATTTAACCATTGCCGCCATACCTTTATCTGCTTCTTTTAAGCCTTTAGCGCCAGGTACTAAAACATCACGACCAACAAGCGAAGACGCTTGTAATGCTTGGTTAGATGTCATTGATGAATTCAAGCTATCAAACTGTGTATTCATCTTGCCAATACCATCGACAGTTGCAAATGAAGCCATTTGCGCAATCATCTGGTCGTTTTCAACCGGTTTAAATGGGTCTTGTTGAGACAACTGCTTGGTTAGCAATGAAAGGAAGTCTTCTTGCTTCAGTTCATTTTTGCCGCCCGTTGTTTTTTCAGTTTTGTTCGCCTCTTGAAGACTCTTTAACTGGTCGATGTAGGACAAGCCGTTTTGACCAACGTTATTGATTCCAGTCATAGCTACCTCCTATCCTTATTGACCCATTCGCAGAGTACTCTGCAACATTTGTTTACTCGCATCTGCAACTTGAACATTCGTTTGGTATGAACGAGAAGCAGAAATCATGTTTGCCATTTCTTCCATCACATTAACGTTTGGCTTAAAGATATAGCCATCGTCATTTGCCATAGGATGATCTGGGTTATATTCTGCACGTAGAGGCTTTTGGCTTTCAACAATACCAAGAACTTTTACAGGAACTGTATGATCTTGTTTGTATTTTGCTTTGCTCAATTCCGCACCAAAAACAGCCTGGCGTGCTTTATAAGTTTCAGCAGCTGAGCTACTTACACTGTCTGCGTTTGCCATGTTACTTGAAGTGGTGTTAAGACGAACTGACTCTGCACTCATTGCAGAACCTGTAACGTTAAAAACATTAAATAAGCTCATCTCTATTCCCCTTTAATTGCTTTGGTTAGGTTTTTGAACTTGCTACCTAAAAAGTCTAATGATGCTTGATGACGAAGTTGGTTTTGCATAAACAAGTTACGCTCCAAATCCACATCTACCGTATTGCCATCACCTGTATCAGGTTGAGTTGGAAGACGGTATTGAATTTCCCCAGCCATTCGTGTTGAGGCATTAATGTGCCGACCATCAGTACGGCTTAAGCCCATACTTGCTTTCGATGTTGCCGACTGTAATGCTTTTTGAAAATCCATTCCTTTTGCTTTATAGCCCGGAGTATTCGCTTGAGCGATGTTTGTCGCTAACATTTCAGCACGTTCAGAGCGAACTCCAACCGTATACTGATGAATACCCAATGCTTTATCAAAAGAAATTGCCATTTCAAACCCTCCACAAGAACTGACTAGCAGTATATATAATTTCTATATTGCAACCTGTATGCCAACTTTTTCAATTCACAGAGCAGATTGACGATACTACCGATATTTATTTAGCAATATCTGAGCCAACTATAGATTACAGGCACAAAAAAAGCGACCTAAGTCGCTTTTTGTTCAATAATTACTCAATCATAATTATTTTAATTTATAAATAATGCCCGGATTACAACGCACCATCTCAAATTTATCAGTTAATCCAGTTAACGATTCCGATGCACCTAACAATAAGTAGCCACCAGGGTTAAGACTTGCCGCCATTTGATTTAACACTTGAGATTTCATCTCAGGTGAAAAGTAAATCAATACGTTACGACAAAAAATAATGTCAAACTTACCCAATAAGCTGTAGCTATCCATTAGGTTCTGAGGACGGAAATTCACCATACGTTTGATTTTATCGTTGATTTTCATCTTGCCATCACCCGCATCTTCAAAGAAAGCACGGCGACGTTCAGGAGATAAACCACGACTTAATGCTAAGTTGTCATAAACACCTGCTTTACAGGTTTCAAGCATTGATGGTGAAATATCGGTTGCAGTAATACTGATATTAGGAAGAAAGCCCGGCTTACGAGCTTGGATTTCAGAAATGATCATCCCCATTGAATAAGGTTCTTGACCAGATGAACTTGCCGCTGACCAAATTTTTAATGGGCGACGGTTTGCCGCTAACTCTGGCAACAATTTGTCTGCAAGCACAGTAAATGGGTAACCATCTCTAAACCACAAAGTTTCATTGGTTGTCATTGCATCAACAGCAGCGACACGCAGCTCTCGGTTACGACCAGAAATCACTTGTTGTAATAGATCAGATAATGAAGCTAATGAAAACTTAGCAACTAAAGGACTCAGTCGGCTTCTAACTAAATATTGCTTACTGTCCCCTAGGACAATACCACATTGAGATTCTAGAAAGCGGCTGAAGTCACGATACTCTTGTTCGTTGATAGTTATAGTTGTCATTAACGGTTTAACTTCCAAATAAAAAATGAATTGCCGTTTTATATTACTACGACAATAGGATTTAGCTTATTACTTTATGCTGTTTATTTTTCAACAGCCTTCTTCACGGCCGCACCTAACTCATCAGGATTAAATTTAGCTATGAATTGGTTTGCACCAACACGCTCTACCATTGCTTGGTTGAATACGCCACTTAGTGAAGTATGCAATATAACGTGCAGATCTTTTAGTGCTGGCTCACGACGAATTTCAGCGGTTAATGTATAACCATCCATCTCTGGCATTTCAACATCAGAAATAACTAACCCGATTTGCTCATATACGCTACCAGCGTTTGCCATTTCAACTAGCTTATTCAGTGCTTCTTTACCATCTTTTACCATGATAGTTTCAAAGCCAATAGATTCAACAGCACGTTGTACTTGTTTACGAGCAACACTAGAGTCATCAGCAATAAGTACTTTACGAACAACTTCTTGGCTCATAGATGTCATCTCTTCAACCAGTTCTTCGTTCATTGTTTCGTCGATAGGTGCAATCTCAGCTAAGATTTTTTCAACATCTAAAATCTCAACTAATTCTTCATCAATATTTGTTACTGCTGTTAGGTAGTTTGCACGACCAGTACCTTGTGGCGGTGGCAAAATTGCCTCCCAGTGCATATTAACAATACGCTCTACCGATTTTACTAAGAAACCTTGAATTGTACGGTTAAATTCCGAAATAATAATAAAACATTTATCAATTTCAGTGGTTGGACGACCGCCAGTAGCAAGACTTAAATCAATAACAGAGATAGTTTGGCCACGAATATGCGCGATACCTTTTACTAAAGGATTTAAATTTGGCATTGAAGTCAACTTCGGACACTGTAATACTTCTTTTACTTTAAAAACGTTAATACCATAACGTTGACGTCCCATAAGACGAAAAGTAAGCAGTTCTAAACGGTTCTGCCCTACAAGTTGTGTGCGCTGATTCACCGAATCCAGTATACCTGTCATTATATGACTCCATCTTGTGCCACTATGTAATTAAACCGCGAGCCTAACATAACCCTATGAAGAACACGATATACAACATGGCATTTTATATTGAAAATATGATGATAATAAAAAAATGTGATTACAGAACCACTTTTTATCGACTTATAAGCGTTATCGGCCTATTTATAAGTTTCTTTAGCTCGAATGTGCATGCTGCCACAGATGAACAGTTAGATGCAATCAAACACGCTGCAGAAAGTTTTCTACAATCCCAAATTGAAGTACCTCAAAATGGTACTTTACATATTGAAGCAGCTCGTATCGATAGCAGAATACAAGCAACAGACTGCCCTGCACCATTAATTGCCTCTTTACCTGGCCGCCTTAATTCAAGCGGCAATACATCGATCCTTGTTGAATGTCAGCCAGATGATTGGAAAGTGTATGTTCCGGTAAAAACAGAGTTAATGATGCCTTTAGTCACCGCAATCTCTTCTTTATCAAGAGGGCACACCATATCAAGCAGTGATTTAACATTGACCATGGTTAACAGCCGAACTTACCAACGAGGCGGTTATATTAATGTTGATGATCTCGTAGGTGCCCGCATTAAACGCAGTGTTAGAGCTGGTGAAACTGTAGAAAAAAACGACATCTGCATGGTATGTCGCAACGACAGTGTTATAATTAAAGCAGTAAAAGGTGAATTAAGTATTATCACAAAAGGAACCGCACTTGGTGACGGAGCTCTTGGTGATAAAGTTAACGTTAAAAATGATAAATCCAATCGAATCGTAAATGGTATTGTCACCTCTGTTGGTGAAATTAGCATCCATTTTTAAGGTATTAATTAATATCGAATAAAATTTTTATTTTTTACTAAACTATCTTACTCGATTGCCGATAAATTGATCATGGCATCATTTATGCTTAGTTTTACTACAGTTTAAAATAATGAAAAAAGCGTCAAAAATTTTCATTATTTACTAAAGTTATTTTTTTGACAGCCGATAGATAGATTAGAAGAATGTATTAACCGGCTAAAAGGCTTGAATATATGACAAGTATTGACCAATTACGTGCTAGCCAGGCAATGGCGTCTTTACGCAATCAGGCTCGTGTAGATTCTGGTGATAAAGCTCCAGAAACTCAAGCACCTGCGTTGTCTGCAAAATCAGATGCGGTTTCTTTAAGTAATCAAGGTAAAGAAATTGGCCAAATGCACCAACAATTAGCAACAGAACCTTCTTTCAATGAAGATAAAGTTGCTGCAATCAAAGCTGCTATTGCAAATGGATCATACACAGTTGATCCTGAACGTTTAGCAGACAACATGATTAAATTTGAAGACGAATTAGCCGGCCTATAACCTAGGCTGGTTAAGACTCTCACTGTTTTATTTACATTAGGAACATATGGCTCAGACACTTACTGAACTGCTTGATCTACAACGCAGCGTTGCGCTCTCTCTTTCTACGGTATTAAGTCGAGAGAAAGTCGCTATCGCAAGTAGAAAGCCGACGGAAATGGAAAGTATTGCCCATGATAAATTAGGCTTACTTAATCAATTACGTCAGTATGATCAGCTATTAGGAAGTCATGCGGAACGTCAACTGCTGTCTGAAGATAATGCACTTAATGAAAAAGTATCGGAAATTAAATCGATCATTCATGATTGTAAGCAAGAAAACGAAGTCAATGGTGAAGCACTGCAACGTGCTCAACTTAGCTTCAACAAGCTAAACAATCTAATGCAGCAAAGCCGTGGCAAAAATGGCATGACGTATACTGCTGAAGGCCAAACACGTAATGTGACGACATTAGGCACTAACGTAAAAGCTTAAGTAGCCTTCTCACGATCATCGATTTCTTATCCAACCGTGTTGTATTTCTAACACGGTTTTTTTCTATCTTTTCACACCGAACTCTAACTCTTATTTATCCTCCTCGATTTTAGTACTTATTATTATTTCTCTTAACTCATCCCTAAAACCTAGTCCCTGCTCTTACTCCTCTTAACTCGCCCCCAAAACCTAATCCCAGCTCTTACTCCTCTTAACTCGCCCCCAAAACCTAATCCCTGCTCTTACTCCTCTTAACTCGTCCCTAAAACCTAGCCCCTGCTCTTACTCCTCTTTACTCGTTCCTAAACCTAGCTCTCGCTCTTACTTCTCTAACTCGCCCCTAAAACCTAGCTCCTGCTCTTACTCTCCCTATCTTACAAAAACAAAAAAGCCCTCGGCACCAAGTACCAAGGGCAATAGCATTATGTCGAATGAGAGCTTCTAACTAATCCTATCTAAAAGCATCAATTAGAATAACGTTGTTTTTCTTTGTGTTGATGGTACATCGAAAACCTGACCTTGGTTTTTCATACGTTCCATCTTTTTCAAATTAAGCTTTAATTCAGTAACGTAACTATCTCCAACAGGATAAGTTCTAACCACTTCTGCGCCACGAATAATACCATCTACACCAGCACTGGTGCTTTCTTCACCAAGCTGCTGATCATTCATCTCAACTTTACCGCTGATACGCATGCCATAAACCTGCTCAGCAAGCTCACGATAAGCATCAACTTTAGATGCTCGCATTGCTCTAATGCGTTTTTCATCGATATTCTTGCCAGCTTGCTCACTAATGCTTGCGTATCCAACAGCGGTAAGGTTATCGCTTTCACGCATAACACCGATCGGCTGACATCCAACTAATACTAATAGAGCTAATAAAAACCAATGTTTCATATTCGCTTCTCCTATGGACGAAGGATAATTGTGTTACGTTCTGCTTTTTGAACATCAGAACGAATGATCACACCATCTTCCATACGCATTGTATTTAGTGTGTCTAAATCACGGCCAATTCGATCCGCAGGTAGGAAACCTTGTGCCGATGCAACAACAACACGAGTTTGCATACCGATAACACGAGCATTAATTAATACACCACCATCTTGGCGAAGCATTGTACCTGTTAGCACGTAATCAACTTGCTGCTCTTGAACCAATTCTTTCCAATCACGGCTAAATGCAAAGTCACCCTGCTGAGTTACTCTGATATTACCCGTTGTTTTATAGTCAATAACTTTAAAGCCACGACGTTGAAGTTGGAAAATAAAGCTTTCTGTCACCGAATTACCTAACCAGTTTGTTTGATCCATTTGTTGTAGATCTACAAAAGAAGTAATGGCAATTGGTGAACGAGCAGATAACGTCGTATTTGATGTTACTAACTGTTCAGTTAAGCTTTCAATGAAGTAGTCCATTGTATGGCGTGGAGTATCAGCCAACATAAATGGGCTACCGTTATATGGTTCTTTACCATTATAAATAGGTGAATATGCACATGCACTCATCACCATAGACAGTAAAATTACAACCAATGCTCTCATTCTATTATCTCCAGATAATGTTTTAATATACTTACTAATTCTTCAATTTAAGCGTCAAACTTAAACTAGGAACAAAACTTGCTATAGTTAAGGAAACGCAATTTGTAAGTACTTTTATCAATCAACAAATATTAGTTAGCAAATTCCATACCCACTTGGCAGATAACAGTAATGAAAAAAATAATTTATTTAATTACCTCTATATTAACAATGAGTTACATTGCACCAGCACATGCTGAGTGGTTTGAGGTAACAGGTTCAGCAAGTGTCTTAACCAGTAAAGATGCGGCAAGAGCTAATGCACTAGAAGATGCCGCTTATCAAGCAATGCTGTTTTCTGGGGCCGATATTAGCCGCCTAAAGGATCTTAAGATCTTTTTAGAGAATGATAATAAACGTTATCAATTTAGCGGTAGTGAAATTCGCAGTATCGAAGTGGTTAAAGAAAAGAAGAAAAACGACAAAATTTATATTACTGCTCGTATTGATATCTACCCTTCGGCAAACAGTTGCCATATAGGGCAATACAAGAAGACGTTTATGACGAGTGAAATCACGATTGACTCACCACAACAAGCGGTAATGGGTAAGGTATATCATTTAGGTGAAGATTTAAGTACGATTTTTTCACGTCAATTAGATAAAGAATCACAAAGCTTTGTATCAGTAGGTACTTCTCATATTCGTATTGATAAACGTCAACCAGAAGTTGCTAAAATGATAGCGGAAGATCATGGTGCGCAGTACATATTCTCAGGAAGCATTACAGACTTAAGTGCCACGATTGAACAGAATTTACTAAAGAAAGATACCATTAACCGTCAATTTGCTATCGAAGTTGCGGTATTAGATGGTAAGACAGGTCAAACAATTTACAACAACAACTACCGTGAAGTTGCGTTATGGAACTTTCCTAAAACCAGTGAAGTAGATACACAGAGCGCACGTTTTTGGACTTCTGCTTATGGCGAAATGGTATTAAGAGTTAACCGTGACATCATGCTTGATCTTGAAAATCAATTTGCTTGTAAAATGACACTGCCACAAGTTGTAAATATCAATAATAACCGTATCACAATGGATCTTGGTCGTATTCACGGTGTTAAGAAAGGCGATAAATTAGATCTTTGGCATACAGGTTCTTTTATTGATCAAAATGGTTTACCACGTAATAAAGTGACTAAGACAAGTATTACGTTAACCGTAGATCGAGTGTATGAACAAAATGCAGATCTTGTTATTGATCAACCACAGTTAATTAATAGCATTCAAATTGGCGATGTTATGCATAAAAACATAGCTGAATAAACCAGTTTTCAACCTTTAAGTAATGAGAAGCAGTGCCTAGTGTGTTGTTTCTCATTGTTTTATGACTCTTACCAACGTTTTACCTCCTTAGTTATTGTATTCTTAGTCAATAATTCAAATTCAATTTTCAAATCAGAATGCAATGCTAGGTTATTTTCACTTTATTATCGGTTGTTTTTTCTTTCTGATAAGCTTTAATTCATCTGCAACTTCAGTCATGTCCTCAGAATCTTGGCAAGAAGAATACCATTTAAACCGTATTGAGAATCCAAACAAAGCACTCTCAATGCTAAACAATGTGTATTCATCACTACCACCAAGTACTGAACGTATTTTTACTGCAACAAGAATCCATGGTTTTGTAACTCGCCGTGGTAACGAATATACCTCCCCACTTAAAAATAATACAACGAATATTTATGATCATATTGAATCATTAATCTTATTATCTATGGACTTAGAAGATAATGGGGATTATAAACAAGCACTTCAACAAATTAAGAAAGCTCAGCTGAAATCAAAAAATTTAAATGACTTAGATTTAAATAGTTTGTTATCTATTAAGCAATGTCGTTCAAACTTAGCTTTAGGCAATTATTATCTCGCTGAATTTTACTGCCAATCGGCAATAAAGCACTTAGAAAAAACAAAAGATCATTATATCGATATCAAATGGGCATATCGCTTATTAGCTTTAAGCTATCAAGGCGTAAGTGATTTTAAATCCGCATTAAAAGCCAATGAAAAAGCATTATCTCTAAGCAAAAGTTATGAATTAAACGATACGATTTATAATAATATTAGCTCGTTATTACTACAGATGGGACAATTAAAAGAAGCAGAGAAGTATGCAAAAAAAGCATTAAAAATAAGGGAGAAGCGTCAAATCAGTCAAAAAATTGCACAGTCACATATTCTTCTCGCACAGATATATTTAAAATCATCGCAATATGTTTACGCGAAATCGTGTGCAAATTTCGCTATAGCACAACTTAATGACAATACAACTAATGCGCAAACTCTTAGTCAAGCATACTTAACATTAGCAGCAGTTCTAAATAAACAGAGTTATTATGATGAAGCCATTGAATATCTACTACTCGCATTAAAACAATTAGACAACCATTCAAATTCCGACTTACTTATTAATACTTATCAGCTACTTAGCAGTGCTTATTTAAAGCATGAAAACTCAAATAAAGCATTAGACTACATATCAATTGCTATTGATAAATCTCAACAATCCCAGAACCAGCAAGCATTAGCAAATTCATATCTCATAAAATCAGATATAGAAGAATTTACTGGTGATATAAGAGCAGCTCTTATTACTCGCAAACTATATGAAAATGTCATCAAAAAAATTCATGCTTTAAATGATGACAATAGAGATATCACATTAGAATTACGTAACCTTCTAATAGAGAAAGAAAAAGAAAAGTTACAGCATTTAAAAGAAAAGCATCAACAGTTATCAGCGATAAATACAGAGAAACAACATAAATTACTCTTTCAAATTATGATTATTATTTTAGTTTTAATCGTTTATTTAGTGTTGCGTTTAAAATTGAATCCTAAGCATAATTTCAATTAATGCTCTATATTTAGATATAGCAATGGATATGCAACACCTAAAATCGTAAGGAAAAATCAATCGTATTATTGAGGTCTAAGCGATGAAGTACACATTTTTAGCTATTCTTTTATCTATATCTTCGTTTAATGTACTTGCATATGGCGGCGCAACTGAAGTTGGTCCAAAAGTATCTTGTGAACTACCCGATGGGACAGTATCAGAAACTTATTTATTATTATGCAAGGGCAATGGCGGTACTGTTAAAGCTGATTAAAGAAAGCATTAATCAGTAGCAATGACTAAGTAATTACTGAAAAAGTAAAAACGCCAAGCATAAAAAAACCGCTGAATAACAGCGGTTTTTATCTAAAATATAAGCAGGATTATGCGTTAGCTTCACGCTCTGCGATAAATGCTAATGCCATCTTGATACGAGCAACAACACGCTCTTTACCCACTAATTGCATAACAGCATCTACTGATGGTGATTGACCACCGCCAGTTACCGCAACACGTAGAGGCATACCAATTTTACCCATACCGATTTCTAACTCAGCACACACTTCTTCAATTACGTTATGTAGGTTTTCAGTAGTCCACTCTTCTAGCGCTTCAACTTTAGCTAAAGCAAGCTCTAATGGGCCTTTAGCAACACCACGTAAGTGTTTCTTCGCAGCACCAGCTTCGAACTCTTCGAAATCTTGATAGAAGTAGCGAGATTGCTCCGCTAATTCAATCAGCGTATTACAACGCTCACCTACCAGCTTAATAACTTCAGTAATTGCAGGTCCATTATCTAAAGAGATTTCTTTTTGATCTAAGTGCCATTGTAGGTATTTTGCAACATACTCAGGCTCTGATGATTTAATGTAGTGGTTGTTTAACCATAACAATTTATCAGTGTTGAATGCTGATGCTGATTTACTTACTGCGCTTAAACTAAATAGATTAATCATCTCTTCTTGAGAGAAAATCTCTTGATCACCATGAGACCAACCTAAACGTACTAAGTAGTTATTAAGTGCGTTTGGTAGGTAACCTTCATCACGGTATTGCATTACAGATACCGCACCATGACGCTTAGACAGTTTTGCACCATCATCACCAAGGATCATTGCACAGTGTGCAAACATTGGTACTGGAGCACCTAATGCTTCATAGATATTGATTTGACGAGGCGTGTTATTGATATGGTCTTCACCACGAATAACTTGAGTAATACCCATATCCCAGTCATCAACCACTACTACGAAGTTGTATGTTGGAGCACCATCAGTACGACGAATGATTAAGTCATCCAGTTGGCTGTTTGAGATTTCAATGCGGCCACGGATCTGATCATCAAATACTACCGAACCTTCTTTTGGGTTACGGAAGCGAATTACACATGCATCACCTTCTTTTGCAGCCGCGTTCGCAGCAACAATTTTAGGATGATTTGCATCGTAACGAGCCATTTCTTTGTTTGCTTCTTGCTCTGCACGAATTTCATCTAGCAGTTCTTTTGATGCATAACATTTGTATGCTTTATCTTCAGCAAGCAGTTGGTCAACAACTTCATTGTAACGGTCAAAACGCTTAGATTGGTAATATGGACCTTCATCCCATTCCATACCCATCCAGTGCATACCTTCAATAATAGCCTCTACCGCTTCTTGAGAGTTACGCTCTAGATCCGTATCTTCGATACGTAGAACAAATTCGCCACCTTGGTTTTTAGCAAAAAGCCATGAGTAAAGTGCTGTACGAGCACCACCAACGTGAAGATAGCCTGTTGGGCTTGGAGCAAAACGAGTTTTAACCGTCATTGTTATTACCTTTTTGAAGAGGTTGAGCTGAATCTGTCAGCACCACATAATTTGTGCGCTATTTTAGCACTATAAGGTAAATCTACAATGATTGAGTTACTTTAATATAAGTAGTACATATTAAATTAAAATGCACTAACTCTTAAAGTCTATTTATAACCAAAATCATAAGCAATAAAAGCATCCCAGCCTCTTTGCCATTCTACCTTTATCATCACTACATCTTTCTGAGAATCACATTGCCCTGTATAACGAATACCACTGATCCCCTTCTCAAAAGCTTGAAAAGGATTACAATAATCGTTTATACCTTTTTGATATCCTTCAAGGTAGGCTTTTTTACTAAATGGAATTTTTTCTTTCATTTGTGTTAATGCATCATCATCTATACTATACCCTCGGCTTCCAAAACGTTTGCCTTGCCCAAACCAATACTCCTCAGAAGTCTGCGGTATAGAAGTACACCCAAGAAAAAAAATAAAATTAAATAAGATATTTTCTTCATAACACCTCCTTAAAAAAAAGCTGAGCTATAAGCTCAGCTTTAAGTTTAGCAGATTAAACTCTATTTAATTCCAAATGGAATCGTCAATGTAAGTTTAAAATCAGTTTCGTCTTGGAATAGGTTAGTATAACCAGTCCAGTTTGGAGCATTTGTATCATTAAAGTATTCAGTATAATAGAAACTAATATTTGCCCCTTCTAATGCTCCCCTTTGGATAGCATAGTTAGCAAATGCACTGTATGCATATTCTAATAAATCATCATATCCAGGAGCCGATGACCCTGCACCAGCTGCTGCACTAAGACCAGCACTAAACCCTTTACCACCAATATCAGAAAAATCACGAGATGCAGAGAAGAAACCAGCCAACTCACCATCATGGTTAAAGTCCGAGCGATTATTCCACCAAATATCATACGCACCATTTGAACCGCCATACTCTTTAGTTAGACGGTAAGACATATTACCTACATTATTTGAATTCAAGTCTTCAGCTACGGTATATGTTGCTTCAGCTCTAAATGAATACTGACCAAATGATTTAGCCGATAGGAATGCCAATTGGAATGCCGTACTATCAAATTGCTCGCTATCATCAACTACGTAAAGTTGAGGAGACCAGAAGAAACCACTATCGGTTGTTCCTTTAACTTTAAAGTGCATATTTTTACGGTCACCATCAGTTAATGCACCGTAACCAAAGTCTAAAGAAATATTATTTGCTAAATTATAACGAGCACCAACAGAATAAACTACACCTGCATCTTCGCCATCAGAAGTTCTGAATTCATAAGTTTCTTTAAACCAAGGTGCTTTATATTCATCTGCGACTACTACACCTAACGCCAAGTCGCCAAAGGTAGCACCAACTTCACCACCACGATAAGTACCAGGAGCAAACGACCAGTTAACTCCTAATGAGCTAGGTACAGAAGGTTGAAAATAACCTAACTTAGCTGTAACACTTTCACCAAATTTAAATTTCGCTGCCGCTGTAGCAAATGATGCTCCATTATCGTTACAATCAGTCCATACATTACTACAGCTACTATCTTCTGCTTTTTTATCGTATGGATTATTTACACCCCAAAAGTTCATTTCGTGGTCAGCACCACCGTTTTGCCACATATCAAATGTACTATAAATCACCACATCAGCGCCAGCGACACCACCAATATAACCAGAATTAAAACCAATATTGGCAAAAATAGAGCCATGGTCTAAGTTAGTTGTTTTTTTAGTATCATTACCATTAGCATCTACATTCCCGCGATCACGAGAACGCATCCAGAAATTTAAATTACCACTAATTGTAGACTCAGAAAAAAATTCAGACGTATTTGCTACATACTCTTGTGATACAGCTTCTTCAGCAAGAACCATTTGTGGCGCAACTAATGCACCCGTAATAGTTGCAGCTAAAAGGGTTTTCTTAAACATAGTCATAACTCCTTCATTTAACTAATTAAGTAATGCATGGATATTTAAGTTGGTCGCCGAAATGAACCATGCATTAGATTTGTTGTCTGGGATGCACTATGACAATGTTTTTTCACAAAGAAAATATAGTAATGTTTTTTGAGTGACCCACTTCAAAAACGAAGTTATATAAAAAAACATAAAACAAATAAAACAAGCGCTTAGATAAAATAAAAAAATAAAGCATAGAATAAAAATAAACGTAAAAGTGAGGGGGATCTCAAGCATGAAACCAAAACCACTCAACAACAAGATCTAGATCACTTTAGATTTATATTATTTTTCATTAGTTAATTTTAAATAAGAAAAAAGTGCGAACTAAGTCGCACTCGTTTATCTTATACCGAAATCCCAAGCAATAAAAGATTGCCACCCTCTCTCCCATTCGGCTTTAATCATAATCACTTCTTTTTGGGAATCGCATTGTCCTGTATACCTAATGCCACTAATCCCCTTACTAAAAGCCTGAAAAGGATCACAATAGATATTAATTCCTTTTTTATAACCATCAAGGTAGGCTGCTTCATCAAAAGGAACTTTTTCTTTCATACTTTCTAACGCATCAGTTTCAATACTGTAACCTCGGCTACCAAAGCGCTCTCCTTGCCCGAACCAGTATTCTTTCGGAGTTGTTGGCACCGTTGCACAAGAAGTTAATAATATAGATAAAACAACTATCATTTTTTTCATTTAACACCTCCCAATAAAAAAGCTGAGCACAAAGGCTCAGCTTAAAATATATAACTAATTAAATAATAGTTTATTTAACACCAAAAGGCATTGTTAACATAAGTTTAAAGTCAGTTTCATCTTGGAATGCATTACTATATGGAGCCCAGTTACCTGCATCTGAGTCATTAAAGTATTCGGTGTAGTAGAAGCTTACATTTGCCCCCTCTAATGCACCGCCTTGGATTGCATAGTTTGCAAATGCACTATAAGCATACTCAACTAAATCATCATAGCCAGGAGATGATGCACCGCCACCAGCTGCGGCACTTAAACCAGCACTAAACCCGGTACCACCGATGTCTGAAAAATCTCGAGTTGCTGAAACGAAGCCAGCAATTTCACCATCGTGGTTAAAGTCTGAGCGGTTATTCCACCAAATTTCATAAGCGCCGTTTGAACCACCGTATTGTTCAGTCAGGCGATATGCCATATTACCTACATTACCGCGTGTTTCTGTTGAATCAGCCATTGTCATGGTAGCTTCTGCTCGGAAAGAATACTGTCCAGTACTAAATGCAGATAAGAATGCTAACTGAGCGGCAATGTCATCATCATATTGGTTTTTATCACTTACGATGTACACTTGTGGAGACCAGTAAAAACCACCATCTGTAGTGCCTTTCACTTTAAAGTGCATGTTTGAACGATCGCCATCTGTTAGCGTACCAAAACCTGCATCTAAAGAAATACCATTGTCAAATGCATAGCGAGCACCTAAAGAAATTACTTCACCAGCATCGTTGCCTTTTCCATCTTGGAACTCATACGTTTCTTTGAACCATGGCGCTTTATATTCATCAGCAACAACTAAGCCCAGAGCTAGACCACCAAATGATGCACCAACTTCACCACCACGGTATGTACCTGGTGCAAATGACCAGTTAACGCCTAACGTACTTGGTACTGATGGTTGAAAGTAACCTAATTTAGCATTTACATTATCACCAAATTTAAATTTAGCATTTGCCGTAGCGAAAGATACGCCATTGTCAGTACAATCAGCAGCCCAAGTACCACTACAATTACTGTCACTCGGTGTTTTTTCATATGGGTTATTTACACCCCAAAAATTCATTTCGTGGTCTGGGCCACCGTTCTGCCACATATCAAATGTTGAGTAAATAACAATATCCGTACCTACAACATCGCCAATATAACCAGAGTTAAAACCTAGATTTACAAAGACTGAACCATGATCCAAGTTAGTTGTTTTCTTTGTATCATTACCATTAGCATCAACGCCACCGCGATCACGAGCACGCATGAAAAAGTTAACATTACCACTAATTGTTGATTCAGCAAAAAATGCTGAAACATCGCTTGTATATTGTTCTGAGACAACTTCCTCTGCCATCACTTGTGGTGCGAATAAAGCCCCTGTAAGTGCAGCGGTAATTGCTGATACTTTAAAAAATTTGTTTTCCATGGAATAAAGCTCCTAAAAATGGATATAGCTGTGTTCATTATTTATTGGCTTTAAGTTGGCCGCCGAAAGCAATAAATAAATCTCCTCATTCACACAATTTTTAAATCAGAAAAGGAAAATTCAAAAATTGTAATTACCTTATATTTTTTCCTGCATACACTCCGTGCATCCATGGAATAAAGACTAAACTTTCATAAAAAAACATAAAACAAAAACTTAATTTCCAATAAAAAAAATATGAGCGAGTGCAAACTTCTTTCGTGTTAGTGATTAAGATCAAATTAAATAGATCAAAAAACATAAAAAACAGCGTTAAATATATAAAACAGTAAGTTATAAATATAAAAAAATACTCAATGCGACAGAGATCTCTATATTTTGAAAAGCAAAGAAAAAACAACTTTAATTTATAGACATAGATAAACCATTAATAATTCGCTTTCAATAAATGGCAAATAACTTAATATTTTGACAAATAAAAAAAGGAGCCATATAAGGCTCCTTTTTAATAACTAAAATTATTAGTCTTAATTTAATAATTCAATTAACTGTTCTTCGTTCATCACTTCAACTCCAAGCTCCTCGGCTTTCGCTAATTTAGAACCAGCCGCTTCACCAGCAAATAGAATATCTGTTTTCTTAGAAACACTACCAGTCACTTTTGCGCCTAGCTCTTGTAAAGCAGCTTTAGCTTCATTACGTTTTAATTTATGTAATGTTCCAGTAAGAACAACAACTTTGCCCGCTAATGGTTGTGGTACTGATTCATCAAGCGCTTTAATTTCAGGCCAATGAATACCCATCTCTTGTAAATCTTCAATAACAGTTTTGTTATGCGGCTCTGCAAAGAAGTTTAAAACGTGTTTAGCGACGATATCACCAACATCACTCACTTCAATAAGTTGTTCAAATGTCGCTACTTGAATCGCTTCTAATGTATAAAAATGCGCAGCTAAGTTTGCTGCTGTCGCCTCACCAACCTCTCGAATACCTAACGAGTATAGAAAACGCGGTAATGTCGTCGCCTTTGCTTTATTAAGCGCATCCACTACATTTTGCGCAGATTTAGGTCCCATGCGCTCTAATACTGTCAATACACCCGCAGAAAGTTTAAATAAATCCGCAGGAGTCTCTACCATTTCTTTATCTACAAGCTGCTCTACAACTTTATCGCCTAAACCATCAACATCGAGTGCTTTACGAGACACAAAATGCTTTAGTGCTTCTTTACGTTGCGCTTGACAGACTAACCCAGCCCCACAACGAGTTACAGCCTCACCTTCTACTCTTTCAAGGTTAGAACCACATACAGGGCAATGAGTTGGATAAACAATGGCTTTACTGTCCGTAGGACGACGAGCTTCTACCACTGATACGATTTGTGGGATCACATCCCCCGCACGGCGAATAATAACTGTATCACCAATATGAACACCTAAACGTGCAATTTCATCTGCATTATGCAATGTGGCATTACTTACGGTTACCCCACCAACAAAAACAGGTTCAAGTTTCGCTACCGGTGTAATAGCACCTGTACGGCCAACTTGGAATTCCACATCATTTAGAACAGTTAACTCTTCTTGTGCAGGAAATTTATAAGCAATCGCCCAACGAGGTGCTCGTGCAACAAAGCCCAGTTGTTCTTGAAGCGCAATATCATCGACTTTTATTACTACACCATCAATTTCATATTTCAGAGCATCACGACGTTCAAGTATGTCTTTGTAATACGCTTTAACTTCCGTCAATGAATGACATTGCTTCGTTTCTTCACACATTGGAAGACCCCAGCTTTTTAGTTGAACAAAACGCTGGTAATGGCTTGTTTCTAATTCACCACCTTCAATCACCCCAACACTGTATGCATAAAAACTAAGTGGGCGGGTTGCTGTTATTTTTGAATCTAATTGACGTAAACTGCCTGCTGCAGCATTACGTGGATTTGCAAATGGTTTTTCACCACGTTTTAACGCTCTCTCATTTAACGCTTCAAAACCGGCTTTAGGCATAAAGACTTCACCACGTACTTCTAAACGTGTCGGCCAGCCTTCACCTTGCAGAGTTAATGGAATACAACGAATCGTTCTTACGTTTTCAGTAATATTTTCACCTGTTGTACCATCTCCACGCGTACCAGCTTGAACTAACTTGCCATTTACATATAAAAGGCTAACCGCTAAACCATCCAACTTAGGTTCACAACAAAATAGAGATACAGGCTTTGAAATAAGGCGGTCGTTCATTCTTTTTTCAAATGCTTCTAGCTCTTCATCACTAAACGCATTATCCAAAGAAAGCATAGGGATCTCATGTTGAATCTGAGTAAAGCCATCTAAAGCCTCTCCTCCAACTCGTTGACTTGGTGAATCAACAGTAACTAATTCAGGATGTTCAGATTCAATAGATAACAATTCCTGCATCATTCGATCATATTCAGCATCTGGTAGCTCAGGGCTATCTTCTACATAATAACGATATGCATGGTAATTAAGTTGTTGCTTCAACTCATCTAATGTCTGTTCAATACTCATGATTCATCAACTTCTTTTTCGGTTATTCTTAAAATAAAAAAAAGGCTCATGATGAGCCTTTCTCATTAGTTCTAATTCTATAGCAGATAGACTATTTACGGCAGAATACTTTTACACGCTGCTTATATTCATCGATTTTATTTGGTGTCAGCATATCGCGTTTCTCATCCAGAACGTTACCACCTAATTCTGAACTTACCATTTGAGCCGTTTGTAGCATCAACTTAAAGTTATGCTCCGCATCACCATAGCATGGAAGCGGTAAGAAGAAAGAAATCCCTGGTGTTGAGAACTCTTCACCTTCAGGTACTTGGAAATGTCCAGGTGATACCATATTCGCGACACTAAATAAGACTTTTCCAGCGCCAGATAAATCAGAGTGACGGTGATAAATAGCCATATCACCAAATACAAGACCATTTTGCTCTAAACTATTAAAGAGACGATTACCACTGAATCTATCACTTCCCATACCATGGACATTAATTACAATAACATCCTCTTCTGGTTCTGGTTCTGGTTCTGGTTCTGGTTCTGGTTCTGGTTCTGGTTCTGCAATAATAATTTCAGGTTCTAAGTAAGTCGATGTTTCAGGAATATCGACCTTAGCTTGCATAGGCTCTTGTTGAGTTAACACTTCGTCATCAATAGCAGAAAAAGAGATGGTTGGTTCTTCCCTTTTAACTGGTGCAGCAACAGGCTTAGCTTCTGGTTCAATACGACCTACTGTTGGCTCTTGTACTTGTTGTACAACCGGTTGTGGTTGAGCTTGCTGTACCGTTGGTTTTTCTTGTTCTGTAAACTTATTTGATTCAGACGAAACCGTACCTTCAAATAATGGATCATCAGAAGTAGGAACCTCTTCTCGAGCAAAAGCAGGTTCTTTTCGTTCTTTCTGAACAACCACGTCTTCTTTTGGCTGATCAAACCCACGCATAGGAGCAGCTTGTTCATCATCAACGTCTGAATCAAAATCTATGTCTACTTTCTTTCCAAATTTTGAGCTCGTTTCTTTTCGACTTGTCCACAAGCCATGAAACAATAATGCCGCAATGGCCAATGCTCCAACAAGTATCAACACTAATCGCAATTCTTGCATCGTTAACTCTCTGCTCTTCTGCTTTATTGAGCTTTCTCTTAAATAAAAAATAAGAAAGCTTATATCAACTATCATATGAATGTAGTTTAGTTATTATCACTAATCTACCACTACTTTCCTGTAATGTACCAAATAATAACCCTATTGTTGAATAACAAAATGAAAGTGGTGACATAAATCTTACATTTGAACTGTTTAGTGGAACTTTATTTGCTCATATTTCATTTATTTGTCTCAAATTTTGAGTATAGTGAACTCAACATCCACACAGTAAAATACAAATTATGAATTCGTTTAAACAATCTCAATCTGGGGTTCAATACTTTTTAAAAGGCATTTCATTAGCAATGACACCAGGCTTGCGTCGATTTGTTTTTATCCCTTTATTGATTAATTTCTTATTGCTTGGTGGCTCTTTTATTTACTTATTTAATCAAATTGGTAGTTGGATTGACCAAATTCTAGCTCAGATTCCAAGTTGGTTAGATTGGTTATCTTATTTATTGTGGCCTTTAATTGTCATCAGTATATTGGCCGTCTTCTCATACTTCTTTAGTACATTAGCGAACTGGATTGCCGCTCCTTTTAATGGATTACTTGCTGAACACCTTGAAGCTAAATTGACAGGTCAACCTGCACCAAATGGCGGAATACTAGATGCTGTGAAGGACTTACCTCGTATCTTCAAGCGTGAATGGCAAAAATTGAAATACTATATACCTAAAGCATTAGGTCTATTTATTCTCTTTTTTATCCCTGCAATAGGTCAAAGTATTGCACCTGTTTTATGGTTTTTATTTACCGCTTGGATGATGGCTATTCAATATTGTGATTATCCATTTGATAACCACAAGGTGCCTTTTGAAACAATGAGAGATGAGCTAAAAACAAAACGTGGCAAATGCTTATCCTTTGGCTCTCTTGTAACACTTTTTACCATGACGCCAATCCTAAACCTATTTGTTATGCCAATCGCAGTTTGTGGGGCAACCGCTATGTGGGTTGATGTTTACCGTGATACACATAAAAACCGTTAATCCATAACTTATAACCTTTTGATCCTTTCTCATTTTAGAAACTCTTCGTATTCTAGTTGTGTTGAGTTACTCAAATTGAGTTAAAAATAATTTATATAATCACGCTGACCGTGAAATGAAGGAACAGATCATGACAAAGATTTACGAAGATAATTCTCAAACTATTGGTAATACCCCACTTGTTCGCCTAAATCGCGTAAGTAAAGGTAACGTTTTAGCCAAAGTAGAAGCACGTAACCCTAGCTTTAGTGTTAAATGTCGTATTGGCGCAAACATGATTTGGGAAGCTGAAAAAGCGGGCACATTAAAAGAAGGCATTGAATTAGTTGAACCAACATCAGGTAACACAGGTATTGCTCTTGCTTTCGTAGCTGCCGCACGTGGTTATAAACTAACACTAACAATGCCTGCCTCAATGAGCCTTGAGCGTCGTAAGCTACTTAAAGCATTAGGGGCTAACCTTGTATTAACAGAAGCACCTAAAGGAATGGGTGGTGCCATTGCTAAAGCAGAAGAAATTGTTGCAAGCGATCCAAGTAAGTACCTACTACTTCAACAATTTAATAACCCAGCAAACCCTGCTATTCATGAAAAAACAACTGGTCCAGAGATCTGGGAAGCGACTGAAGGCAATGTTGACGTATTCGTCGCTGGTGTTGGTACTGGCGGTACATTAACAGGTACAAGTCGTTACCTAAAACACACTCAAAATAAAGCCGTTCTGTCTGTGGCAGTAGAGCCTGCTGAGTCACCGGTAATCGCTCAAGCGTTAGCTGGTGAAGAGATCAAACCGGCACCTCATAAGATCCAAGGTATTGGTGCTGGCTTCATTCCTGGTAACCTAGATCTGACACTAATTGACCGTGTTGAAGCAGTCACATCTGAAGATGCTATTGAAATGGCACGTCGATTAATGGAAGAAGAAGGGATTCTTGCTGGTATTTCTTCTGGTGCCGCAGTAGTTGCAGCTAATCGTATCGCGGAGCTACCTGAATTTGCTGATAAACAAATTGTTGTTGTGTTACCAAGCTCTGGTGAGCGTTACTTAAGTACAGCATTATTTGCAGGCTTGTTTACTGAACAAGAAAATGAGCAATAAATTTGTAACATCTATGTGTTCAAATCAATTTTTTATCCAAAAAAGCCCCTTCTGGGGTTTTTTTGTTGATTTCATTTCCCTCCTTAGTAATAATCAAGCCACTTTATTTTTAGGTGTAAAATAATTACACTCGAATACAAAGTAACAATTTTGAACTAGCTTAATATTACAAAATAAGAAAGAATGTATAAATTACTGTCGTTAACTAATTTCGTTGAAGATAGATTGTTTCTAGGTCTATGATGTGCGAAAGTACGTGCGCAAACCGAATTGGTTAACGACACTAATTTCAACATAAAATATAAATCGGGGTATACACAATGTATTCACAAGACGTAGTAATCACTGCAGAAAATGGCCTTCACACTCGTCCAGCGGCTCAGTTCGTTAAAGAAGCAAAAGGTTTTGATGCAAAAATCACTGTTACTTCTAACGGTAAAAGTGCAAGTGCTACTAGCCTTTTCAAACTACAAACTTTAGGTCTAACTAAAGGTACTAACGTAACTATCTCTGCTGAAGGCGCACAAGAGAAAGAAGCTGTAGACCACCTAGTTAAACTAATGGACGAGCTGCACTAATCAGCTTTTCTTTATTATTTTCATTCTCTAATTTGATCAATTTTAAGGTAAAGCTATGATTTCTGGCATTCTAGCATCTCCAGGTATTGCTTTCGGTAAAGCACTACTACTTCAGGAAGATGAAATTGTCCTAAACAAAACTCCAATCTCTGATTCTCAAGTAGAAACAGAAGTTCAACGTTTCTTTGATGCTCGTAATAAGTCTTCTGAGCAATTAGAAGCTATCAAAGCAAAAGCGCTAGCAACTTTCGGCGAAGAAAAAGAAGCTATTTTTGAGGGGCACATTATGCTTCTTGAAGATGAAGAGCTAGAAGAAGAAATCTTAGCCCTTATTAAAGATGATAAAATGGCTGCAGACTTTGCTATTCACTCTGTAATTGAAGAGCAAGCGTGTGCACTAGAGTCATTAGATGATGATTATCTAAAAGAGCGTGCTACAGATATCCGCGATATCGGTAGCCGCTTTGTTAAAAACGCACTAGGCATCAACATTGTTTCACTAAGTGACATCAATGAAAAAGTAATCCTAGTTGCTAACGACCTTACTCCTTCTGAAACAGCACAAATCAACCTAGACTACGTTCTTGGTTTTGCTTGTGACATCGGTGGTCGTACATCTCATACATCTATCATGGCGCGTTCTCTTGAGCTTCCTGCTATCGTTGGTACTAACGATATCACTAAGCAAGTGAAAAATGGCGACATGCTAATTCTTGATGCGGTTAACAACAAAATTGTTATCAACCCATCAGAAGCTGAACTAACTGAATCTAAAAAAATCCGTGACGACTTAGTTGCAGAAAAAGAAGAGTTAGCAAAACTTAAAGACCTACCAGCTATCACTCTAGATGGTCACCAAGTAGAAGTTTGCGGTAACATCGGTACAGTTAAAGACTGTGACGGTATCATTCGTAACGGTGGTGAAGGTGTTGGTCTATATCGTACAGAATTCCTATTCATGGATCGTGATGCACTTCCTACTGAAGAAGAGCAATATGTTGCTTACAAAGAAGTAGCAGAAGCGATGCATGGTGAGCCAGTGATCATCCGTACTATGGATATCGGTGGTGATAAAGATCTACCATACATGGATCTTCCAGAAGAAATGAACCCGTTCCTAGGTTGGCGTGCGGTTCGTATCAGCTTAGACCGTCGTGAAATCCTACGTGACCAATTACGTGGTATTCTACGTGCATCAGCACACGGTAAGCTACGCATCATGTTCCCAATGATCATTTCTGTTGAAGAGATCCGTGAACTGAAGAAAGCAATTGAAGAATACAAAGCAGAACTTCGTGCTGAAGGTCATGCATTTGACGAAAGCATCGAGATCGGTGTAATGGTTGAAACTCCTGCAGCAGCAGCGATTGCACACCACTTAGCTAAAGAAGTGAGCTTCTTCTCTATCGGTACTAACGACTTAACACAATATACTCTTGCTGTTGACCGTGGTAACGAAATGATTTCTCACCTATACAACCCTCTATCTCCAGCGGTTCTGCTTGTAATCAAGCAAGTAATCGATGCTTCTCATAAAGAAGGCAAATGGACTGGTATGTGTGGTGAGCTAGCAGGTGATGAGCGTGCAAGCCTACTTCTTCTAGGTATGGGCTTAGATGAGTTCAGCATGAGCGGTATTTCAATTCCTCGCGTTAAGAAAATTGTTCGTAACGCAACGTTTGCAGATGTTAAGAAGATGGCTGATGAAGCTCTTCAAATGCCTACTGCAGCAGAAATTGAAGCACATGTTGAAAAATTTATCGCAGAAAATACTAAGTAATAGTATAGTTGCAAAGAATTAAATATAGCCACTAAGTTTAGTGGCTATTTAATATAAACTTTAGGGAGCTACACAATGGGTCTGTTTGACAAAATTAAAAGCGCATTTTCTTCTGAAAGCGCTGACGCTGGTGCAATCGACATCATCGCACCTCTTTCTGGTGAAATTGTAAACATCGAAGATGTGCCAGACGTAGTGTTCGCTGAAAAAATCGTTGGTGACGGTATTGCTATCAAACCTGCTGGTAACAAAATGGTTGCTCCAGTAAACGGTACAATCGGTAAAATCTTTGAAACTAACCACGCTTTCTCTATCGAATCTAACGACGGCATCGAGCTTTTCGTTCACTTCGGTATTGATACAGTTGAACTTAAAGGCGAAGGCTTCACTCGTATCGCTGAAGAAGGTCAAGAAGTTAAAGCTGGTGACACTATCATCGAATTCGATCTAGCAGTTCTTGAAGAAAAAGCTAAATCAACGCTTACTCCAGTTGTTATCTCTAACATGGACGAAATCAAAGAGCTTACTAAGCTTTCTGGTGCTGTTACTGTTGGTGAATCTCCAGTTCTTAAAGTAACTAAGTAATCGTTAATAGATAACTTTAGTTAATTAAAGACAAAAAAAGGCCGCTGTTTTCTAAAGATAACAGCGGCCTTTTTGTATCTATTCGGCTAATGATAGTAAGTACCATTAACGTCAACAGTACTTACTTTAACCCATAATTTATTTAACCGTCAGCTCTGCAAACATCTCTTGTGATGGAGCAAAGAAATAGCCGCCAGTTACTGCATCTGTAAAACGTAATAGTTGATCAGTTTTTCCATCAACTTCTCCGTACATGCTATCAAGCATTACTTGGAAATTATGAACTGTTTTACAGTAAGCGATAAACAGTAAGCCATGATCACCAGAAACCGAGCCGTAAGGCAAGCTGTGGCGTAAAATCTTCACACCCTTACCGTTTTCCTTAATATCAACGCGACCTACGTGTGAGGCTGCTGGAACATCATCTAACTCGATTGAATCTGGTTTCGTACGACCAATAACCTTTTCTTGTGCAGAAACAGATAAACGATTCCATGCTGGTAATTTATGTACGAAGCGCTGGCACATCATGTAACTACCACCAGCAAACTCACCATCAGCAATCAATGCAACTTCAGCACGAGCTTCATTTTTTGGATTTTCTGTACCATCAACGAAATCCGTCATATCACGTGAGTCAAGGAAACGAAAACCCGATACTTCTTCTTTAATTTCTACATGCTCAGAAATCACATTCATTAATTTACGTAAAATATAAAAATGTAAATCATGACGATTTGAGTGAAGGTGAATTAATACATCACCATGCGTTGCAGGGGCAATAATATCGCCTTTTCCTAATTGCTTAAATTTAGCCAATTCAGAAGGCATAGGTGCAGATAACGTTGACCAGAATTCAGCACCAAAAGAAACTGCGCTACTTAAGTTCGCGTCTGGCTGATTTTCATTTAATTCAATGATCAAAGCGGGAAGCGTTTGCAGCTGTTCCAATACAAGCTGAGGATTACTTTTAATATTTAATGTAACGTATAATGCAAATCGATCTGGTTCTGGCAGTAGAGCCGTTTGAGGAGTGTAAGACATGAACTCAGTTCCTTTCTATTTTGAATTAACTGAGTCCATTATATGCAATAAAACATAAGATTGTTTGATAAAAAATAAGAGTTTATGAAGAAATTACTTCCACTGAAAGTTTCACTGTTTCATTTACTGATGAATCAGAGACCATATATGACTCCTGATTATTTAACTTCGTAATAATCGTTGGTGCACATAGTGTTCTGATCTTACCTTCACCCTCTTCTTCTGTTACTCGAAAAGCAATTTCTACATTTTCAGCATCAATGTTTTTTAGCTCCGCCCAAGCCTGCACTTGAGATTGCTTATCTATTGAATTGAAAACTAATGTTTCTTCACCTAAAACAAGAGAAGCCGATGAATTTGTTATGCGTTGTAAATCTGGTCGATTAATCTCAACCCCTAAATCCAATTGCCAATCCGCCATTGCTAGCGGGCTTAATAACGCACTAAATAATAATGCACCTGTTGATAGATCCATTGTCTGCCCCCTCTCATTAAGTCAGACTAAAGCATATCTTTACTCGTTTACTGCGACATAAAAATATAAGAAACCAGCTAAGAAGTAAGATAATCATTGCACTTCCTGGCTGAAACTCTCCTCGATTAACAATAACCGATTGAATTAACATTGAAAGGTCAATTAAAACCATCACAATGGTTAGCCACCTGCCTTGCTTCCAAAGAGTCAGCATAAAAGGCCGTGTGGGCTTTTTGAAACTGCTTAGCCACATATAAAATAATATAGGTAGACTTAAGCATAAACTCGTATACAAATGCGCATGGCTAGGATAAAACAAGGCTAATAAATCGGTACCTTGCTCACGACTCGCGCCAGCCATAACAAAAACCACAACAGAACGAATTAAAATCGCCCATCCAAACCACAACCAAAGAGGTGGCTTTAACCACCCATTTTCATCATATGCATCAAAAGAATACTGCATATTTCTACCTTAAAATTAACTAACAACCTTCTCAGTAGACTTGTTCAGCTTACTGAAATGTTTAAAAATAACGATTGGATAAAATTAAAACTTTGAGCTAGATACACCTCAAAGATCAAAATCTATATTGCCGTCACACTTTGTATCGTTTACCTTTCAGTAATGTGTGAATATAAACTCAAATAAAAATAGTTAAGAGCAAATATGACAAACTACAAAAAAACAAAAGATTCCGTCTCAATCGAGTCTCAACAAGAAGCAATGAAGATAGCTAAAGCTACACAAAAACCGGCTCAAACAAAAGAGCAAACTAAATTGATTGCACAGGGAATCGAAAAAGGCATTGCTCTTTATAAGAAACAACAGAAGGAAAAGGCAAGAGAAGCGGATAAGCAAAAGAAAAAAACGCAACGAACCAAGCAAAACAACGTAAAACTGTCCGATATAGAAGATAAACAAGCACAACAAGAATACATTAATAACGAATCAAACAAAGCGTTACCATGGATCTTACTCGCTGTCAGTTGGGCCGCCTTCATTTATTATACGGTTTTAGGATTTTAATCCTGCCTCAAATTTCGACATATAAAAAAAAGAGATGGGCATATCATACCCATCTCTCTATTCATCGAGTTGATTCGTAATTTAAACGATTACTCTTTATCTGATTTCAATGACAATAGCCAAATTGAAAACACAGATACCGCAGCAAAACCGCCTAGAATAATAGCTGGCATCGCAGCGTAACCTAGAGTATGCCAAATCACTGATTCTAATGTACTCATGCTATCTCCTTACCAACCTTCAATACCAGACATATCAGGTAATTTATGTGCGATGCCTTTATGACAATCTACACACGTTTTTTCACCTGATGCTAACGCCGTTGAGTGTTGTTTCGCACTGCGTGGGCCTTGCTCTGAGAAATCCATATAATCAAACTCATGACAATTACGACATTCTTGAGAGTTATTCTCTTTCATTCGATGCCATTCGCGCTCAGCCAAGTGAGCTCGACGTTCTTTAAATTTCTCTTCAGTATCAATCGTTTTCGTCACATAGTGAGCAAATAACTCTTTCGATGCCTGTACTTTACGAACAATCTTATCTGTCCAGTTATGCGGAACGTGACAATCAGAACAGATAGCACGTACACCTGAACGGTTTGAATAGTGAATCGTCTCTTGGATTTCCTTAACAATTGGTGCGTGACAACCAGAACAAAACTCTTCTGTATTGGTTGCTTCCATACCCGTGTTAAATGCGCCCCAGAAAAGCAAGCCGCCCATAAAGCCCATAAATAGAACAATGCCTACTGCTGCTTTACTAGGAGACGAAAAACGCTTCCAAAATGCTTTTAATAATTTCATGTATAGCCTCTCTTAACTTTATTGGCTATCGACTAGCGCAATGAGTCCACACGTTCAAATTCGTTCTCTACTAGTGGTTTTGCATCCGCTTGAGGAACGTGACATTGTAGACAGAAGTAACGACGAGGAGATACATCAGAAAGCACTGCATCTTCACGGCTTACGTAATGAGTCACACTAATCTTAGTTGCCCCCATTTCTTTTGCATTTTTCCAACTATGACAAGACAAACACTTATTGGCATTCAACGAAACTTCATAGTTACGAACCGTATGAGGAACCAAAGGTGGTTGATATACATAGTCACTATCTAAAGCGTGGTCACGTGGAAAATGCTTAAAATCATCTGCTGGACGTGTTGCTTCTAACTCTGAAGCACCACGTAATGATTCAACACCACCAATGCCACCTGGGTTATGCAGCTCAGAACCTTGCTCTGCTTCTGCTTGTACTGCGCCAGTGAACAATAGTCCTGCTGACATAAGCGCTATAATGAACTTTTTCATTCTAATTTCTCCGCCTTAAGGCAAACTCTAAAACAAGTCACTAGCCAGTAGACTAGCAACTCATCAATTTATTAATTAAGCAATTTTAGTGATTTTAACTGGACACTTCTTAAAGTCTGTCTGCTTAGATAGCGGATCAGTTGCGTCTAGAATCAACTTGTTAATTAAGATGCGAGCATCAAAGAATGGTACGAATACCAATCCTTCTGGCGGACGGTTACGGCCACGAGTTTCAACACGAACTCGTACTTCACCACGTTTGTTTGAGATTAGAACTTCATCTCCACGACGTAAATTACGTTTTTTCGCATCTGCAGGATGGATATAACAAAGCGCATCAGGAACGGCTTTATACAGCTCAGGAACACGACGAGTCATAGTACCTGTATGCCAGTGCTCAAGAACACGACCAGTACATAACCACATATCAAACTCATCATTTGGCACTTCAGGTGGCGCTTCATATGGTGCAGAGATAATTAAGGCCTTACCATCAGGTTTACCATAGAAATCCCAGTCTGAGCCTTTCTTCGCATATGGATCTGAACCTTCTTTAAAGCGCCATAGCGTTTCTTTACCATCAACAACAGGCCAACGTAAACCACGAACAGTGTGATAGGTATCGTATGGTGCTAAATCGTGTCCATGTCCACGACCAAAACTTGCATATTCTTCAAACAGACCTTTTTGGACATAGAAGCCTTGAGCTTTAGCATCATCATTAAGCTCTTGCGCTTCTGATAATGGGAAAGCATCAACTTGGCCATTTTTGAATAAGATGTCATACATAGTTTTGCCACGGTATTCAGGCGCTTTTGCTACTAGCTCTTCGCCCCACACTTCTTCAACTTTGAAGCGTTTTGAGAATTCCATGATTTGCCATAAATCTGATTTTGCTTCGCCTTTTGCTTGTACTTGTTGATACCAAGCTTGAGTACGACGCTCTGCGTTACCATAAGCACCTTCTTTCTCTACCCACATTGCAGTTGGTAGAATCAAGTCAGCCGCTTGTGCAGTTGCTGTTGGGTATGGGTCTGAACATACAATGAAGTTTTCAGGATTACGATAACCAGGTAGACGCTCAGTGTTAATATTTGGACCGGCTTGCATGTTGTTATTACACATAACCCAGTAAGCATTGATCTTGCCATCTTTTAGCATGCGATCTTGAACTACGGCATGAGCTCCTGGCTTACCATTTAGAGTACCTTCAGGTAGTTTCCAAATTTTCTCAGAGATAGCACGGTGTTTAGGGTTAGCAACCACCATATCAGCAGGTAGACGATGCGAGAACGTACCAACTTCACGAGCAGTACCACACGCAGATGGTTGACCTGTAAGAGAGAATGGGCTGTTACCAGGAGTTGCAATCTTACCAGTAAGTAAGTGAATGTTATAAACAAGGCTGTTCATCCAAACACCACGAGTATGTTGGTTCATACCCATTGTCCATAAAGACATTACTTTTGTTTTTGGATCTGCATATTGTTTAGCTAGAGTAATCAGATCTTCTTCCGATACGCCTGACATTTCAGATGCTTTTTGTGCCGTATAAGGAGCTACTGATTTTTTATACTCTTCAAAGCTAATTGAAGACATTGCACCTGAGTTAGGGTTTGCCGCTTCCATTTGAATAGGATCATCATCACGTAAACCGTAACCAATATCCGTCGTCGCTTGTTTGAAGTTCGTATGCTTATTAACGAAATCCCAGTTAACTGCATTATTTTGGATAATGTAGTTAGCAATGTAGTTAGCAATAGCAAGGTCAGATTGAGGTTCAAAAATATAGCCTTTATCTGCTAATTCAAATGAACGATGGTAGTACGTTGATAATACATTAACTTTTACATGAGGATGGCTTAAACGACGATCTGAAATACGAGTCCATAATACTGGGTGCATTTCTGCCATGTTTGAACCCCACAGAACAAACGAGTCTGCGTTTTCAAAATCATCATAACAGCCCATAGGCTCATCGATACCGAATGTACGCATAAATGCACCTACAGCAGATGCCATACAGTGACGAGCATTTGGATCAATGTTGTTTGAACGGAAACCCGCTTTCATCAGCTTAACCGCTGCATAGCCTTCCATTACTGTCCACTGACCAGAACCAAACATACCAACACCTGTTGGACCATGTTTTTTCAGAGCTGCTTTCCATTTTTCAGCCATGGTATCTAGAGCAACATCCCAAGATACAGGAGCAAAGTCACCATCTTTGTTATATTGGCCGTCTTTCATACGCAACATTGGCGTTTGAACACGATCTTTACCGTACATAATCTTAGAAAGAAAATAACCTTTAATACAGTTAAGACCTTTGTTTACAGGTGCTTCAGGATCACCTTGAGTCGCGACTACGCGACCATTTTGAGTACCAACAAGTACTGAACAACCTGTACCACAAAAACGACAAGGCGCTTTATCCCATTTAATTTTTGTTTGGTCAGAACTAACGATTAAATTTGTTGCTGAAGCAGGTAACGTAACCCCTGCAGCAGCTGCAGCCGAAGCTGCTGCGTTTGCTTTAACAAACGCACGTCTTGTCATTTTCATGATTCATCCTCACATTGCGAATCAAAGTGCTCGATTTGGTGAAATACTAAAGCGACATTTAGTACGTCTTCGAAGTCATTTATTTTATCGATTGAATCGGTGATATATCCTTGGTTTTCAGTTTCAAGAACAACAATAATCTTGCCCTCTTCACTTTCTCCATATATTTCCGTATTCGGCAGTGCTAATATTTTTTCTTTTGTTATTTCAAGTGACTCAGGTCTTACATGAACCACTAAGCTTGAAATATGAACTTCATTTTCAGGCAAATTCTCTAACATGATGTGCTATCTTCCAGTGTCATGCTGATAGCAGATGTAGGGCAAACAGCAACACAGCCACCACATCCATTACAGGCATCAAAATTAATTTTAGGTTGAGCTACGCTGCCCAACTGAAGTTGAAAACGAATGGCTTGTGTTTCACACATATCGCTACAACTACGACATTCCACAGATTTTTTCGCTAAACAGTTTTCATTTATAGATATTTTATGAGAGAAAACAGGCTCAGCCGTTAAATCAAATAAAGCTTCAGGACAGCTATTTGCACAGCCTTCACAAAAAGTACATTCACCTTTTGTAAAATCGACGATAGGAAACCCACCATCCCCTTTAACAATAATATTTTCTTCACATGCATTAATGCACTTTTCACATCGAGTACACTTTGACGTAAAAACTGATTCATTTTCTACCCAAGGCAATCGCTGTTGTGTTAACGGATTTATTTTTTTTTGAGAAGATAAACGGCGAAAAAATCCTCGCTTAGAATGGTCAATTGCATTATCTTGACTCATCTATTCATAACCTCAGTTATTCATTAACATTTTTATATGTTGAATTTTAAATTTTGTCATATTTATTGATATACCCCATAATGGTTAAACATAGGTAAATTTTGTTTTAGATCAATTTTTAAAATAAATAAAAACAACAAAATAGATCCCATTTGCTTCTTTTAATCATAGGTCACAATTAACAAACATGAAACATACTAAGACCTCAATCTTAACAAGGACCATTGCTCAAGTGATGTTGTTGATTGTTATGATCTCCATAATTACAACGAGCTTAGCCTTAATTACACTTTCCTCTAGCTTAAAAGATGCAGAAGCGGTCAATATTGCTGGCTCATTACGTATGCAAAGCTACCGTCTAGCCTATGATATTGAAACAGACTCTCCAGAACTGATTAAACATTTAGATAAATTTTCACAATCGATAGAATCACCTTCGTTTAAGTCACTAGACCAATGGTTCGTTCCTGATGATATTGAAGATTATTACGAAGACATCCGACTACAATGGCTTTCCTTACAGCCATCATTATTAAGCGACAACAAACAGATTTATTTAAACAAAGTCTCCCTTTTCGTTGATGAAATTGATCATTTTGTTTTTCGTTTACAAGAATTTTCAGAAAGAAAGCTTCAATTACTTTCTCTTATTGGTGCCCTTGGCTTATCACTGATTGTCTTCTCAAGTGTTTTCATTATTTTTTTCACTCAAAGAAAAATCGTGAGTCCATTACATCACCTAGTTGCTGCAAGTCATGCCATGACAAAAGGAAACTATTCAGTTCAGGTGGATTTAAATAGTGATAATGAATTAGGTCAGTTAGGGAATGCATTTAATCACATGACAAGACAAGTCGATTTGAGCTATCGCGAATTAGAAAATCGAGTTGAAGATAAAACCAAAAAACTCAGCCAAGCCAATCGCTCATTAATGATCTTGTATCAATGCTCTCAACAACTCTCGGCATCACAACTGGATGAACAAGCGTTTAAAAACATTCTTGATACCTTTACGAATATTGAAGGGGTTATCAGTGCTCGTCTGATTGTTGAAGAGGAATCCGGTGGCGATTGGGAGATAACAAGCGGTGAACCTGACGAATCCCCATGGAGTCTTCAGGAGTTATGTATTGATGGTGAACAATTAGGATACTTATTATGGCAAGTGTCATTGCCTTGCCCTGATCAGAAATTAATCATCAATATTTCAAATATTCTGGCACGTGGTATTTTCTATAACCAAGCACAAAAACAAACACACCAACTCATTTTATTAGAAGAACGCTCAACGATAGCTCGTGAACTTCATGACTCTTTAGCTCAGTCTCTTTCTTATTTGAAGATTCAGACAACACTATTAAAGCGCCAGTTAGAAAAGTGTGATTGTATAAATACAAGTACTACACTAGTGGAATTGGATGAAGGTCTTAAAAGTGCATATAGTCAATTGCGAGGTCTATTAAACACATTTAGATTAACCATTAATAAAGCTCACTTTGGTGAGGCCTTACAAGAAATCATGACAACCTTAGCCTCACAAACTAAGATAAATATTCATTTAAATAACGAGCTTCCTTCTTTGCCTATAAATGCTCAACAACATGTTCATTTACTACAATTGATAAGAGAAGCGACATTAAATGCCATCAAACACTCAAAAGCTGATAATATTATCATTACGTGTTTTCAAGAAGGTGAGCAAGGCTGTATTAACATTGAGGACGATGGAGTAGGGTTTGATCCTACAGAAGAAAAAATAAATCATTATGGATTAAGGATCATGCAAGAACGTGCAAACTGCGTTCATGGTAAGCTATCCATAACTTCAGAAATAGACAACGGTTGTACAGTGAACGTTATGTTTCCACTAAACCAATAAAATAATAGAGGTAAAAAATTATGTGGAATGTCGTTATCGTTGATGATCATCCGTTAATGCGTCGTGGTATTGGCCAACTTCTTTCTTTTGATGAAGAATTCACACTCACTGGCGAAGCAAGTAATGGCACTGATGCTGTAGCTCTGATTTCACAAGATGAACCAGACCTTGTTCTTCTTGATCTAAATATGAAAGGCATGTCAGGTTTAGATACGTTACATGCACTAAGAAATGAAGGGGTAACCTGCCCGATTGTCATTTTAACCGTGTCAGACAATAAACAGGACATCAAAACATTAATTAAAGCTGGCGCTGATGGTTATCTATTAAAAGACAGTGAACCAGATGAACTAATCGCATTGTTAAAAGAAGCGATGAAAGGCGGCAAAGCCTACTCTGAACAAGTTAAAGCGTGTTTAGAAGAAGACGCTCAAGGCGACGACAAATTATCTCAATTAACGGCTCGTGAACTAGAAATATTACAACATGTTGCAAAAGGCATGAGAAATAAACAAGTTGCAGATCAACTGTTTATTTCTGAAGCGACCGTAAAAGTGCACATGAAAAGTTTATTGAAAAAATTAAATGTAAAATCACGTGTTGCAGCCACACTACTCTATTTAGATTCGTAATATGAAAAAAACGTTTTATGCCCTCTTATCTCTATTGGTACTAAATGGTTGTGCATTAACAACAGAACCAATGACGCCTGAATCAAGTGCTATCAACTTATATTATAATGATAGTGTCGTAGAGGGGTGCCAAGAGGTTGGCACTGTGACAGGAAGTGAGGGCCATTGGTATACCTTCTTCTTTATTACGAATAAAGATCTAACCATTGGTGCAATTAATGACATTAAAAATGAAGCTCAAGCTTTAGGTGCAAACAGCATAGTGATTCACACACCGTCGCCATTTAATACATCAGTAACTATGTTTGGCTCTGCTTATATTTGCCCTTAATAACTTTTAACCTTAATAACTCTTAACTCGGGTTAATTAATCACTTCATTTTACAAACAAAAAACGCCAACTTTTACGTTGGCGTTTTATTTTATCTGCACATTAAAGAAGCACATATTTTTAATGGTGCAATGTTGATGCAATTTCATCTTCTCGAGAACATACCCACTCAGGATCATAAGGCCCCCAATCTGAAAGACGGTAATAACCATCATTATGACGACGGCCATCTTGAATAAACATCAATTCAATCCCAATGCCAGGTAAAGCCTTCAATACATCTTGAATAGTACGACGAGGCCAACCAGTTAACTCTACAAGTTTAGGAACATTCGGCCTTTCTATATTATGTACCAATAACGCCAAATATAAGCGTCTGGCAAACACTGGATTCAACTCCATTGATACCTCCTGAATTAATAAGAGTAATTATTAATCATTCAATAAAAATGATGTTGAGATTGATCAACTAATTACGAAAATAATCTCATATTTATGTAAATGGGTCATAAAATCGTATTTTTTGTAATTAATTTTCACAATAAGATCGGCGATATTCTCTAAAGCATTATCCAATATTAACCGTACCACCACCTTTTAGTGTGCCACCACACCCAATAGCATCGCCATCTCTTGCTGCAGGCTTTCCATCAATAAATACAGAACTTGAACCGGCAGAAATGGATCTTGGATGAGGTGGATGTTTAGGTTTAGAGTGAGGAGCAAGAGGATCACCTTGCCTTGCTGCTGGAATTCCATCCACTTTTACTGTCCCAGAGCCAGCTAAAACTGGAGTTGGATGAAAACCGTCATGATCACTACCAATATCCCCCACTTTCACTGCATTTCCCATATAGCCTCCTTTCAATATTGGGTCGAATCAGAAGTGTATGTGTTATTCCGCCTCTTTAATATTTGCCCGAAAAGAATGGCGAGTCACTTCAAATAATAATCAACAGATTACTAAATAACCTTCAAGACTGGCGTATTTGTTCAATAATCGTTATAACTAGACAATAATTAATAACATAACTAAAAATGAAGAAAGTCATGACTACAATCTACGGAATTAAAAACTGCGACACCATCAAGAAATGCAAAAAATGGCTTGAAGCAAATAACATTAACTTTACTTATCACGATTATCGTACTGATGGTATTGATAAAGATATGGTAGCTACATTCGTAAAACAACTTGGTTGGGAAAATGTAGTAAATAAACGTGGTACCACGTATCGCCAACTAACTGATGAACAAAAAGCATCTCTAAATGAAGAAACAGCAATCGAATTATTGCTAGAAATGCCAGCTATGATTAAACGCCCTGTACTTATTCATAATAATGAATACCACTTAGGCTTTAAGCCAGCTCAATACGAGACCTTGTTTGATATCTAATGCCATTAATAAAAAAGAAGTAAAGGAATACAGAATGTCTGATACACCAACATTAGCTCTTGCTAAAGATTTACTAAGCCGCCAATCCATCACACCTGAAGATGCAGGTTGCCAAGAGCTAATGATTAAACGACTAGAAGCTCTTGGTTTTACCATTGAAATTATGGTGTTTGAAGATACAACCAACTTTTGGGCTCGTCGAGGCAATGAAGCACCATTATTTACTTTTGCAGGACATACGGATGTTGTTCCTACAGGTGATTTAACGCATTGGAATACCAATCCATTTGAACCAACAATCATTGACGGAATGCTCTACGCTCGTGGAGCAGCAGATATGAAGGGCTCTTTAGCTTGTATGGTGGTTGCCGTTGAGCGTTTCGTCGGAGAGCACCCGAATCACAAAGGTTCAATTTCATTTTTAATCACATCCGATGAAGAAGGTCCATTTATTAATGGCACGACTCGTGTTGTAGATACCCTGCAAGAACGTGACGAAATCATTGATATGTGTATCGTAGGTGAACCATCAAGTACCTCTCATGTTGGTGATGTGGTTAAAAATGGGCGTAGAGGATCATTAACAGGTAATTTAACCGTTAAAGGTATTCAAGGGCATGTTGCTTATCCGCATATAGCTCGCAATCCAATTCACCAAGCGATGCCCGCTCTGTCAGAGCTAGCAACGACCGTTTGGGACAATGGCAATGATTATTTTCCACCAACAAGCTTTCAAATCCCAAATATGAATGGCGGCACAGGCGCTTCAAACGTTATTCCTGGCACAGTCGATATCATGTTTAACTTTAGATTCAGCACCGAATCAACAGTCGATGAGCTACAACAACGTGTCGTCGAAATTTTAGATAAGCATGATTTAGAATACGACTTAGACTGGATTATCAATGGTCTCCCTTTCCTAACTGATACTGGCGATTTATTAACAGCCGTTGTTAATGCTGTCGATACGGTTAATCAACAAAAACCACAACTATTAACGACGGGTGGAACGTCAGATGGGCGTTTTATTGCTCAAATGGGTTCCCAAGTTATAGAGCTTGGCCCAGTGAATGCGACCATTCATAAGGTAAACGAGTGCGTAAATGTAGAAGATTTAGAAAAACTGACTGATATGTATCAAGAAGTCCTAAATAATCTACTAGCATAAGGATAAATTAGGGTTATGATGAGAGAGCTTTTGTTCTCTCATCTTTAATTGGTGCCCTATGACATATCAAGAACTTACTGGTCAATCATTTCAACACTTGTCAAAGCTATCACCACATCGTCAGCTTCACCACGATTGTATTCTTCCATTTAAAGCCTTATCAGATGCGGCGCATCAAGCAGGGTTCACTCTAACTATTGCAAGCAGCTTCCGTGACTTTGAACGTCAACTTCTCATTTGGAATAATAAATTTTTAGGCATTCGTCCTATTTTAGATGATAACGGGCAAGAGCTTGACCCTAACACTCTCAATGATCTCGAAAAAATTCACGCCATTATGCGATGGTCAGCCCTTCCAGGTGCGAGTCGTCACCACTGGGGAACAGAACTTGATGTTTATGCATCAAATACCTTACCCGAAGATACACAATTACAACTTGAACCATGGGAGTACACCACAGGGCATCAAGCAGAGTTCAGTTCATGGTTAAATAAAAACGCCCCAAAATTTGGTTTTTTCTTCCCATATAAAACCGATAAAAAAGGGGTTGCCATTGAACCTTGGCACATCAGCTATCAACAAAATAGCAGTGAATATATGTCACAATTAACACCTGAAATGTTACTTAAAGCATGGGAGGGTGTTGATCTGGCTGGGAAAGAGACCATCATTAAACACATAGATACATTATTTGTTCGCTATATAACAAACATAGACAAGGAGTAAATATGGAATGGTTAATGAACCCTTGGGTCATCATCATCATTGTTGTAAGTGTTGTTATTGGTAATCTTGCTGCATTAAAAGCAACGGCCAATATGAAGTTTGGTCAATCAAAAAAAATGAAAAACCTTCAAGAACAAGATGATATTGACGCTGAAAAACAAAACACAGTAGATAAAACAGAAAGTTCAGAACAAAAAAAAGACGCTCAATAACGAGCGTCTTTCTTCATCTTATTTTAGCTTATTCTTCATCTTGCTCAGTCTTAGGGGCGTTGTTTGATTTTTCAATCATCGCCGCTAACACAGGAACTAATGAATCTAACGTATCTTCGTCAACAGGTTTACCACCGGCATCTGTTACGTTAATTGATGTTCTGTTGCCTAAGTCGCCAAGTAATAAGTTATAAGTACGGCCATCAAAAGACAGTGGTTTAGTACCGATCTCTTCCCAGAATTCATCATCAGGTTCTTTGTACTTAACTTCGATTGTACCTTGAGAGCGGTTTCTGTCTTCTATTGCTAGTCCCATCATAGGCAATAACTCGCCTAAGCGTTCCCAGAAAATATTGTATGGCGCACGAGCAATGATAACTGGCAGTCCACTTCTATCTTGTCCCATAGAAATAGGAATACGCTTAACTAACTCTTCTGCACGGATACGAGCTTCTTCACGTAACTGTTCATCATAAGCTGACGTCACTAAATTCGTCATTAAAATGTTATAACGCGCTTTGTTTGCAGGTGTCACTTCGGCTTGATTGCCATCTACTTGCCAATCAATTAATAAGATTTGAAAGCCTGCACGATTATTTTGATTTAGCTTGCTAATTTGATAACGAGCACCGAACTCATGATCTTCATCTTCTGAGCTCCATTTTAACCAATCAGTCTCAATTTCTGAGGGCTCTTCTTTAACAATACCGATATCTTTCTTCTTCATTAAAGTTAATACCGTTTGCCAAAGCTTATCAACATCTTCTTGCTTAACAAGCCAAACCGTGACTTCTCCATTCTGCTCTTCAATACGAGCACCAGGGATCAGTTCAAGTACTTGTTGAGGAGGACGAATATCCACTTCTTTACCGATACCACCTGTAAACTCCCCCTTAGGAATATCATATTGAGGGTAGAACTCAGGTTTAGCATCTGCAGGTTCTTTCCACTCAACTAAAGGGGTTGTCTCTAGATACTTGAAGTCTTGTTTAGCTTGGCGACGCTCTGTTGGACTACTTGAACATGCCGATAAAACAGCAATCATTAATGATCCAACAACAAAGCGAGTGTTCACTTTCATTTTCTATCCTACTACTTCAACAAACCCGCACTTTTCAGCGCTTGCTCTACCGTTGGCTGTGCTGACAGACTTAATTCCGTTAATGGTAAACGAATATCCGAATGAGTAATCATACCTAAACGATGTGCCGCCCATTTAACCGGAATTGGGTTAGCTTCAACAAATAAATCATTATGTAACGGCATTAAACGTTGGTTAATGATTTCAGCTTCTTCAAACTTACCTTGAGCAGCTAAAGCAAACATGGTCGCCATGTCTTTTGCTGCAATGTTTGACGTTACAGAGATAACACCATGGCCACCCAATTTAACAAAATCAAGCGCAGTAGCATCATCACCACTTAGTTGGATAAAGTTTTCACCACAAAGTTCACGAGTAATCGCCACGCGATCTAAATCACCTGTCGCATCTTTTAATGCAACAATGTTATCAAGCTCAGCAAGACGAGCAACCGTTTCAGGAAGAAGGTCTACTGCTGTACGTCCTGGTACATTATAAAGAATTTGAGGGATATCTGTTGCTTCAGAGATCGCTTTATAGTGCTGAAACAAACCTTCTTGAGTCGGTTTATTGTAATAAGGCGTTACACTTAAACAACCAGCAACACCAGAGTCATGGAAAAGTTTACTGAATGTTACGGCTTCATGAGTTGCATTGGCTCCTGTACCTGCAATTACAGGAATTTGACCATCAGCGAACTCAAGGGTCTTCATAACTAATTTGACATGCTCTTCTACACTTAATGTCGCTGATTCCCCTGTTGTACCAACAGCCACAATGCCATTTGTGCCCGCTTTAATGTGGTAATCAACAAGACTTTTTAAACTGGTGTAATCTACTTCACCATCAGTATCCAATGGTGTAACTAAAGCGACAATGCTACCTGAGAACATATCCTTCTCCCTTTCTATCTGCTGCTACAATATTGGTTCTGTTATTCAATTAACTTCATCGTAAAGAATCATCATCCTTGACCATGATGTGTTATCTGGTTTTCATCTTCTTACACAATGAGCAGAACCATTCAATCTATATAACTCAAGGATATTACATTAGAGCCTATGTTGTAGAGTCTTTTTTTTGACGATTGTTCACTATTGCTTGCTTATCACACAATCACTTGCGTGTTAGTATGTAGATATCTTTTTCAACAACGAGTTTTTTATGTCTCAATACCTTGTAATTACTGCGGTCGGAACAGACAGACCGGGTATATCGAATAAGGTGACTCGCCTTGTCACTGAGTCAAGCTGCAATATAGTAGATAGCCGTATCGCCTCATTTGGTAATGAGTTCACATTAATCATGTTGTTGTCAGGTACAGCAAACGCTATCTCTCGAATTGAAAATACATTACCACTATTAGGTCAACAGCATGATCTAATTACCATGATGAAACGTACTTCACCTCATCAAGAAAAAGACATTTTCTATACCATTGACGCATTTATTGAATCAGAAGACCGTCCTGGACTGACTGAAAAATTCACCGATTTTCTTGCTAATCGAGATATCGATTTAAAAACTCTTAGCGCTCAAACATTAAAAAAACCAGAAGATCAAAATACATTTCAGATCCAAATTACGGCCGAAATATTTAAAGAATGCCATATCATTGAGATTCAAGAAGAATTTGAATCCTTATGCGCTTCATTAAATGTCAGTGGTAAAATCAATTTCTATAAAAATTAAAGGCAAATAGACCTAATACCATTCCGGATAAGTAGTTGAACAAGCAAGAATGAGCAACTAGCTATGTGGATTGGTATAAACCCATAAAAGGAAAGAGAATGATCACACCATTAGCAGCAGGCTCAACTGCACCCAATGTATCGCTTTTAGATCAAAATGGAGAAAGCGTCTCGATCTCTGATTTTAAAGGTAAAAAAGTACTGTTTTACTTTTACCCTAAAGCGATGACGCCAGGATGTACCGTTCAAGCTCAAGGTCTTCGTGATATTAAATCAGAACTTGAAGCTCATAACGTAGTTACACTTGGTGTCAGTATTGACGCTGTAAAACGCCTTGGTAAATTTATCGAGCGTGATAATTTGAACTTCACTCTACTATCAGATGAAGATCATGCCGCTGCAGATGCATTTGGTGTTTGGGGTGAGAAAAAATTCATGGGTAAAGTGTACGATGGTTTACATCGCATCAGTTTTCTAATTAATGAAGAAGGTGTTATTGAGCACGTTTTCACTAAATTTAAAACCAAAGATCACCATGAAGTAGTATTAGATTATTTGAATAATAAATAATTTGAACTTATAAAAATTAAAGGCGATACCACGTGTATCGCCTTTTTTATTACCGTATTAATAATTCGCTTCTATTTCTGTTGCAGGAAGCGCTTTCCACACCGCTTTCACTAATGTTGCTAATGGAATTGCAAAAAACACGCCCCAAAAACCCCATAATCCACCAAAGACTAAAACAGAAACAATAATCGCCACAGGATGTAAATTAACCGCTTCAGAAAATAAAACGGGAACCAACACATTACCATCCAGAGCCTGAATGATGGCATAAGCTAACAATAACCAATAAAAATCTGGCGTTAACCCCCATTGGAATAAGGCAACAATCGCAATAGGAACCGTTACAGCCGCAGCGCCAATATAAGGAATAAGCACAGAAAAACCCACCATTACGGCTAGTAATAAGGCGTAACGTAAATCCATAATAAAGAAGGTTAAATAACTCACAGTACCTACAATTAAAATTTCGACGACTTTACCTCGAATGTAATTACTTATCTGTTCATTCATCTCCAACCACACTTTCGTCGCCAAACGACGATTTTTAGGTAAAAGATTACTCATAGTGCCAACCATCTCATCTTTATCTTTTAATAAGAAAAACACTAACAGTGGTACAAGAATAAGGTAAACACCAAGCGCTGCTAAACTTACTAATGATGATAGCGAGCCTTTGACTATGCTCTCTCCCATTCCAAGTACTTTAACTCGTATTGTTTCTAATAGAGTCTCGATTGATTGAGGTTGAATAAATTCAGGGTAACGCTCAGGTAAACTTGATAAGAAACTATTTAAACCATTAAACATGGATGGCACATCATTAATTAAATTACCTACTTGCGTCCAAATAGTCGGAACTAAACCGAAAACGGCCAATAACATAAGACTAATAAACAAGATAATAACCAACATTACTGAGAGTACTCTTGGTAAACCAATGCGAGTTAGTTTAGCAACAGGCCACTCTAATAAATACGCCAATACTATGGCAACTAACAATGGCGCAATTAAGTGACCAAAAAAGTAAATGGTAATAAAGCCAACAATAAGAATAGCAGCCAAACTAACGGCATGAGGATCTGAAAAGCGGCGCTTATACCACTGGGTAACCATATCTAACATAACAATTTCTACTTTTTAATTACGGTTAAAAACGAATAAGCATCTGCATGCTCTAGGCGAACTTCAAATAATTGGCGTTCAAAATAAGCAATCATATCGACTAGAGAAGCTTTGTCGACGACTTTAATTTGTAAGATTTCATTAGTCACCAAAGCCTGACTTGCTCTTTTAGCCAAAAGTAACGACATTGGGCATCGATGTTGGGTTAAATCAAGGCTTTGGGTTTCCATTCCACAACTCTATATATATGATAGATTTCATTTAAGAGTATAAATCACATAATTAATACAAAAAAGAAACCTATTTTAATTTTGATACTCTTATTCGACAGGTTTACGTTATCATCAATTAATAGCAAAGTGTTATTAAAAGGATTTGTTAAAAATACATGTTCAAACTAAAAAAACTGGCCAATGGGTTACTTATTGCATCATTACTAACAAGCTCTGTTCCGAGTTTTGCAAAAAATGATTTAAATTTACCTGATATTGGTACAACAGCGGCTTCCACCTTAACCATAGATCAAGAGTTAATCTATGGTGATGCTTATATGCGTATGCTACGAGCAAGCCAACCTGTTATTAACGATCCAGTTTTAGCCGAATATGTACAAGACTTAGGCCATCGATTAGTTGCTAATGCCAATGATGTAAAAACGCCTTTTCATTTCTTTTTAATTAATAACAGAGAAATTAATGCGTTTGCCTTCTTTGGTGGTTATGTTGCTCTTCACTCAGGGTTATTTTTGCATGCCCAAACAGAAAGTGAATTAGCTTCTGTTGTTGCTCACGAAATTGCACACATTACTCAACGCCACTTAGCTCGTAGTATGGAAGAACAGGCACGTCGCTCTCCAGCCACCGTCGCCGCTCTAGTTGGTTCATTATTACTTGCTATTGCCGCACCTGAAGCAGGGATTGCAGCTATTCACGCCACCACAGCTGGAGCGATGCAAAGCTCAATAAACTACACTCGAAGCAACGAAAAAGAAGCAGACCGATTTGGTATTGATACGCTTGCAAAATCAGGGTTTGACGTCTCTGCTATGCCTCGATTTTTTTCTCGTTTAGCCGACCAATATCGCTACGCAAGTACGCCTCCAGCAATGTTATTAACTCACCCATTGCCAACCTCTCGAATTACCGATAGTCGAGAAAGAGCGCAACAATATCCAATGAAACGAGTTAATACCTCATTGCGTTACCATCTTGCTCGTTCACGTATTGTTGCCCGATTTGCAGGTATTGATAGCAGTGCGGCCTTGGATTGGTTCTCTAGAAAATCTAAAACACATAATACCGATATAAAACAAGCATTAGAATATGGAAAAGCCTTGGTTTATATCGATTCAAAGCAATACGAAAAAGCACAACCATTAATAAATAAATTATTAAAAAACGACCCGTTGAATACGTTTTATATTGATGCCGCAACAGACTTAGATCTGTATACGAAGAAAAATGCACAAGCACTAAAACGTTTAAAAGATGGGTTGGTACAACTTCCTAATAATCCAGTACTCACCATTAATTATGCACATGCATTAACAGAGTCTAATAAACCTTCTGAGGCAGTGCGTGTATTACAACGCTATACACACGATCACCCAGATGACCCCACTGGATGGCAACTCCTTGCGAAGGCTTACCATGACGATGGTAGCTCTGATGGTGAGCTTGCAGCTCGTGCTGAAGTGTACGCTTTAAAAGGGATGTGGAACAAAGCATTAAATAATTATACTCAAGCCAGTCAACTGGTTGAATATGGTAGTTTAGATCAAGCTAGATACGACGCAAGAATCGATCAGCTTCGTTTATCAAGAGAGCGTTTTAGCACCTTATAATAAAAAGGAAAGTATATGTCTGTTGTTATTTATCATAACCCTCGTTGCTCAAAAAGCCGCGAAACCTTATCTCTTCTAGAAGAAAAAGGGATCACACCAGAAATCGTAAAATATTTAGATGAAACACCAAATATCGATACATTAAAAACGATTTTCGCCCAACTAGGTTTTAGTTCTGTTCGCGATATGATGCGTACAAAAGAAGCGGAATACAAAGAGCAAGGTTTAGCTGAAGCATCGATTACTGATGAGCAACTATTCGAAGCTATGGTGGCAACACCGAAACTCATTGAACGTCCAATTGTTACAAACAACAGTCAAGCAAGAATTGGACGCCCACCAGAGCAAGTGCTAGAGATTTTATAAGGAATACCAACCTAAGTAAGTAGCCACACACTTACTTAGTGTTGACATAAAAACAAGGAATGAACATGGAATCAGTTGCAATGAGCGCAGAGACTAAGCGCTACCGTTTACTTGCTTTATTTTGTAATTTATCTCTACTTGGCTTTATTATCCTTTGGCATAGTCTATTTTCACCGCACCCTTTAATTAACTCATATGGCGTTACGATTGCTTGGGTCATTCCCATGCTATTTCCATTAAAAGGAATCATTGAAGGAAAGCCATACACACATGCTTGGGCGAACTTTATTTTAATGTTCTACTTCCTGCATGCGTTAACAATCTTATGGTTAGACGAAGGGGAACGCTACCTAGCGGCTATTGAATTGGTTTTAACCACAGGCGCCTTCTTAGGCAATATTTACTACGCTCGTCTAAGAGGCAAAGAATTAGGATTAAAGCTTAAACGTTTATCTGAAGTCGAAAAGATAGAAAAAGAAAAGTTCACAGAATAATACCAATCACGGTAAGCAAGTGATCAGAAATAGCGAAAGAAAAAAGGTGACTATGCAGTCACCTTTTTTATCATCAATATTATTTGCTACTCAACTGATAAGCATGAATAACAGGCATTGTTTCTTCTGATTGTTCAGTTGTTTCAGATTCTTCAATAATAGGCTCTTCCATTGTTTGCTCTTCAGCAACAGGAGTAACTTGCTCTATTGCAGCATCATTAACATCAAGCTCTGCATTTTCAATCGCTTTATCTTCTTCAATTACTTCAGGGATAAGAGAAAGCGCTTTATTTTTACTTAGTAACTCTTGATTAAATTGCTCAGAATCACCGAGTAAGTTTAGCGTGTAAGTCACTTTATTGCCTTGAATCGTATCAACTTGAACACTTGCTACAGAATTTAATTGCTTAAGTTGTTTTTCAATCGTAAAAAACGCTCGTGTTGAATGAATTCCTTCAATTGAGATCATTTCAGACTGACTAACTACAGCACCTAAATTTTTGGTGTATTTCTTAGCAAAGTAATCACTGACATTATTTACCATATCAGCAAGTTGAACCGCTCCAGATTCTCGACCTTCTAACGGTTTTGTTGATGTCGTAGGCAAATACTGTGGTGTAGTATCAAACAATGTCCAAGATGAACTATTACCACGCACTTTTACCACAAGAATAGCTTGAGGGTTATAACGTTCACTTGCATCTGCAATTGGCTTTTTGAAATTACCCCATAAGTCTGGAATTTCAATTGATGTTACATCATCAAAATCACCAACAGGGAACATAACAGGCAATCCACGCTCATTTGCCGCTTCTTTAATTCGTGTAATTAACGAATTATTTGATTGTTCCCAAATAATGCTTCTTTGATAGTTATATTCATTAACAATCCAAACCAATACTGACTTACGAGGCGTTTCCCAAATACTTTGCTCAGATTGAGTCAGTAGGTTAAGTACCATTTTTGAATTATAACCAAGCTTCATTGCACGAGGTGCATCGTCATATTCAACAAAGCTCATTTGTGTTACGTAGCGATCACTTTGTGTTAGCGCTTTTTTTATCACCTCATTTTGAGCAATATCAGTTTGCCCTGATACCTTGATAAGCACATTCACTAAACCTTCTTGTTTAGCAATATTTTCTGCTTTATCAGATCCTGTTAATTGCACTTCAGTATGATAAAGATCGTTTTGCTGTTGAGCAAAAACCGGTCCTGTAACCATACACATTAATAAACACAAAATACGTAACATCAAACAACCTATAATTACTTTTATAATTTACCGCCGATAATAAGGGCTATCCTTTTATTCAGCAAGGAATTGAGTTGACCAAGATCTAAATTTCATACCATTAGAGAGCAACTTTTATAAAAAGTTTTATTTTTTCACGACCGAAATCAAGATATTTTTGTTTCTAATAATGATAGAATCCCTCAAATTCACTACTGGAAATGGAAATGCTTTATAATTTATTTCAGGGATTTCAAATGCTATTTGTTGCATTTGGTGCACTTGTGCTTGTCCCCCTCCTTACTGGCCTAGATCCCAATGTTGCTCTATTTGGTGCTGGTGTCGGTACCCTACTCTTTCAATTAGTTACACGTCGTTCTGTTCCTATCTTCCTCGCTTCTTCCTTTGCTTTTATCGCTCCAATTATCTACGGAACCCAAACATGGGGGATCCCAGCTACAATGGGCGGCCTAATGGTTGCTGGTTTAGTTTATGTCGCTTTGGGCGCTGTAATTAAAGTAAGAGGTGTGGCTTTTATCCATAAATTACTGCCTCCAGTTGTCGTTGGTCCGGTTATTATGGTGATTGGTTTAGGATTAGCACCAACAGCAGTGAATATGGCACTAGGTAAAACAGGCGATGGCGCTTATCAACTTGTTGATGGTCAATTAGCAATGTGGATTGCTGCGGCTTCATTATTTACTACGATTGCCGTTAGTGTTTTTTCAAAAGGATTCTTTAAGCTTCTTCCAATTTTATCAGGCATCGTAGTTGGCTACTCTCTTAGCCTTATGTTTGGTGTTGTTGATTTTACCCCAGTTCATCAAGCCGCTTGGTTTGCACTACCTAACTTCACTTTCCCTGAGTTCAACATTAATGCGATTCTGTTTATGATCCCAGTTGCAATCGCACCTGCTGTTGAACACGTTGGCGACATGCTTGCAATTTCAAACGTGACAGGAAAAGATTACCTTAAAAAACCAGGGCTGCACCGCACCATCACAGGCGACGGTATTGCAACAATGGCCGCTTCTTTCATTGGTGCACCACCAAATACAACATACAGTGAAGTGACCGGTGCTGTAATGCTTACTAAAGCTTTTAACCCGGTAATCATGACATGGGCTGCTGTGTGTGCCATTGTTCTTGCGTTAGTAGGTAAATTAGGTGCAATACTACAAACCATTCCAGTTCCGGTAATGGGCGGTATTATGATTTTATTATTTGGTTCTATTGCGACAGTAGGTCTAAATACGTTGATTAAAAACCAAGTTGACTTGCATAAGGCTCGTAACCTTACGATTGTTGGCGTAACGCTTGTTTTCGGTATTGGTGGTATGGCGGTAGGTATTGGTGACTTTAACCTTCAAGGTGTAAGTCTTTGCGGTATCGTTGCTATTACTCTGAATTTAATTCTTCCAAATGACTTAGGTGAAAGCCACGTTGTTGATAATGCACAAATGGAAGAAGATAAATAGATTAAGGGTCTAGGGTCTAGGGTCTAGGGTCTAGGGTCTAGGGTCTAGGGTCTAGATAATAAAAAAGCTTGATGATTAACACATCAAGCTTTTTTTTAATTCTTCTTTCTGGTTTCTAAACTAAATTATTTAGTACCAAAGATCTTATCACCAGCATCGCCTAGACCAGGTACGATGTAACCTTTGTCATTTAGCTTCTCATCAATAGCTGCTGTGTAAAGCTCTACATCTGGGTGCGCTTTTTCTAATGCTTCAATACCTTCTGGAGCAGCAACAAGCACAAGAACTTTAAAGTGCTTACAACCTTTCTCTTTAAGAAGATCCAGAGTTGCAATCATAGAACCGCCAGTAGCTAGCATTGGGTCAACAACAAGAGCAATACGCTCATCGATGTTAGAAGCCAATTTGTTGAAGTATGGTACAGGTTCTAGTGTTTCTTCGTCACGGTAAATACCAACAACACTGATACGTGCGCTTGGGATATGCTCAAGAACACCATCCATCATACCAAGACCAGCACGAAGAATTGGAACAACAGTTACTTTTTTACCTTTAATTTGGTCAACTTCAACAGGGCCATTCCAGCCGTTGATAGTTACTTTTTCTGTTTCAAAATCTGATGTTGCTTCATAAGTAAGTAGGCTACCTACTTCCGTTGCTAATTCACGAAAACGTTTAGTACTGATCTCGCCTTCGCGCATTAAACCAATTTTATGTTTTATTAGCGGGTGTTTTACTTCAACAACTTTCATTTCTGACTCCAGATACATTAATCAAACCTTCTAATTATACATACTTTTTCATTAAAAAATTAAGTTATATGAAAATAATTCACTAGCATTGAAATCGTTTACCGAGTTTATTATTTTTTATTACAAAAATTATGCAAAATTCCTTACGCAAACGTTTCCCTTTTTACATTGTGCTGTTAGAATGGCGCGGATTTTTGAAATCCAACCTATGGCGAGGACACCTCCGTGAGCGACAACAAAACTTCTCTTAGCTACAAAGATGCTGGCGTAGACATTGATGCTGGTAATGCACTTGTTGATCGAATTAAAGGCGTAGTGAAACGCACTCGTCGTCCAGAAGTAATGGGCGGCATTGGTGGTTTTGGTGCGTTATGTGAACTTCCGACGAAATACAAGCAACCACTTTTAGTTTCAGGTACCGATGGCGTAGGTACAAAACTTCGTCTAGCACTCGATTTAAATAAGCACGATACTATTGGTATTGACTTAGTTGCTATGTGTGTAAATGACCTAATTGTTCAAGGTGCTGAGCCACTTTTCTTCCTTGATTACTATGCAACAGGCAAACTTGATGTTGATGTTGCTGCTGAAGTAGTTACAGGCATTGGTGAAGGCTGTATTCAAGCCGGTTGTGCATTGATTGGTGGTGAAACCGCTGAAATGCCAGGTATGTATGAAGGCGAAGATTACGATGTTGCTGGCTTCTGTGTTGGTGTTGTAGAAAAAGAAGACGTTATTGACGGAACTAAAGTTGCCGCTGGTGACGCTCTTATCGCTGTAGGTTCAAGTGGCCCACACTCAAACGGTTACTCATTAATTCGTAAGATCCTTGAAGTATCAAATGCTGATCTTAACGAAGAACTAAATGGCAAAACTATTGCTGCTCACCTAATTGAGCCAACGAAAATCTATATTAAATCAGCGCTTAAGATGATTGCTGAGCATGATATTCATGCTATCTCACACATCACAGGCGGTGGTTTCTGGGAAAATATTCCACGCGTTTTACCACAAGGTACAAAAGCTGTCGTAGATGGTAACAGCTGGGAATGGCCTGCTATTTTCAACTGGTTACAAGAGAAAGGTAACGTTGATACCTACGAAATGTACCGCACTTTCAACTGTGGTGTAGGTCTTGTTGTTGCACTTCCAAAAGAGCAAGCTGAACAAGCCGTTGCTTTATTAAATGCTGAAGGTGAAAACGCTTGGGTTATTGGCGAAATTGCAGCAGCAGAGCAAGGCGAAGAACAAGTAGAGATCCGTTAATCGTTCTTTAAACTTTGACTTAGTTCATAAAGAAAAAATAAAAGGTGATCATTTAATCGATCACCTTTTTTATAGCTATTATTTATGTTCGAATAGTTCTCATTACAAATTAAAAAGATAGGTATGATGAAGAATATTGTTGTTTTAGTTTCAGGCAATGGCAGCAACTTACAAGCCTTTATTGATGCTTGTGGCAATAAAATCCCTAATGCACGTATCGCTGCTGTTATTTCTAACAAAAGTGACGCTTACGGATTACAGAGAGCCATTGATGCTGATATTAATGTGCATTCTTTAAATGCCAAAGCATATGACAGTCGTGAGCTATATGATGACGCTCTAGCTACTCTAATCGACCTTCACAAACCCGATGTCATTATCCTTGCTGGATTTATGCGAATTTTAAGTGAAGCATTTGTCACTCGATACCAAGGAAAAATGCTCAATATCCATCCTTCTCTTTTGCCAAAATACACGGGATTACATACTCATCAACGTGCTATTGATGCTGGAGATAAAGAACATGGAACAAGTGTGCATTTTGTCACTCCAGAATTAGATGGTGGACCTGTTATCCTCCAAGCTAAAGTTCCTATCTTTGAACATGATAATGCAGAAGATGTAGCATCTCGTGTACAAGCCCAAGAACATGTCATTTACCCTATGGTAGCGAATTGGTTGGTAGAAGAAAGATTAACCATGGTCGATGGGAAAGCGATTCTTGATGGTATCGAATTAGGTCTATCCGGTTTAGAAACGGAATAGATGCAAAAAAGCCGCTTTAATAACTAAGCGGCTTTTTAAGTTCTATGTATGTCTCGTCCTGAAATGTGTTTACACATTTAGGACTTTTATATGACAAATCAAGAAAAAACAAAGAATAAGCGAACTCAACGCGATTATTCATTAGGCTTTAAATTGCAGCTTGTTGCCGCTATAGAAAAAGGCGATATGACCTATAAGCAAGCTCAAAACATTTATGGCATTCAAGGTCGATCTACCGTACTTACTTGGTTAAGAAAACACGGTAAGATGGACTGGTCTCAATCACCTAAGATTATTATGCCTAAATCCCCGAAAGCGAAAGAATCGCCTGCACAAAAAATTAAACGTTTAGAGCGAGAGCTTGATGATGAAAGAATGCGTAATTTATTACTTAATGAAGTAGTGAATATCATGGACGCAGAACATGGTGCAGGCCTTAGAAAAAAGTATATTGCCAAGGAGCAAGAAGTCTTCAAAAGCAGAAAATGATCAGCTTAGAGCGAGCTAGTCAGCTACTTGGCATTACAAGACAATGTATATACCAACAAGAACGTAGAGCTCTGAAACGTGCCGTTGAACTTTCACCGGTTAAAAATATGGTGCAAGAAATTCGTCGATATATGCCTCGTATTGGAGGTAAAAAATTATATTTTTTACTTAAGCCCAAATTCATCACTCATGGCATAAAGTTAGGCAGAGATAACTTTTTTTCCTATTTAAGAAATGAGTGCTTATTAGTAAAACCTAAACGAAGTTATACAAAAACTACCTATAGTAAGCATTGGATGAAAAAACATCCTAATTTACTTAAAGAAGTAACACCTCAAGCATCTGAAGAGGTTTTTGTTAGTGATATCACTTACGTTCAATCACAAAAAGGTATTCATTATTTATCTTTAGTAACAGATGCTTATAGTCGAAAGATAATGGGATATGAATTAAGTGATGAAATGAAAGCTACTGATGTAGTCAAAGCTCTTGATATGGCGATAGATAGCCGTCAATATCAAAGGAGTACGATTCATCATTCAGACCGAGGATTACAGTATTGTTCAAAGGTTTATCAGGAAAAATTGAATAAAAATGATATTAAGCCATCAATGACGGATGGTTATGATTGCTATCAAAATGCATTAGCAGAGCGAATAAATGGGATACTTAAACAAGAGTTTCTTTTGTATGACTGTAAAGATTTAGAGGAGTTAAGGCATTTAGTTGAAGAATCTATTTTTATTTATAATGAAATGCGGCCACATTTAAGCTTGGGAATGAGTACACCAAATCAAGTACACAAAAAAGCCAAGTGCGTACGCACTTAGCTTTCAATTAAAAATCGTCAACGTATTTTAGGACGAGACAGTACTTTTAATGCTAAAGAGCACTATTTACTGGACATTCAGATGGAGGTGGTGCCATGTCAGGAACCGTATCGTGGTTTCCTGCACTCAGCTCTCCAAAATGAAACAACGCGTACTCACCGACTTTCATTTTACGCCACTCTTCATTATCCGTCAGAGGTTGCGTAGCTATAATCGAAACAACATCGTTTGGGGTTGTCTCTTTATGAAAATCAATCGTTACGTCTTCATCAATTAAGGAGGCTTGACCAAAAGGTGCTCTTCGAGTTATCCAATGCAAATTATTTGAACAGTAAGTCATCACATACTCACCATCACTTAATAGCATATTGAATACCCCTAAGCTTCTTAAATGATCACTACACTCAGAAACAAACTCAAACATCAGCATCATATCTTGAGGTGGTTCAGGATACTTATCTTCTAATTGATTTAATAACCAACAAAAAGCGCGTTCACTGTCTGTCTCACCAACAGGCCGAAAACGTCCTGTAGATAATTGGTCAAACCCCGTTAGTTGACCATTGTGAGCAAACGTCCAATACTTCCCCCATAACTCACGAGTAAAAGGGTGTGTATTTTCAAGGTTTACATCACCTCGATTCGCTTGCCTAATGTGACTGACTACCGCTTTGCTTTTTATTGGGTAATCTTGAACAAGTTCAGCTATTTTTGAATGACAACTTGGCGTAGGGTCTTTAAATGTACGAAATCCTTTCCCTTCATAAAAAGTAATTCCCCAACCGTCACGGTGTGGTCCTGTATTACCACCACGCTGAACTAATCCTTTAAAACTAAAACAAATATCTGTTGGTACATTAGCACTCATTCCGAGCAGTTCACACATACTTGCGTTACTCCTTTATGCGCAAAATAGCCCATCTCAACATATGAATATCAAGATAGGCTGCAAGATGGATTATGCTTCCATCTCTTTTTCAATCAGTTGAATCACAATATGGATAATTTTAATGTGAATCTCTTGAATACGGTCAGCGTAGCCAAAATGTGGTACACGGATTTCAACATCCGCAAGGCCCGCCATTTTACCGCCATCTTTACCCGTTAATGCAATTGTTTTCATGCCTTTTTCTTTTGCCGCTTCAATGGCTTTAATAATATTGCCTGAGTTACCTGATGTAGATAAACCAAACAATACATCGCCTTTTGAACCAACCGCTTGTGTATAACGAGAAAATACATGGTCATAGCCAAAGTCGTTACTTACACAAGATAAATGGCTAGGATCTGAAATCGCAATGCCAGGGTATCCTGGGCGATTTTCACGGTAGCGGCCTGTTAACTCTTCAGCAAAGTGCATTGCATCACAGTGTGAACCACCATTACCACAAGACAGTACTTTACCACCTTGTTTAAATGAATCAGCAATCGTTTTAGCAGCTAGCTCAATTTGAGCAATGTTTTTATCATCAGCTAAAAAGTCATTCAGTACTTGAGCGGCTTCTGTTAATTCAGAACGGATCAGATCTTGATAAGACATAGGATACTCTCTTTTATTATTTTCCCTAATTGGGGCTAATCTCAGTGTACCTATCCCCTTTTATCTTTAAAAGAGATTCACTCTATATTTCTTCTCTCTTCTCCAAAAATATCACTCTTTCCCCTGCAAAAAAGCAGATATCACTCACTGAAAAATGAATATTGTTTATTAATTACTCAACCTAGATCACTTTTTAACCACGAGCATTATTTACTTTTCATTAACATTAGAGCTACACTTAATTTAACTGGTTAGACCTCTTACCTAAATAATAAATTTACGACATGTAATCGTAATACCTCTGTTCCTACAAACAGAGCAGCGCCGGAAAAGGAGAATCACATGGCCCTGACACTATTAGCAACAGTAATTGCACTTGCTGCATTAAGCTATCATCGACAATCTTTGAAAACCTCAACCTTGGTTATTGCAGGTATTCTTGCCATTAGCTCTGGGTTAGGTTACGCAGGTTTTATTTCTTGGGCTGTCTTTTTACTGGTCTCAGTTCCACTAAATATTCCTTCAATTCGACAATCTCTATTCAGTAATAAAGCACTTTCTCTATTCAAAGGCGTTATGCCAGAGATGTCACAAACCGAAAAAGATGCGATTGAAGCCGGTACAGTTTGGTGGGAAGCCGAATTATTTAAAGGTAACCCTGATTGGAAATTTCTTCATGGTATTCCTAAAAATACGCTATCAGATGAAGAACAAGCTTTTATGGATGGTCCAGTAACAGAGGTCTGCCGCATGGTTAATGACTATGAAGTCACCCATGAGCTTGCCGATCTTCCACCAGAAGTATGGCAATACCTAAAAGATCATAAATTCTTCGCTATGATCATTAAAAAGAAATACGGTGGATTAGAGTTTTCTGCCTACGCTCAGTCTTGCGTACTTCAAAAATTAACCAGCGTATCTGGTGTGCTCTCTATCACTGTAGGTGTTCCTAATTCATTAGGTCCTGGTGAGTTATTACAGCATTACGGTACAGAAGAACAAAAAAACTATTATTTACCTCGTCTAGCTGAAGGTAAAGAGATCCCATGTTTTGCACTAACAAGCCCTGAAGCAGGTTCTGATGCTGGTTCGATCCCTGACTATGGTGTTGTGACTAAAGGCATGTGGGAAGGTGAAGAAGTCGTAGGTATGCGTATTACTTGGAACAAGCGCTATATCACACTAGCCCCTGTCGCTACCGTTTTAGGTTTAGCTTTCAAACTTCAAGATCCAGATGGTTTACTTGGTGATAAAAAAGATCTTGGTATTACTTGTGCTCTTATCCCGACGGATTTAGATGGCGTTAAGATTGGCCGTCGTCATTTCCCATTAAACGTACCATTCCAAAATGGTCCAACTCAAGGTAACGATCTATTTGTTCCGCTGGATTACATTATTGGTGGAGAAAAAATGGCAGGACATGGCTGGCGTATGCTGGTGGAATGCTTGTCAGTTGGTCGTGGTATTACACTGCCATCTAATGCCACAGGTGGAGCGAAAACAGCAGCACTTGCAACAGGAGCTTACGCTCGCATTCGTCGTCAATTTAAGCTTCCTATTGGTAAAATGGAAGGTATTGAAGAACCATTAGCACGTATGGCAGGTAATGCTTATATGATGGACGCTGCGAGTAACTTAACCGTTGCAGGTATTGTTCAAGGCGAAAAACCATCGGTTATCTCTGCAATTGTGAAATACCACTGTACACATCGAGCTCAGCGTGTCGCTATTGACGGAATGGATATTTCTGGTGGTAAAGGGATTTGTTTAGGTAATTCCAACTTCTTAGCTCGAGGCTATCAAGGTTCACCGATCGCTGTCACGGTTGAGGGAGCAAACATTCTCACTCGTTCAATGATCATTTATGGCCAAGGGGCTATTCGTTGTCACCCTTATGTTCTTGCTGAAATGGATGCCGCTTATCTCGATGATAAAAAAGCATCATTAGAACAATTCGATTCCGCAGTCTTTGGACATATTGGTTTTGGTATCAGTAATTTCGTTCGCAGTTTCTGGCTTGGCTTAACGGATGGTTATGGTTCTAAAACACCATTTAATGATGAAACCAAACGTTATTATCAACAAGTGAACCGATACAGTACAAACCTTGCTTTATTATCTGATATCTCAATGGCTGTACTAGGAGGAAGTTTAAAACGCCGTGAGCGTATGTCAGCACGTCTTGGTGATGTATTAAGCCAACTTTATTTAACTACATCAACATTAAAACGTTTTGATGATGATGGTCGTCAAAAAGAAGATTTAGCTCTGGTTCATTGGAGTGTTCAAGACTCTCTGCATCAAGCAGAACAAGCGATTGATGGATTACTGTCTAACTTTCCAAATCGATTTGTTGCTGGTGCGATGCGCTTTATTCTATTACCAACCGGACTTCGTCGTCAGAAACCAAGCGACAAACTTGACCATAAATTAGCGCGTATTCTTCAAGAACCGTCAGGCGTTCGTAGTAGAATTGGTCGAGGGTTATTCTTGGAAGCAAGTCGCTTTAACCCTGTAGGAAAAATGGAAGAAGCATTAATTGATATTTTAACTGCTGAACCAATTTATGACCGCGTATGTAAAGAGTCTAAGCAACGTTTACCATTTATGCAGCTTGATCGCGTGGCGAAAGTTGGATTAGAACTCAATATAATTTCTGACAAAGAAGCGCTGTTATTACGTAAAGCAGAGAAAAGTCGATTAGCAACCATCAACGTTGATGACTTTGACCCAAGCGAACTTATCGTAAAACCACAAAACCACAGTGTTGAGCACAGTAAAATTGCATAACCCTTAAAATCAAAAAAGGCCAGAGTAACTAACATTACTCTGGCCTTTTTCATAATGTCTCCATCTTATTAAGGTAAAGACATTACTAATTTTAAATAAATTATTTCTTCAAGTGATAAGCAATCAATCGTTTTATTGCATGAACCTAATTCTTGAGCAGCTACTGTTAGCTGTTTTTGTTCATGACGATGTGCTTCTAGCGCTTGCTTAAATGCAGCTTCTAACTTCGACTTACATGTAATCAAAACATACCTCACTTAATTGAAGCGAGGAGTATAAATAAGCCACACTGATAATTCAAATTTTATAAAAAAGCAAACGTTAACTTTGGGCTAAATGTAACAAAACACTACAAAAGAAGAAATAATAATGAGAAAAACCGCAAAAACTGCGGTTTTAATCTTAACTAACGTGATTTTATACTTTTGGCGGCGGTGGCATAGATAACTTTTCTGCTTTTGGCGCTGCATCTTTTACCGCTTTTGTTACCTTTATTTTTTTCCAAGCTAAAATGCCGGTAAAAATAAGCAATATAATCAACAAATTACCAGCAACAACATAAATCCAGAACCACTTACGAGCCTCTGCTCGCTCTTCTATTATTCTTTGCTGCTCTTCGAGCTTTTTCTTCTCAGCGGCTGCTTTTAGTCTCGCTTCATGTGCTGCTTTTAAATCAATCGGTTCAGTAACACCATAATTATGAGTTCCTAAATTAAATTGCAATGGTCTATCTGTTGCCATATCCGTTGCATACACCCATCCAAACCATGAGTTTTTACCCGGTAAATAACTATTTGGTAAATCAAAATACAATTTAGTTTCGTCTTTTTCTGACTGAGCTTGAGTAATCGTTACTCTTTCTTTTGGATCAACTTGTTCAATATGAGCCGCAAGTGAACCTGCTTTTATTGCGCCAGCTTCCGTATCTATAGTCATGGTATGTTTACGGTTTTCATTACGTGCTTGCGTAAAGCTTGCACGAATAGGCGCTGGGTATACCAATACATCTTGCTCAACGGTTCTTAAGAAAACACCATTACGAGATTGAATGCGAACCCAATATTTTCCTGGTTTAATATTAACTGGTAAGTTAACCGTAAACACACCATCACCAGCAACTTCATCCAACCCTTCACCATCATCCTCAAACGTTCCTAGAACTTCAGGTAGTGGACGCGCTTCTTTTACTAGCTCCTTTTCATTGGTAAGATAAGGCGTAAACGTCACATTTAATTTAATACGATTTAAAAAATCTCTTAAAACTAATGGCTTTCCATCTTGCTCTAAACGTGCAGTAAACTTGAGCGTTTCAGATTGGTACAATTTCTTTGGTAAGGTATCAACGCTTAACGTTAAGTTAGATAAAATCTTCACTTTATTTTCAGGAGTGATCTTACCTATTGCTTGCCATGGCCCAGGCATTGGATTTTCAATGGAAATAATATCCATGCCATTTTCTTCATACCAAGCAACATTCTTAGGATGTTCCCAAGCGTAATATTTGGTGCCATCAGGGCGAACAAGTGTGACAGCTTGAGATGCTTTCTCACGATAAACTAAAAAAGAAACTTGTTTAATCGTAGGATCAACACGAAAACGGTTATCCAACCAAGACATCTCCGTACTTTTCGCCCAAGAAACCATTGGGACAAAAAGTGCAATTATCAATAACCGCCACATACTCAAACTCCTAACTACGCCACAAACAGGCATCACCAACAATATCCAAACGCTTTTCATGCGCTTCTAATTCATCGGCCGTTGCACGTAAAACCTTTAATCCTTTTCTACCTGAATTCAGTCTTTTAATGGTTTCTTCGTCTGAATCAGATGAATTATCTCCAGATGAAAAGCTCAAACTTGTCTGCCCACCAGTCATTAACAGGTAAACATCAGCTAGGATCTCGGCATCGAGCAAGGCACCGTGGAGAGTACGGTGTGAATTATCAATACCATAGCGTTCACACAAGACATCTAGGTTATTACGTTTACCTGGAAATATCTTTTTCGCCATGGCCAAGGTATCGGTAATTTTACAATACTGATCCGTGGTACCAATTAACTTATTGAGTTTACTGAATTCATAATCCATAAAGCCAACATCGAAGGGCGCGTTATGAGCAACTAACTCAGCCCCTTTAATGAACTCAAGGAATTCATCATGGATGTCTTTATACTCAGGCTTATCATATAGGAATTCGTCAGTAATACCGTGAACATCAATCGCCTCTAAATCGATCAATCGATCTGGCTTAATGTACACGTGGAAGTGATTACCGGTTAATTTACGATTAATAATCTCTACGGCACCGATCTCAACGATACGGTGACCTTCATAAACAGGACCACCGGAGAAGTTCATACCAGTGGTTTCTGTATCGAGAACTATAATTCGATTCGAAGAATTGTTGCTAGCATTCATAGGTTCATTTGTGTCAGACTATTTCTAAATTCCTCTAATGATAACAGAGATAATGAAACAGGTTGAAATTTTCACAGATGGTTCTTGTTTAGGTAACCCAGGTCCAGGCGGTTATGGCATAGTAATGCGCTATAAAGGGACAGAAAAAACATTTTCAGAAGGGTTTAATAAAACCACTAACAACCGTATGGAAATGCTAGCAGCAGTGGTAGCTCTACGTAACCTAAAGGAACCATGCTCTGTCATACTCACCACAGACAGTCAGTATGTTCGTCAAGGCATCACTCAATGGATCCACGGTTGGAAAAAAAGAGATTGGAAAAAAGCGGATAAAAAGCCAGTCGTCAATGCCGATCTTTGGAAACAGTTAGATGCTGAATCTGAGCGCCACAAAATTGATTGGCGCTGGGTAAAAGGTCACGCAGGTCATCGTGAAAACGAAATGTGTGATGAATTAGCGAGAACCGCCGCCGAAAACCCGACTCAAGATGATACGGGTTATCCTGGTTAATCAGGTTTCATTTTTCCTTGACGGGTTTGAGCAACAGAAATAGGAGCCAACTTTGGCTTCTTTTTCCAAGCCGATTTTATTGGTCTTAATGGATACGTTCGTTTTCTCGCAACAATAAAATAAATACCACTAATCGGCTTAACAGCATCCCCACCAAGCCCTTCAAACCATGTCCACATTGTTCGGTAACGAGTCAATGGAGCTAAAGCAAAACAATCACTGTACACCACTTCAAAATTCAATACGCTCAACCAATCTTTAATTCGGTGAGGCGTAAACATACGTCCACTCCAAGGTAAATTATTTTTACGCCATGGAAATAAGCTTGCAAGCCCAATAGCACTCATTGGATTAAACCCCGTTAAAATAACGTAGCCATCACCAATAAGCACTCGATCTATTTCTCTGAGTAATTGATGAGGGTCTGATGAATAATCTAACTGATGAGCGAGAACACAAGCATCAATACTTTTCTCAAGAAACGGTAATTGAGGCAATTCTGCAGTAATATTTCTTAGCGAATTTTTGTTATCTAGGTTAACTTGGTGTTTAATATTACAAAAGCGACTATCTAACTCAGCACTCAGTCCACCAATTTTGAGCATATGGTAACCGAACAGTTTGGGGCACCATTCATCCAAACGTGATTGAATAAGCTCACAAATCCACTCACCATGAGGGATATCCTCCCATGAATGTGGTTTTTCAATTTTTTTATCAAGCAGTGCTGGCTTAATCAAGATCGTTACCTATACCATCGAATAATAAAAAGTTTGGAGAAATGTGAATGCTATCAGTAAAAAGCATACCTGCATTTAATGATAATTACATTTGGTTAATTCACAACAATGACAATCATTGTGTTGTTGTCGATCCCGGTGATGCTACCCCTGTTTTAGAGTGCATTAAAGAACATGACTTTATTTTAGATGCAATTTTAATTACACACCACCACCATGATCATATCGGTGGCGTTCCTGAGTTGGTAAGACAATTCCCTAACGTCAATGTTGTAGGTCCTGAAAATGAACCTATTCCAACCTTAACTCACCCCGTTGGAGATGGCGATTTTGTTGAGTTATTTGATGAGCAATTCATGGTTTTAGGTGTCCCAGGGCATACCAATGGCCATGTAGCTTATGTTGGCGATGAAAAACTTTTCTGTGGTGATGCTCTTTTCTCTGCGGGTTGCGGTCGATTATTCGAAGGCACGGCGGAACAAATGTTTAACTCATTACAAAAAATGGCAGCATTGCCTGATGAAACTGAAGTCTACTGTGCACATGAATACACGGCATCAAACTTGGCATTTGCACTCGCCGTTGAGCCAGATAATGATTACCTATTACGTTATAGAGAAAAAGTTCTTCATCTACGAGCTCATGGTAAATCGACGATTCCATCGACTCTACAACGAGAAAAACTCATTAATCCTTTTTTAAGAACAAGTGAAGCGAATGTAAAGAAATCGGTAGCAAGTAAAGTGCAAGATAGTACCGAGGTTGAGATCTTTACCGCATTAAGAAGATGGAAGGACGAGTTTTAAGTATGAAACTTGTTTGATGTGTGGTTGCAAAGTATTATTCGCCTCCAAATAAAAATATTAATACGATTAAACACACTGAAGGCAATACATAATGAAACTGAAATTCCATTGGATTGGACTCGCATTATTAGCAGGCTGTCAAACGGCACCAACACCTGAAAATACACAGCCTGATACTAACTCAGCAATCACCACGCCTTCAAAAACAGAGCCGAAAGCAGCAGAAGTTAAACCTGTTGAAAAACCGGCTCCTACCCCTCAAGAGCAAGAAGATGTTTGGCAACGTATTGCTATGCAACTTGAAATGCCAATCCCAGATAATGAATCGGTTGATTACTATCGTAATTGGTATATCAAACATCCAAGCCACCTTCGTACTGTTGCAAAGCGTGCAAAACCATTCTTATATATGATCACGGTTGAAATTGAAAAGCGTGGTTTGCCTATGGAATTAGTTTTACTTCCTGTAGTAGAAAGTGCATTTGACCCGTTCGCCTACTCTCATGGTAGCGCTGCAGGTTTATGGCAATTTGTTCCAGGCACAGCTGATCGATTTAAACTAGAGCGAAACTGGTGGTATGACGGACGCCGTGATGTACCTGCAGCAACAACCGCTGCCTTAGATTACATGGAATATTTCGACAGTCGCTTTGATGGTAATTGGCAACATTCAATTGCCTCATACAACAGTGGCGCTGGCCGTGTGTCTCGTTCAATTAAAAAGAACCAAAGATTAGGTAAGCCAACTGACTTTTTCTCTTTAGATCTTCCAAAAGAGACCAGTGGTTATGTTCCAAAACTGCTTGCTTTAGCTGATGTGATTAAAAACCACGAAAAATATGGCGTTGAACTACCACCAATTCCTAACAAACCCGTTTTAGAAATGGTTGATCCTAAGCAGCAGTTAGATCTTGCCATTGCCGCAGAGTTTGCGGGTATTTCCATCACAGAATTACAAGGTTACAACCCAGCTTATAATCAATGGGCAACCTCTCCTGATGGCCCATACCACTTATTACTGCCAATCGAACATGTTGATCAATTTAATGCCAATTTGAAAAAGAACGCGAACAAAACAATGAAAGTGGTTCGCTATAAAGTTCAATCAGGCGATACCATCAGTCAATTAGCGGTTAAGCACAATACGACAACCAAGATCATTGAACAAACCAATGACTTAAATGGTGCAAACATTCGTGTTGGTCAATATCTATTGATCCCAACGGCTTCTAAAGGCAATAAAACGTATGCGTTAAGTGCCCCGCAACGCTTGAAAAAAACGCAAGCAAAAGCGAAAGGTAAATATAAGTTAACTCATAAAGTAAAAGACGGGGAAAGCCTGTGGAGTATTGCTCGTGATAACAGTATTTCTTACCGTGACCTTGCTAAATGGAACGGCATGGCTCCAAAAGATTCATTACGTGTAGGCCAGAACCTAGTAATTTGGAAAAACAATTCAGATGGCGCAATCATTCGAACTGTTCATTATCAAATCAGACAAGGTGATAACCTAAGCTCTATCGCACAGAAATTCAGTGTCGCTGTGACAGATATAATGAAATGGAATAACATCGAACGAGGCTCTTACATTAAGCCGGGACAAAAATTAAAACTTTACGTTGATGTTACTAAGGTAAACGTATGACACCATCTTCAAATCCATTGATTTTATTAGTCGATATATTTCGATCGCCTGCGGACTGTTTTGCTGCGCTATACGAGCGTGGCAAATGGGCATGGCTGCCTTATATTCTATTAATCTTCGCCCCATTTATGTTTTGGGGAACCTATTTCGATTTAGTGAATTTCGACTGGGTAACCGCTAACTTGAGCACTCAAATAGAGAGTATTGGTGGTCAAGTTCAGCCTGAATGGTTAACAAAAGAGATATTATTAGCAGGCGAAGTAATCAATGATGTAACAGGCCGAACCGCTTCGATTTTATTGCTTGCTTTATGGTTTAAGTTAGCAACAAAACAAAGCCAATATCAGCACGGTTATTTTAAGTGGGTTGCGGCAAGTACTATTGTGATGTTTCCAGCTCTAGTTGGTGATATCGCAAGCTATGCCAGTTTATTACTTAATCATGCGAACATAATGCCTTATGCTGCTGACTTAAATAGTTTGAATGGGCTAATGAAGTTACCAATGACAGATCATTGGTCAGCTTACGCTAGCTCTTTCCCACTATTAATGCCTTGGTATATTGCTTTAAGCTATGCGGCTCTTGGGGCATGGACTGATTTAGATCGTTCTAAATCACTTATTATTGCCATCCTTCCTTGGATAACTTGTTTTACATTATGGGGCTTTATTACTGCTTTTTCAGGCTAAATATCGCTTGTAATGGATTATGATCAGAAGCGTGACTCTTTATCGAGCGCGCTTCTTTTATATCTAACCCTCGATAAAAAATATGATCTAACGCTAACCCTGTCATAAAGCGCATTCGCTCATCTGGCGAAAAAATCACTTCTTTCATATCCAATTCTTCAACTTGCTTTCTTAATGTCGCTAAACGAGCTTCACTCCACGTATTAAAATCACCAGCAATGATCATAGGACCACTATGACGACTCACTTCTTTAGACAAAGACGCTATCTGTTGCTGATAGTCTTCCGTTCCAATAGTGAAGTTAATTGCATGGATGTTAATCACCATTAATTCTTGCCCATTCGATAATGGGTATTCGGATAATAGTGCGGATTTTGGTAATCTTAACCATGGTTCAACAGCAGTATGAGCACACACTCTAAGTGCTTGTTCTTTAGCAAGACTTAATACCCCAGCACTGGTATCAAACACATCAAAAGCACGAACCAATTCTGCCGAATAACGTTTATTAACCACAAATTCTTTCAGCTCAGGGGTTAAACTCGCCTCTTGTAATAGCACTAAGTCAGTTTTATCCGACAATTCAATTAATGCTCTTTTCCATCCTTCATTTTGCTGCTTATATATGTTCCATACCAATACACTTAACTCTCCATTACGATCTAAAGGAGCTGAAGCGGGAAACGTCTCACAACCCGATTGATAAGTAGGCTGAGCAGATACTTGAGTTTGAGATAATTCAATAAACTCAGGAGATTTAGGCACTGTAAAGATTATGGCTTTTGCCACTAAAGCAGCGGTAACAACAAAAGCGATACCAGATAGAACAATCGTTTTCTTTTTCATAAACAAAAAAGGAGTGACTCATCACTCCTTCCTTCCATTAACACCAATACAATGACCGTATTTCAGCTCAATAATGAACAACAATCATCACATTAGTATGAGTATAAATTGATACTATTAAATAGCATCTTCGTCTTCTTCGCCTGTACGAATACGAATAACACGGCTAACATCAGTAACAAAGATCTTGCCATCGCCAATCTTACCCGTTTGTGCAGTTTCAATAATGGCATCAATACATTGATCAACCACATCATCACTCACCACGATTTCTAATTTCACTTTTGGTAAGAAATCGACCATGTATTCAGCACCACGATACAATTCTGTATGACCTTTTTGGCGACCAAATCCCTTTACTTCAGATACTGTCATACCTGTAATGCCAACATCAGCAAGGCTTTCACGCACATCATCTAATTTAAATGGTTTAATGATGGCTTCGATCTTTTTCATATTAGTCCCTTAACATCAATATTGAATATATGGTCATTATCGTTGAGAGGCCACAAACATTCAATAATAAAAAAGCACCGCATACCAGCAGTGCTTTAATTTATGATTTTGTTTTAAAATAATACCGTTAGTGAAATTGCTATTATTTCATCGTTGAGTAATACGCTGCTAAGTTTTCCATATCAGTATCACTTAACATCATAGACATTGGTTGCATAATGGCTGAGTTACCACCACTGCGCTCTTTATTTTTGTATGCTTTTAATGACGATACGATATATTGAGCATTCTGACCTTTCAGATTTGGATAACCCGGAATAACAGCAATTCCATTTGCTCCATGACATGATGCACAAATTGCTGATTTTGCTTTTCCTGCTGCAGCATCACCCGCTGCCAATGTCGGTGCTGAGGCCATTAATGCGATAACCGCTAATCCAATTATTTTTTTCATTCCATTGCTCCTTATAATTTTAAGTTATTGTGCCAAGCTCGTTTTGAATGTCTATTCTGATACAGGTTTATACCAAAGTAGCTCACATTCTTGCCCTGAAAATGCTTTGCAAACAAACAATCCAGCAACAGCAGCTAATTCATCGTTATAAAACACCATTGGTAATCGTGAGCGTTGCCAAGTAGGTACTTCATACTCTTGATACAGTTTTTTCATTTTACGGCTATGTTGACGTTTCTCGGGATGTGGCGCCAAACCAATAACATTAAAACGCACCTCTACTTTTTCATTAAGTAACGGTGCTCTTAATTGCAAAATACCACCCTTCTCATGATGACTAAACTTAGCTCTCAGCTCTAGCTCACCAAGATTATCTGGTAGTGCAATTTTTCCTTCTAACGTCTTTTTCCACAAAGACACATCTTGGTATTTAGGCACACAATAAATATAACCTTGATAACGTCGTATTTGTACAATTCCCAACTCTAAACAAGGATTTGCATCTTGTTGAGCCATAGCAACCTCATTCCATAAAATATGAAGTTGAGTTTGACTAGGGAGTGGGATAGCAAACAATTTCAGCCATAGTCGCAATAACATATTACGAGATGCTAGTGATTCTGGTTCAATCTGTTTAATCGATAGACCTTGAAATTCATTTTGAAACAGCTGCAATTTAGGTTGCAATAATTCAACCAACAACGCTTCTTGCTCCGCACATAATTGAGCACTTCGAGAAACAGCAGAAGCAAAACTTGGCCAACGTTGAGATAACACTGGCGTGATCTCATGGCGTAAGAAATTACGATCAAATCGAGTATCTTGATTACTTTCATCTTCAACCCAAGTTAACTGATGCTGTTGAGCATACTCTGTAATGTGCTGACGAGAGGTAAATAATAACGGTCGGCATTTATACCCAGTTTTAAGCGGGATAATTGAAGGCATAGAAGAGAGCCCAGCAGGACCACTGCCACGCTTAAGCGCTAAGAAAAACGTTTCAACTTGATCGTCTTGGTGTTGACCCGTAAGCAATAAACTATTGGCTCGCATATGTTTTTCTAACACATGATAACGAGCTTTTCTTGCCACCTCTTCCAAGCTCTCTTGCGGACTTACTTTTAAGTTGACTCGCTCGATATAAAGCGGAATATCTAACTCTTCACAATAAGAGGCACAACTCACTTCCCAATCGCTAGCATGTTTACTTAATCCATGATTAACATGAACAGCCATGCATTCCAATTGCTTTTCCTTCGCGTACATTCCAGCTAAACGCAATAACACCATTGAATCAACGCCACCACTTAATGCGACAATTAGATGTGGTTTTTTAACGGAATAAGATGTTATTTGCTGAGAAAAATGAGAATAAAGCATATCAATTAAACCTAAGGTTTCTTCCAATAAAAAAGCGAGCACTCAGGCTCGCTTTCACTTTACTCTATCTTATTGGATTACGCGACTACTGTGCGCGAATCAATAAATGCTATCAGCAGTAACCATAGCTCATTAAGCGTTGGTAACGACGCTCAAGCAGAGCTTCATTATCAAATGCATCAAGCTCTTTTAACTGCTCAAGCAGACGCTGTTTAATGTTCTCAGCAGTCGCTTTATGATCACGATGTGCGCCACCTAAAGGCTCATCAATAATCGTATCAATCAGCTCAAGTTCTTTTAGGCGAGGAGCAACAAGACCCATGGCTTCTGCAGCTTGTGGCGCCTTATCTGAATCACGCCATAAGATTGAAGCACAACCTTCTGGAGAAATTACTGAATACGTTGAGTATTGAAGCATGTTTACGTAATCACCAACACCGATAGCTAGTGCACCACCAGAACCACCTTCACCAACAACGTTACAGATAACTGGAACACTTAGTTCAGACATAATTTTTAGGTTCATAGCGATAGCTTCTGATTGGCCACGCTCTTCTGCACCAACGCCAGGGTAAGCACCAGCTGTATCAATAAATGTAATTACTGGCATATTAAAACGCTCAGCCATTTGCATTAAACGTTTCGCTTTACGGTAACCTTCCGGTTTTGGCATACCGAAATTACGTATTACTTTTTCTTTTGTGCCACGACCTTTTTGATGACCAATAACCATTACTGGGCGACCATCTAAACGAGCAATACCGCCAACTAACGCTTTATCATCAGCAAAAGCACGATCGCCTGCTAATTCATCAAACTCAGTAAACATATGCTCAATGTAATCAAGAACGTAAGGACGCTCTGGGTGACGAGCAAGTTGAGCAACTTCCCATGCACCTAAATCACTAAATGTTTTCTTTTTAAGCTCAAGGCATTTATCTTCTAATTGCTTTATCTCTTTTTCTAGATCAAGCGCATTTTCATCGCCACGACGAGAGATCTCACGTAACGCTTCTACTTTCGCTTCTAGTTCAGCAATTGGTTTTTCAAATTCAAGAAAATTCAGGCTCATCAAAGAATCCTTGTTAGTTTAAGAACACTCAAATTAGTGTTCTTCAATAATCTAGTTAAATTCAAGCTCGACTTGTTGTTCGCCAAGCAACGACTTTAAATCATCCATCAGTTGGTCGGTTGGCGTTACTCGCCATTCTGTCCCTAAGACCAACTTCACTCGAGCATCAGCTCGTTGATAATATACGTTGACCGGAACGGTCCCTGCCCGGTTAGGCTCTAGTATTTGACTAAAGCGCTCAAAAAATTGGTTATTAATTTGAGATTCGGTTACCGATACGGATAACCCACGTGCGTATTTTTCGCGCGCATCGCCCAATGACATCACTTCACGGGCAGACATTTTAAGCCCACCATTGAAATCATCAAAGCTGACCTGTCCAGAAACAAGGACTATTTTATCAGTTTCTAGTAAATCTGCGTATCGATCAAGCGCATCTGAGAACAACATCACTTCCATTCGGCCAGATCTGTCGTCTAAAGTCATTAAACCAATACGAGTCCCACGTTTAGTGGTCATTACTCTAGCAGCTATTACTAAGCCTGCAACTGTTACCGTTTGATCGCGTCGAGTTACGTGAGCATCGTTCAAACGCCATGTCGTATATCGAGACAACTCTTTAATATACGCATTAACAGGGTGTCCAGTTAAGTAAAGCCCTAATGTTTCTCTTTCCCCCTCTAGCCACACTTTCTCTGGCCATTTAGGAACGTGAATATACGCTTGTTCTACTTCTTCAGGTGCTTGAGTTAATACACCAAACATATCAGATTGACCAAAAGACTCCGCTTGATGGTGTTGACCAGCGGCTTTCATCGCATCATCCAATGATGCCATTAATGCAGCTCGGTGTGGTCCTAGTCTATCTAATGCACCAGCACGGATCAGTTTTTCAACTACACGTTTATTGGTTTTCTTAGTATCGATACGAGCACAGAAATCAAATAAGTCTTTAAAGTGACCACCTTTGTTTCTTGCTTCAATAATATTCTCAATTGGGCCTTCACCAACCCCTTTAATCGCACCGATGCCGTAAACAATCGCACCTTTTTCATTAACATTAAAACGATACAAACCAGAGTTAACATCCGGTGGTAACACGGTTAACTTCATACGGAAACATTCATCAACAAGACCAATAATCTTATCAGTATTGTCCATATCTGCCGTCATTACCGCCGCCATAAACTCAGCTGGATAATGTGTTTTTAACCATAATGTTTGATAAGAAACTAAAGCATAAGCCGCTGAGTGAGATTTGTTAAAACCATAACCTGCGAATTTTTCTACTAAGTCGAAGATTTTCATCGACAGCTCGCCATCTACACCGTTTTTCTCAGCACCTTCTTTAAAAGTACCACGCTGCTTGGCCATTTCTTCTGGTTTTTTCTTACCCATTGCACGACGAAGCATATCCGCTCCACCTAGCGTATAGCCTGCTAAGATTTGTGCAATCTGCATAACTTGTTCTTGATACAAGATAATGCCGTAAGTCGGTTCTAACGTCTCTTTTAACGATTCATGTTGCCATGTCGCATCAGGGTAAGATACTTCTTCTCGACCATGTTTACGGTCAATGAAGTTATCTACCATGCCTGATTGAAGCGGACCCGGACGGAAAAGAGCTACTAGTGCGATGATGTCTTCAAAACAGTCCGGTTGAAGACGTTTAATCAGATCTTTCATACCACGAGATTCTAATTGGAATACCGCAGTAGTTTCTGAATTTTGTAATAAATTAAATGAGGCTTGATCATCTAAAGGTATCGATTCAATTCGAACTGGATCTTTACCTTCTTTTTCAAGACGAGGGTTAACTAACCCTAATGCCCAATCTATGATGGTTAATGTTCTTAACCCTAAGAAGTCAAACTTAACTAGACCAGCAGTTTCAACGTCATTCTTATCAAATTGAGTTACAGGGAAATGACCATCAGCATCGCAATACAAAGGCGCAAAGTCTGTGATTGTCGTTGGTGATATTACAACACCACCGGCGTGCTTACCTGCGTTTCGAGTACAACCTTCAAGAATACGGCACATGTCGATCAGAGCTTTTACTTCTTCATCTGCATTATACAGCTCTGGAAGTTGAGGTTCGGCTTCGAATGCTTTAGCAAGTGTCATTCCAGGATCAGATGGAACTAACTTCGAAATGCGGTCAACAAAGCCGTAAGGGTGTCCAAGCACTCGCCCTACATCACGAATTACCGCTTTTGCCGCCATGGTACCAAAGGTAATAATTTGAGATACCGCATCACGACCATACATTTCGGCTACGTGCTCAATAACCTGATCTCGTTTATCCATACAAAAGTCGATATCGAAATCGGGCATAGATACACGTTCTGGGTTCAAGAAACGTTCAAAAAGAAGATCATATTCAAGAGGATCAAGGTCTGTGATGTCTAGTGCATAAGCAACAAGAGAACCAGCACCTGAACCACGACCCGGACCTACAGGAATTGCATTATCTTTTGACCATTGAATGAACTCCATTACGATCAAGAAGTAACCTGGGAATCCCATTTGGTTGATTACATCGAGTTCAATCTGTAAACGCTCATCGTATTCAGGTCGACGTTCTAAACGTACTTTCTCATCAGGAAATAAAAACGCCAAACGTCTTTCTAAGCCTTCTTGAGATTTCTTAACGAGAAAGTCTTCAATTTTCATCCCTTCTGTAGGGAAATTAGGTAGGAAATACTCACCTAAGCGTACCGTTACATTACAACGCTTTGCTATTTCAACACTGTTCTCTAGTGCCTCTGGAATGTCTGAAAATAATTCACACATTTCCTCTTCAGAACGTAAGTATTGTTGATCACTGTATAATTTAGGTCGGCGAGGGTCTTCTAATGTAAAGCCATCATGAATCGCAACACGAATCTCATGAGCATCAAAATCATCGGCCTTTATAAAACGAACATCATTGGTTGCGACAACAGGTAAGTTTTCTTTTTCAGCTAATTCAACCGCAAAATGAAGATAACTCTCTTCATCTGCTCGACCTGTACGCGTTAACTCTAAATAATAATGTTCAGGGAAATGCGTTTGATAAAATTCAACACACTCATTAACGAGTTCTTTATTCCCTTTTAATAATGCTTTACCAACATCACCACTTTTACCACCAGAAAGCAGGATTAACCCTTCTTTATGATTAACCAACCACTCTTTGTCCATTACCGGAGTGTGCTGAACATGGCCACGTTGATAGGCTTCAGAGATCAATAACGTCAGGTTTTTATATCCTTCGTTATCTTTTGCAAGTACCGTTAAATTAAATAATTCATTACCAAACTCTTGGGATTGAACTTTAAAGTCCGCACCAATAATCGGTTTGATTCCCGCTCCATGAGCAGCAAAATAATACTTAACTAAACCACATAAATTGGTAAAGTCAGTCAATGCCATCGCAGGCATTCCAAGCTCACCGACTTTTTTTACCAATGGCGGAACTTTAGATAAGCCATCCACCATTGAGAAGTCACTATGAACTCTTAAATGTACGAATTTAGGTTCAGACATTATTCAATCCCTAAAACGCGTTTTACGGGTTTAAAACTTCGACGATGTTCAGAAATAACACCGTGCTCTTCAATTGCTTCGAAGTGTGCCTTAGTTGGGTAGCCTTTGTGCTTCGCAAAACCATATTGAGGATAAGCTTTATCTAGCTCCTCCATCTCTCTATCACGTGTAACCTTTGCAATAATGGATGCAGCGCTGATCTCTTGAACGCGTAAATCCCCTTTCACTACCGCAAGTCCTGCCATTGGTAATTCGGGTACTTTATTACCATCAATCAATGCAAAATCAGGGGTAATATTAAGACCAGCAATCGCTCTTTGCATAGCAACCATCGTCGCTTGAAGAATATTTAATTCATCAATTTCATGCGCTTCACAACGACCTAATGACCACGCTAGTGCTTTTTCTTGAATTTCAGGAAATAACAACTCACGCTTTTTATCTGTTAATTTTTTAGAATCGGTTAACCCTTCAATCGGGTTATTAGGATCCAAAATAACCGCAGCGGTAACAACGGCTCCGACTAAAGGGCCACGACCAACTTCATCAACTCCAGCGAAAAGTTGATATCCTTCTGGATACTCAAACGGCGGTAATTCTTTTGATTCTGTTTTTTTTGTCATCTGGTTATTCTGCTGTTTCTTTATTAATTAGGCGTAATACGGCATTGGCAGCTTGTTTATCTGCGTCTTTTCTAATCCATTGATGCATTTCTGTGAATTTTTCAATTAATTCACTATTATCATTATCTAGTACTTTTTCCATTGCAGGATAAAGAAAATCTGGATGACACTCTTCTTGAATAAACTCTTGAACGAGCTCTTTTCCTGCCAATACATTAGGAAGCGAGACAAATTCAGTAATCGACAGTTTTTGAGCTATCCATCCCGTAAGCTTATTAACTTGATAGCCCACGACCATTGGACGCTTCACTAGCATACATTCTAAAGCAACCGTACCTGAAGCAAGTAACACAGCATCAGCTGCTGTCATCACATTTCGAGCTGTATCTTGAATAATAACAAAATCAAGCTCTGGTGCCGTTTCTTTCCAAATAGTTTCAAATTGCTCACGACGTTTTTCATTTACCGCGGCAACAACAAACCCCATATCTGGATGTTGTTTATGAATTCGTTGGCAAGTTTCAATAAAGGGTTTTGCTATTAATGCGACTTCACCGCCACGACTTCCAGGTAATACTGCAAGCCATTTACGATCTTGCTCTAAACCAAGTAATTCACGAGCAGCAAACTTATCGGTCTCCATAGGAATAGCATCAGCTAGTGTGTGACCAATAAACTCACAAGCTACATTGTATTTATCATAAAATGCTTTTTCAAAAGGCAGAAAGGCTAATACAAGATCCGTAGCAGCATCGATTTTAAAAATACGCTTTGGTCGCCATGCCCATACTGATGGACTAACGTAATGAACCGTTTTAATACCGTTATCTTTTAGTGTTTTTTCAAGACGAAGATTAAAATCGGGTGCATCAATACCAATGAATACGTCCGGTGGATTTTGAGTGAAGTAACGTACTAGTTCCGCTTTTACCTTCAATAAACGAGGTAAGCGACCAAGCACTTCGACCAATCCCATTACGGCTAACTCTTCCATATCAAATAAAGAATCACAGCCCTGAGCTATCATCTTAGGTCCACCGATCCCAACGAACTCTGCATCTGGATATTGTGCTTTGATTGACTTAATAAAGCCTTCACCTAGAGTGTCTCCAGATAATTCACCTGCAACAATTCCGATTCGTAATGGTTTGGTCATACTTACTCCAAATAAAAAAGGCCTACATGAATAGGCCTTATATACTTTAACTGTTTTTAATGCCGTTATTAACGAATAATACCGCGCGTTGATTTCTCAAACAAATCTAAGAAGCCTTGAAGAACTGGAAACGCTTCGATTTCTTTGTTTATTTCAACTTTTGCTTCTTCTAGCGTATTACCGTTACGGTAAAGTGCTTTATAAGCACGACGAATTGCATGGATTTCAGCTTTTTCAAAACCACGACGTTTTAGGCCTTCGATATTAATACCAAACGGTTTACAGTGGTTACCTTGTGCCATCACAAATGGTGGTACATCTTGAACAACAACTGAAGCACCGCCAATGAAGCTGTGAGCACCAACCGTACAGAACTGATGCACAGGTGACAATGCAGAAACAATAGCAAAGTCTTCTACCGTTACATGACCCGCTAGTGTCGCGTTGTTACCCATAATGATGTTGTCACCAACAACACAATCATGTGCAATATGTACATTAACGCAAAGTAAGTTATCACTACCTACTGTAGTTACACCACGATCTTGAACAGTACCACGGTGGATTTGTACACTTTCACGAATCACATTACGGTCACCGATAACAACCGTTGTTGCTTCGCCACCATATTTCTTGTCTTGGCTTTCTTCGCCGATAATTGCAAAAGCAAAAATACGGTTATCTTTACCAATCGTTGTATCACCTTTGATAACAACGTGTGACATCACTTCCGTACCTTCGCCAATCGTTACATTACCAGAAATGTAAGTAAATGGACCAACAGATACATTAGCTTCAATCGTTACGTTGCCTTCAATAACAGCTGATGGGTGAATCTTAGCAGTTTCATGAATCATAATTAAAACTCTCGTCTTGCACACTTAAGCTCAGCAGAACATACAACTTCGCCATCTACTTTAGCTACGCCATTAAATAGTGCGATACCACGACGATCTTTAATAAATTCAACTTCAAGAACCAGTTGATCACCTGGTACTACTGGTTTACGGAATTTTGCTTTATCGATACTTGCAAAGTAGTACAGTTCATTCTCAGCAGGAGCACCGAATGATTTAAATGCCAATAAGCCTGTTGCTTGAGCCATTGCTTCAAGAATTAATACGCCAGGGAAAATAGGCATTTGTGGGAAGTGACCTGTAAATTGAGGTTCATTTACAGACACATTCTTGATCGCGTGTAAGTATTTCTCTTCTTCGAAATCAGTTACTCGGTCAACCAATAGAAATGGGTAACGATGAGGTAGTAACTCTTGGATTTCAGTAATATTTAATGTTTTATTTTCACGAGTCAAAATAGTATTCCTGTAAAACAATATCGTATCTGAGCAATAGTGTAGCTCAAATAGAGTAATAATAGATAGAAAAAGGTCTGCAAAATGCAGACCAATACTTATTTATTAGAATGTAGTAAAGTTAATATTAATCGACTAACTTTTTTTCAACTGCTTTTAATCGCTTGTTCATTTCATCAATCTTATGAACACGAGCCGCTGTTTTACGCCATTCTTTATTGGTTTGCAGTGGAATGCCTGATGAGTACATACCTTTCTCATCAATCGCTCGCATTACCATGCCCATACCTGTGATGGTTACCCCATCCGTAATTTCGATATGACCATTAATTACAGAGCCACCGCCGATAATACAGTGCTTACCAATTTTAGTACTGCCTGCAACTATAGTACCACCAGCCATTGCTGAACCAGATCCGATTTGTACGTTATGCGCAATTTGAATTTGGTTATCGATGATAACATTGCTTTCAATAACGGTGTCATCAATAGCACCACGATCAATCGTCGTATTTGCACCAATCTCAACATTATCGCCAATAATTACAGAACCTAACTGTGGGATCTTAACCCAAGTACCTCGGTCATTCGCATAGCCAAAACCGTCAGAACCAATAACTGTACCAGATTGAACAAGGCAAGCTTCACCAATTTCAACGCGGTGATAAACAGATACATTTGCCCATAATTTAGTATTTTTACCGATTTTTGCTTCTTTACCGATAAAACAACCAGCACCAATCATTGCACCACCAGCAATAACCGCTTTTGATTCAATAACCGCATTATGACCAATAGCAACACCTTCACCAATAATTGCATCATCAGCAATATAAGCAGAAGGTGCAATATCACTAGCAGGAGCAGGTGTTGTGTCCAATGCTTGTGCTGCTAGTGCAAAGCCTAAATATGGGTCTCGCATTATTAGAGCGTTAGATTGACAGAATTCCACATCTGCTTCTTTAACAATAACAGCAGAAGCTTGGCACTCAACTAAATGTTTACGATACTTAGCATCAGAAAGGAAAGTAATATCCCCTTCCTTTGCCTTGCTCATCGAAGCGATTGAGTGAACCACAACAGTGCCATCACCATGAACTGTTGCATCTAATTTTTCTGCCAATTCAGCAAGCGTAATACGAGACATATTCAACCTTATTTAATTGCTTTAATAACTTTTTCTGATAGGTTGTCTTCTGGTTTAGCCCAAAGCAATGTTGCAGCGTCAACAACCATATCGTAGCCTTCTTTATTTGCTACTTTCTCTACAGTTTGTTGCACTTGCATAATTAACTTTTGACGCTCTTCACCTTGACGACGACGGTTATCTTCATCTAAAGCTTGTGCTTTTAGTTTGTAATCAGACTGAAGTGAAGCGATTTCACGCTCAAGCTTCGTTTTACCTGATGCACCTAATAACTCACCATCGCGTTTGATAGTTTCAACTTTATCTTTAATTTTTGATTCTAAACCACGTAACTCATCAATACGATCTTTAAATTCAGCACGAAGCTTTTCTGAAATAGCTTCACGTTGTGGCATTTGCTGAACAATTTGAGCCATGTTTACATAACCAACTTTGGTTGCTGCTTCTGCTGCATTAGCAAAAAAAGAACCACTTACCAGAACTGCGCCTAAAGCGGCTACTTTCACTAATTTTTTCAAAATCATATCCTTACTTAACTATTATCGTATATAAACCAATACAGTTTACATTAACACTTTTCTATTAGAGCTATCAATGCTTAGAAAGTTCGACCAATGGTGAAACTGAAGAATTCTTCATCATCACCTTCATAAATTTTCACTGGTTTCGCAATTGAGAATACTAATGGTCCCATTGGTGACATCCATTGTACGGCAGCACCATACGATGAACGGAAGTTTGATGGGTCAGAGTAATCATAGTAGTACTGTTTGCCATCCATTCCCGGCTTAGGTTCTTTATAATCAAATTCAGTATCCCAAACACTTGCCATATCAAAGAAAACGCTGGTTCGAATTTGATTTCGAGTCTCTTCACTTGCAAACGGTGTTGGAACGATTAATTCAATACTTGCTAATGCTGTTGCGTTACCACCAACAGAGTCATCTGTTGCCGCATACGAAGTATTGTTACCTATACCACCATTTGAGCCTTGCGCATATACTGCTTTTGGACCCGCAGAGTTTGAACCAAAACCACGTAGCGTAGTGAAGCCACCCGCATAGAAGTTTTCATAGAATGGATACAGGTTATCATTACCATCAGTTTGACCATAACCATTACCATAACCCGCCTTACCACGCATTAATAAAGCAAACTCATGCTTCTTAGTTAATGGGAAGTACTGTCGAACTTCATATTGTGCTTTAAAGAACTGTGAATCAGAATTTGGCGTTGTAATTTTATACGACGCACGTTGGTAGTTACCCGCAGTTGGGAAATACCCTTTATTCAAGTTATTACGTGTCCACGACAAGGTGACATCAAAATCACTAACGATTAAGGTTTGATCACCACTATCATATGCATCGCCTACAGATTGTAGATACTGTTCAATCTGTACATAACCTTCTAAGTTTGAAATTTTATTGTGCGTATAACCCACACCAATTTCAAAATAGTTCAATTCATCAAATGGGAAACCCCAAGTTAAACTACCGCCATAACTTTGGTTGGTGTAGTCAACAATACCTGCATCTGATGCTTCAAACTCATTATAGAAGATCTTACCGCCAAGACTGACACCATCAAGGTTCCAGTATGGATCACGGTAGTCTAAACTGATGTTCTTTTGATAATCGTTCATCATCGCATTAATACCAACACGATTACCTGAACCAATAAAGTTATCTTGTTGTAAACCTACTTGGAAACTTATGCCTGACTCCGTACCATAACCGACACCAAAGTTAACACTACCGGAGTTCGCTTCTTTTACAGAATAAACCAGATCCACTTCATCATCAGAGCCAGGAACACGAACAGTTTGAACATCAACAGTTTCAAAGAAGCCCAAACGATTTAGACGGTTTTTACCTGTTTCAATTGACTTAGAGTTTAACCAAGCCCCTTCCATTTGACGCATTTCACGACGTAATACTTCATCTTTTGTCGATGTATTACCAACAAATCGAATATCACGAACGTACATACGATTACCTGCTTCAACATTGATGATTAATGATACCGTTTGGTTTTCATCATCAAATTCAGGCATGGTACGAACTTGAGGATAAGCGTAACCCGCTTCCCCTAAAATACGCTTTATGTTTTCTTCTAAACTCGTTACCGCAGAACCGTTGTAAACTTCACCATTTTCAAACGGGATCAGTTTTTTAAACTCTTCTTCTTTCCCAATTAATTCACCTTGGAATTTAACACCGCTTACAGTGTAAGGTTCGCCTTCATCAATCGTTAAAGCGATATACACACCTTTTTTGTCAGGTGAAATAGACACTTGGGTTGAGTCAACTTGAAATTTTAGATAACCGCGATCAAGATAATATGAACGTAATGCTTCGATATCACCAGCAAGCACTTGTTTTTGATATTTTTCATCAGCTAAGAAGTTCCACCAAGCAACATCAACATTTAAGTTAAAACGGCTTAATAGTTGCTCATCAGTAAAAACTTCATTTCCAATAAAGTTAATTTGTTGGATCTTTGCCGATACACCTTCGGTGAACACGAATTTAAGATCTGCACGATTACGAGGAAGTGGCGTTACAACTGCATGAACCGTCGCGTTGTATTTACCTACGCTGTAATAGAAATCTTCTAACCCTTTTTCAATATTACTTAAGGTTGTTCTATCTAGCGCTTCACCAACTCGAATAGAAGAAGCCTCTAGATTTTGCTGCATCTGCTCTTCTTTGATCGCTTTGTTACCAGAGAAAGAGATATTTGCAATCGTTGGGCGTTCAGTTACCTTAATAAGTAATGCATTACCATCACGGAACACTTTTACGTCTTCAAAGTTGCCAGATGCAAAAAGAGCCTGAATAACCTGAGCTACATCTTGTTGGCTCATCGTATCACCAACACGAACAGGTGTTTTAAGTAGTGCAGCACCTAATGCAACACGCTGTAATCCCTCAAAGCGTATGTCATCAATAACAAATGTTTCTGCACTGTGCGCTGCAACACTGCCAAACAGCAGTGAGGCAATCAACAATTTTTTCATCGCCATAATACGTCTAATAATTCCCTTGCTACTACTTAAAGGCGCATAAAGTCGTTAAATAAAGCTATCGCCATCAATGACATAATCATTGCTGTTCCTACTTTATAACCAATTTCTTGAACTCGTTCCGATACTGGCTTACGCGTAATCCCTTCAATAGCAAAGAAGAGTAAATGCCCGCCATCCAATACAGGAAGAGGTAATAAGTTAATAATGCCTAAGTTAACACTGATTAACGCTAAAAATCCTAAAAATGAGACTAAACCATATTCAGCAGTCGTACCAGCCCCTTTTGCAATAGAGATGGGACCACTTAAGTTATTCAGTGCAACATCACCAGTAAAGAGTTTCTTTGTCATGGTGAGGGTTAAATCAATAATATCGCCAGTTTTTGCTAACGCTTTTTCAAACGCAACAATTGGGCCATACTGTTTTTCATAACGGTAGCCTTCTGGCCATTCTTGATATAGAGGAGAAACACCTGCAAATCCGATAACTTTGCCATCTGCAATCTCTTTGCTATCTGGTATTAATACCAAATCAACAGTTTGACCTTCACGAGAAATAACCAAATCAACCGCTTTGCTCGGATTACCTTGTATAACATCAACCATTTCTTGCCATTTCGTTAATGCATTACCATTAACTGAAACCAAACGGTCACCAACTAATAAACCCGATTTTTCAGCTGCACTGTTACTACTAACATTTGCAACATCAAGAGTTAAAGCTGGACGATAAGGAAAAAAGCCTAACGATAATAGTGGCGAATCTTTCTCTGGGTCAAAATTCCATTGGGATAAATCCAAACGCTTCGTTACTTCAACACCAATATTATTTTCATCACTATAAGTCACCGTCATAGAGTCATCACCAATGTGTGACACTATCGCCATGCTTACGGCTTCCCAATCGGATGTTTGGATTCCTGAAATGGCTTTTAGTTCAACACCAGCTGTAATTCCTGCTTTAGAAAAAATAGAGCCATCTTCAACTTGACCTACAACTGGTTTCAATGCGGTTACGCCGATCATAAAAGCAAGCCAGCATGCAAATACAGCAAACAGGAAATTCGCTATTGGTCCAGCAGCAACAATAGCACTGCGCTGCCATAATGGACGATTATTAAACGCTCTTTCTTTTTGCTCTTCTGGAACATCATCAACACGCTCATCTAACATTTTTACGTATCCACCAAGTGGGATCATCGAAATGTTATATTCAGTGGCGTCTTTGCCTTTTTTGCTCCAAAGAGATTTGCCAAAACCAATTGAAAATTTCTCAACAATAACACCACAACGGCGCGCTACCCAGAAGTGGCCAAATTCATGTACTGCAACAAGAATACCCAGTGCAATAATGAATGATGCTAAATTCCATAGAAGTTCTGACATAATTAAACCTTATTAATTGCCTCATCGGCATAACGACGCGCCATTCTATCTAGGTCAATCAGGCTTTCCAAGCTATCTAGCTCAAGGTTTTGGAAGTTTGCACATACTTTATGCAAAACAGCCTCATTAATTCGAGCGATATCCGTAAATTTTATTTTATTGGCTAAAAAGGCAGCAACAGCTTGCTCGTTCGCAGCATTTAGCCCCGTAGTTGCATGTTGACCTAAATAACACGCATCAATGGCTAGTTTCAAACAAGGGTAGCGAGAAAAGTCAGGAGCGATAAACGTAAACTCTCCAACCTTAGTAAAATCTAAAGGTTCAACACCTGCATTGACTCTTTTTGGGTAAGACATAGTACACGCAATGGGTGTTCTCATATCTGGCAATCCCATTTGTGCCAACACAGAACCGTCTTTATATTGGACCATTGAATGAATTACTGATTGTGGATGAATAACAACCTTTAATTGCTCTTTACTCGCATTGAATAACCAACGAGCTTCAATATACTCAAGGCCTTTGTTCATCATCGTTGCTGAATCGACAGAGATCTTTGGCCCCATAGACCAATTAGGGTGCGCAATTGCCATTTCAGGCGTTACGGCTTCAAGCTCTGACACATCGGTATAACGAAAAGGGCCACCAGAACCAGTTAATAAAATAGAACTAACACCGTGTTCCTCTAAATCGCAACGACCTAAATTGGTTTGAATTGATTGCGGTAAACATTGAAAGATAGCGTTATGCTCGCTATCTACTGGCAACAATTCAGCGCCATACTTTTCAACCGCATCAATAAATAGCTGCCCAGACATGACCAAAGCTTCTTTATTAGCAAGCAAAATACGTTTACCAGCTTTAACGGCCGACATGGTTGGTAGAAGCCCTGCTGCTCCTACAATTGCAGCCATCACAGTATCAACTTCGTCAAGTTGCGCAATATGACATAAGCCATCTTCACCAGAGAATACTTCAGCATTAATCGCATGAGCTGATAATAGCTCTTTTAACGCATCTGCCGCTGGTTGAGTTGCCATTGCGACGTATTTTGGTTTCCATTCAAGGCATAGCTCCAACATTTTATCGACATTAGTGCCAGCGCCTAATGCAACAATTTCAAATTGATCGGAATTTTGTTTTGCGACTGATAGTGTGCTACTACCAATAGAGCCTGTCGCTCCTAAAATGGTTAACTTGCGCATAATGAAATGACCATGGTGGTTTAAAGATAGAAAAACGGCAGATAATCCTATCTACCGCATAACTTAAAAATGGATATGGTATTTGTCGTCAAATACCTAATATCAGCTAGAAGAAATATAAAAAAGCAAAAACAGGAAAAGCCGCTGTTAAGCTATCAATGCGATCTAAAATACCGCCATGACCTGGAATAATCGTGCCACTGTCTTTTATTCCTGATGCTCGCTTAAACATGCTTTCTACTAAGTCACCTAAAACAGAGATGATAATTGTTGCAATAAAAATACCTAACATTGACGATGTACTTTCAAATTGAATATTGAATGCACTTGCTGCCCCCCAACCAATAATGATTGCGGTAATCACACCACCAATAAGACCCTCAATGGTTTTATTTGGGCTAACTGCAGGTGACATTTTGCGCTTACCAAATGACTTACCAGCAAAATAAGCACCGCTATCTGCTGCCCATACTAATAAACAAACAAGCAATACAAGTTTAGCGCCATAATAGCTATCTAGCATATAGTGATCAGCACGAAGTAATAAAATACTCCATAGGAAAGGAATCATAGTTAGCCAACCGAAAATATGCTTTAAAGGTAAGTTGCTATACCATAATTTTTTACTGTTTGGGAAAGTGAGTACTAACCCCGATACAATTAACCACCATGTAAAACCAACTAATAATATTATTTGGTGTTCATTACTAGGTATTGTCAGTTCTAACGTTGATGTTGGAAGAAAAAACAAAGACGCTGCTAAGACAGCAACAGAAGGGATAATAGCTAAATAGCGAGATTTTGATTCTGTAAACTGAGTCCACTCCCAGAATCCAACCAATGTAATTGCTGTGATAGCAATTAAGAACCCTTGCATTGGCAACATGAAGATCCCTGCAATAACAAGGGGCGCCAAAATAAGAGCAGTAATAATACGCTGTTTCAAACTTTATTGATCCTTTTCGTTCATTAGAGCTTGGATTTGTTCACCTGTACAACCAAATCGTCTTTCTCGACTAACAAACCAAGCAACAGCATCAGCTAAGCTTTGTTCATTAAAATCAGGCCAATATTGGTCAGTGAAATAGAACTCAGCATAAGCCATTTGCCACAGCATAAAATTGCTGATACGACATTCACCGCTCGTTCTAATCATCAAATCCACTTCAGGCAAATCTGACATCGTCAGTTTAGATGCGATAAGACTTTCATCAATATCATCTGCCTGTAAATTGCCTCGTTCCACTTGATATGCGAGGCGACGTACTGCTTGTGTAATATCCCATTTGCCGCCATAGTTTGCAGCAACGTTTAGTACTAACCCTGTATTTTCAGAAGTTAATGTTTCCGCTTCAACAATTTTCTTCTGAAGGCGAGAACTAAACTGAGAAGTTTCACCAATTATACGCAATTGAATATTATTTTTATGAAGACGTTTTACTTCACGAGAAAGCACCGTGATAAACAACTCCATTAGAACACTTACTTCTTCTTCAGGTCGACGCCAATTCTCACTACTAAAAGCAAAAAGTGTTATGGCATTGATCCCAAGCTTGCTGGCTGCTGAAATGGTTTTTCTTACCGCATCAACACCTGCTTTATGACCAAATACACGAGGTTTTCCCTGAGCCTTAGCCCAGCGTCCATTACCATCCATAATTACCGCAATATGCTTAGGTAATACTTCTAATGATAAAAACTCGTTATTAATTTGACTGGTCATATAACTCCCTTAAAAATAAAAGCGCTGATGTCTCCACCCAGCGCTTCTTATGGTGTTCGTCGCCGACATCATATCATTAATTTAATGAAAAGATCAGTGAGAACAATGAGTATGAAAGCAATTATACTTCCATTAACTCTTTTTCTTTTACTGCAAGTACTTCATCAATACTCTTAACTGCAGCATCTGTAAGCTTTTGAATCTCATCTTGTGCACGGCGATCATCATCTTCAGAAATCTCTTTCTCTTTAAGAAGTGCTTTCACATCACCATTAGCATCACGACGGATATTACGAACAGCTACACGGCCATTTTCAGCTTCGCCACGAACAATCTTAACTAGGTCTTTACGACGCTCTTCTGTTAGCGGTGGAAGTGGTACACGGATTACTGTACCCGCTGACATTGGGTTTAGACCAAGATCTGACATCATGATTGCTTTTTCAACAAGACCAGCAAGTTCTTTATCGAAAACCGTAATTGCAAGAGTACGAGAATCTTCAGCTACAACGTTAGCAACTTGATTTAGAGGTGTTTTTGCACCGTAGTATTCAACTGAAATACCAGATAGAAGACTTGGGTGAGCACGACCTGTACGAACTTTTAACAGGTTGTTTTTCAGTGCTTCAACACTTTTTTCCATACGCTCTTGCGCATCTTTTTTAATTTCGTTAATCACAAGATCACCTTGATTATTTTTGATTCGTAGGAGAATTATTCAGCGTTGCTGATCAGTGTGCCTTCAGTTTCACCCATAACTACACGACGTAATGCACCAGGCTTGTTCATGTTAAATACACGAATAGGCATGTTGTGGTCACGAGCAAGAGTAAACGCTGCTAAGTCCATCACTTTTAATTCTTTTTCAAGAACGCTGTTGTAAGACAGTTTATCATACAATTCTGCATCAGGGTTAGATACTGGATCAGCAGTAAATACACCATCTACTTTTGTTGCTTTTAAAACAACATCAGCTTCAATTTCAATACCACGTAGACATGCAGCAGAATCTGTTGTGAAGAATGGGTTACCTGTACCAGCTGAGAAAATAACCACACGGCCTTGACGTAATTGAGCGATAGCATCAGCCCAGTTGTAATCGTCACATACACCTTTAAGAGGGATAGCTGACATTACTCGAGCATTTACGTATGCACGGTGTAGTGCATCACGCATCGCTAAGCCATTCATTACTGTCGCTAGCATACCCATGTGATCACCTACTACACGGTTCATGCCTGCTTCTGCAAGACCTGCACCACGGAAAAGGTTACCACCACCGATAACAACACCAACTTGAACACCAAGCTCGATCAGCTCTTTTACTTCTTGAGCCATACGATCAAGCGTTGCCGGGTCAATACCAAAACCCTCTTCGCCTTGAAGTGCTTCACCACTAAGTTTTAATAGAATACGCTGATATACTGGTTTCGGGTTCGTCGTCATGGATTTTACCTTTTCACTAGAGTTGTCAAAATAACGGTCACCATTTAGTACTGGATTATTTTCTATTAATAATTCAATAGTAAAAGGTAACAGCTATTCACAAAAAGACCGCAGCATAGCCACGGTCTCTTTCAGTTACAATACAGAAGGGATTAACCTTTTTGTACTGCAGCTACTTCATCAGCAAAGCTCATTTCTGCAGCTTTCTCGATACCTTCACCAACTTCTAGACGTACGAAGTTAGATACTGAAGCGCCTTTCTCTTTAAGAATTTCAGCAACAGTTTTCTTAGGTTCCATGATGAAAGCTTGACCTGTTAGAGAAACTTCGCCCGTGAATTTCTTCATACGGCCGATAACCATTTTCTCAGCGATTTCTTGAGGTTTGCCTTCGTTCATAGCGATTTCAACTTGAACCGCTTTTTCTTTTTCTACTACGTCAGCAGGTACGTCAGATGGGTTAACGTACTCAGGCTTAGAAGCAGCAACGTGCATAGCGATGTGCTTAAGAGTTTCAGCATCGCCTTCACCAGCTACAACAACACCGATTTTCTCGCCGTGACGGTAAGAAGCTAGTGCAGAACCAGCAACGTATTGTACGCGACGGATGTTGATGTTTTCACCGATTTTAGCTACTAGAGCAACACGAGTTTCTTCGAATTGTGCTTGAAGTTCTTCAACAGTCGCTTGAGAAGCAACAGCTGCAGCAGCAACTTCTGCAGCGAATGCTGTGAAGTTAGCATCTTTAGCAACGAAATCAGTTTGACAGTTAACTTCAAGAAGAGCAGCAACGCCGTTTTCTTCTTTGATGATGATTGCGCCTTCAGCAGCAACGTTACCTGCTTTTTTAGCAGCTTTAGCAGCGCCAGATTTACGCATGTTTTCGATCGCTAGTTCGATATCAGCGTTCGCTTCAACTAGCGCTTTTTTACATTCCATCATGCCAGCGCCAGTGCGCTCACGAAGTTCTTTTACAAGAGCAGCAGTTACAGTTGCCATTCTCAATTCCTCAATTTAATTGGTGGAGTTAAAAATCAGGGGCCAAATTGGGCCCCTGCTAACTATTTCAGTTTACTACGAAACGAAAAGACTCACTAGGAGCAAATAATAATTTCGACGAATCGAAAAAATATTATTCAGCTTCTACGAAACCGTCTTTTTCAGCTACAGCTGCAACGTCTTGGTTACGACCAGACTTAACAGCGTCAGCAGCAGCGTTCAGGTAAAGTTGGATAGCGCGGATTGCGTCATCGTTACCTGGGATAATGTAGTCAACACCGTCTGGGTTTGAGTTAGTATCAACAACAGCAAATACTGGGATACCTAGGTTGTTTGCTTCTTTAATAGCGATGTGTTCGTGATCAGCATCGATAACAAATAACGCGTCTGGAAGACCGTTCATGTTTTTGATACCGCCTAGAGATTTCTCTAGTTTTTCCATATCACGTGTACGCATTAGCGCTTCTTTCTTAGTTAGTTTCTCAAAAGTACCGTCTTGAGATTGAACTTCGAAGTCTTTTAGACGCTTGATAGATTGACGAACAGTTTTGTAGTTAGTAAGCATGCCACCTAACCAACGGTTGTTCACGTAGAACTGGTCGCTGTTGATTGCAGCTTCTTTAACAGCTTCAGATGCAGCGCGCTTAGTACCAACGAAAAGTACTTTACCTTTTTTGCTACCGATTTTAGCAAGTTCTGCTAAAGCTTCGTTAAACATTGGTACAGTTTGCTCTAGGTTGATGATATGAACTTTGTTACGAGCACCAAAGATGAATGGCTTCATTTTTGGGTTCCAGTAACGAGTTTGGTGACCGAAGTGAACACCAGCTTTAAGCATATCGCGCATTGATACAGTTGCCATTTTGAGAATTCCTCTGTTAAATGGGGTTAAGCCTCCACATACCCCGCTGATAATCCGACTCTAATTTAAGATTAAACAATCAAAAAAATGAGCACCCCGGACTGCGTGTCGGTATGTGTGTGATTTAAAATAAAAGTATAGTTGGTATTGAGAACAACAAATTGTTCATCAATCCGGCGCGCTTTATACCATAAAAACGCTGTTAAAATCCACTATTTTTCTCTTATAACTCATTTTTAAGGGATCATTTTACTGATCTAGGTATTCCCATCACCTTATAATTGAAAGATACAAGCTGCCTAGGTAAACTTAGAGACATTATCGTTTAATACGATTTAATTTTAGATAGAGAAAAGCCCATGTCAGTAAAGATTAAAAACGCTGCAGAAATTGAAAAAATGCGCGTAGCCGGCCAATTAGCCGCTGAAGTACTTGAAATGATTGAACCTTATGTGAAAGCAGGGGTAACAACAGAAGAACTTGATCAAATTTGCCATAAGCACATTACTGAAGTTCAAGGCGCAATCCCTGCTCCATTAAATTACCATGGTTTCCCTAAATCTATCTGTACATCAATTAACCACATTGTTTGTCATGGCATTCCTGCATCACAAGATGAGCAATACAATGGTTTTGTAAAACCTGCAGTATTAAAAGATGGTGACATCCTTAATATTGATATCACAGTAATCAAAGACGGTTACCACGGTGATACTTCTAAGATGTTCTTAGTTGGTGATGTAAGCCCTACAGATAAGCGTCTGTGTCTAATTGCACAAGAGAGCTTATATGTTGGTATGCGTAAAGTGAAACCAGGTGTAAAACTGGGTGAAATTGGTACTGCCATTCAAAAATACATCAAAGGTACAACACCAAAATGTTCTATCGTACGTGATTACTGTGGGCATGGTATTGGTTCTGAATTCCATGAAGAACCACAAGTTGTTCATTACAAAAACAGCGATCGTACTGTATTAAAAGCAGGCATGACATTTACTATTGAGCCAATGATCAACTTAGGTAAATTCGGCTGTCTTCAAGACGACAACGATGGTTGGACGGTATACACAGGCGACGGAAAAAATACCGCTCAATGGGAACACACTATTTTAGTAACCGAAACCGGTTGTGAAGTGTTAACGTTACGTGCTGAAGAAACCATTCCTCGCCACATGAATAACAAATAACAAAATCGTAAATAAACAGAAGGCTTCGGTCTTCTGTTTTTTTATCAGCAAGGATTGCTATGAAATATCTATCCCCCCTATCCTTATCCGATACTCAACTTAATATTACCGAACTAAAGCAACAACTTACCCTTTTCTCTCAATACCAAATTAACGCTTTTCATCAACACAAAGCCGTTTCAGATTTAGTATTTGAACGATCTCACTATTTTGATCAATTACTCTCTCGACTGTGGCAATTTTTTAAATTTGATGACATCGCAAATACATCCTTGATCGCCGTCGGTGGTTATGGACGAAGTGAACTTCATCCTCTTTCAGATATTGATATTCTCATTTTAACTGAGAACAATACCAATGATACATTCTGCCAAAAAGTAGGAGAGTTAGTCACTCTACTTTGGGACTTAAAATTAGAAATTGGCCATAGTGTTCGTTCAATAGCAGAGTGTATAGAAATAGGTCAGAATGATTTAACTGTGGCAACTAACTTACAAGAAGCCCGCTATATCTGTGGTAATAAAGAACTGTCCCACCAACTAAAATTAAAAATACATTCAGACAGTTTCTGGCCAAGTGAATCTTTTTATCAAGCAAAGATTGATGAGCAAAAAAAACGTCACAGCCGTTACCATGACACCACATACAACTTAGAACCTGACATAAAATCAAGTCCAGGAGGGCTAAGAGACATTCATACTCTAAGCTGGATTGCTCGACGCCACTTTGGAGCAACGTCCCTACTTGAGATGAGTCAAGCCGGTTTTTTAACTGATGCTGAATATCGCGAATTATTAGAATGCCAAGAGTTCTTATGGCGTGTTCGCTTTGCATTGCATATTGAACTGAAACGATACGACAATCGACTCACCTTTGGTCACCAAGCTTCCGTTGCTGAGCATTTGGGTTTCATTGGTGAAGGAAATCGCGGTGTAGAGCGTATGATGAAAGAGTTCTATCGAACTTTACGCCGTGTTGCTGAGCTAAATAGCATGCTGCTCAAAATTTTTGACCAAGCAATCCTTCATCAAGGTGAGCAAGATGATGCCATTATCATAGATGATGATTTCCAACGCCGTGGACGATTAATTGAAGCTCGAAAGCCAGCTCTATTTCAAGCTCGTCCAGACACCATATTAGACATGTTTTTATTAATGGCGAACGACTCTACCATTGACGGAGTTGCGCCTCCTACCATGCGTCAATTACGAACCGCTCGACGTCGACTTAATCGTTTTTTATGTGAGATACCTGAAGCCAAAGAAAAATTTCTACAATTAACTCAGCACCCAAATGCATTAAACAATGCCTTTAGTTCCATGCATAAATTAGGGGTTCTTTCCGCTTATTTACCTCAATGGAGCCATATTGTAGGACAAATGCAATTTGATTTATTTCATGCTTATACGGTTGATGAGCACAGCATTCGTCTGCTTAAGCATATTAATAAATTTTCGGATACTACAAACCGAGATAAACACCCTATCTGTTGTGAAATCTTCCCTAAAATAATGAAAAAAGAGTTACTTATCATAGCTGCCATTTTTCATGATATAGCAAAAGGCCGCGGGGGCGATCACTCTGAATTAGGTGCCGTAGATGCCTATGATTTTTGTATTAGCCATGGACTATCAAAACCGGAAGCCAATTTAGTTTCTTGGCTCGTAAAAAGCCACTTGCTCATGTCTGTTACAGCACAACGTCGTGATATTTACGATCCTGATGTAATTACTGAGTTTGCAAAACAAGTTAGAGATGAAGAACGCTTAGATTATTTAGTGTGTTTAACTGTTGCTGATATCTGTGCGACTAATCCGGATTTATGGAATAGTTGGAAACGATCACTTATCGCAGATTTATACAATGCCACCCAGCGAGCACTGAGAAGAGGACTAGAGAACCCGCCAGACTTACGTGATCGCATTCGTCATAATCAACAAATGGCTTCTGCACAACTTCGTAGTGAAGGATTCACACAGTGGGAAGTCGATGCTTTATGGCGTCGATTTAAAGCGGATTATTTCTTACGTCATACTCATAAACAAATTGCATGGCATGCTAGCCATCTTCTTCGTCATCAAGATAAAGAAAAATCATTAATACTCATCAGTAAAAACGCCTCTCGTGGAGGAACTGAAATTTTTGTTTACAGTAAAGATCAACCGCATCTTTTTGCAACTGTAGCAGCAGAGTTAGATAGACGTAGTATTACTATTTATGATGCTCAAGTTATGTCCAGTAAAGATGGCTATGCACTCGATACCTTTATGGTTCTTGACCAAAATGATGACCCTATTGATGAAGAACGACAACAAAGATTAATTGATCAACTTTACGACGTTAAACTAAATGACCAAGCAACGCACATTAAAACCCGTCGACCGCCACGCCAGCTTCAACATTTTAATGTGAAAACACGCATGGAGTTTTTACCAACTAAAACAGGGAAAAGGACGTTAATGGAGTTTGTTGCATTAGATACTCCAGGGTTATTAGCGACGGTTGGTGCCACATTTGCTCAATTAGGGATCAATTTACATGCCGCCAAGATCACCACAATTGGTGAGCGAGCTGAGGATTTATTCATCCTAACATCTGACGTTGGTGGTCGCCTTGATGATGATAAACAAGCAGAACTTGAAATAGCATTAGTTAAAAATGTGGCGAGATTAAGCTCGTAATATAAATACCTAAAAGCAATAAGTGGGATAGACAAGATCTATCCCACAACTTTCATTCACAGCAGTTGTGATATCCGCTTTCATCGTTAATGCTCATTTAGAGGAATCTGATAACTATATAATAATATTGGAGTAAGCCATGTACCCACACCTTGTTAGCCTTGGAATTTCTGAACCAGAAAAAATTGAACGTTATTCTCTACGACAAGAAGCTCATAAAGACATATTGAAGATCTATTTTTCTAAGCAGAAAGGTGAACTCTTCGCTAAAAGCGTAAAATTCAAATACCCTCGCCAAGTTAAAAATGTACTTGTAGATAGCGGCAGTCATCGCTATAAAGAAACAACTGAAATCAATCGAAATTTAACCCTTATCATTGATGAATTAAACAAAATTACTCGCCCAGAAAAAGAAACACCAACCGACGTGAAAAAGAAAATTCTAAAAGATTTAAGACATTTAGAAAAAGTGGTCGCGAGCAAAATAGAAGAAATAGAAAAAGATTTAGAGAAACTTTAAAGCTTTTAGTAGACATAAAAAAATGGACCATAATGGTCCATTTTTTATTATATAGTTAACAAAATACCGCTAAGGCATCTGTTCAAACTCTTCTTCACCTTCTTTATCAATAGGCGTTGGCATTAAGTGTTCACGAGTGATACCTAATTTCAGAGCTAACGCTGATGCTACATAGATAGAAGAATACGTACCGATAGTGATACCTAACAGCAATGCAAGAGCAAAGCCATGGATCATAGCCCCACCTTGAGTAAATAGAGCGATAACTACAAATAGCGTCGTTGCTGATGTAATCAATGTACGGCTTAATGTTTGCGTAATCGCATCATTAATAATGTCGTTAGAATCCCCCTTACGCATTTTCAAGAAGTTTTCACGAATACGGTCAAATACAACAATGGTATCATTCAAAGAATAACCCACCACCGTTAATAGCGCCGCAATGATCGTCAAATCAACTTCAATTTGTAAGAAAGAAAAAATACCTAACGTAATAATGATATCATGCGCCAAAGCAAGTACCGCACCAGCAGCTAAACGCCATTGGAAACGCATCGAAACATAAGCCAAGATACATAACAGAGAAACTAGGATAGCTAAACCACCCGCTTCGGTAAGTTCATCACCCACATTTGGGCCAACGAACTCAATACGACGCATCTCTACTTGCTCACCAGTACCTTCTTTAATTGCACTGATGATTTGGTTACCTAACTCTTCACCTTTTACGTTTTCACGAGGTTGAAGACGAACGATAACATCACGTGCAGTACCAAAGTTTTGAACCGTAGCATCACCAAAACCTTTCGCTTCTAATGCACTACGGATATCTGGTAATTGTGCAGGCTGTTCAAAGCCAACTTCAATAAGTGTTCCACCCGTGAAGTCTAAGCCCCAGTTTAACCACTTTGTTGATAATGTAGCTATAGAAGCAATAATCATCAACATTGAGAAAAGGAAGGCAGCTTTAGACCAACGCATGAAGTCGATCGTTTTCTCTGCTTTCATTAATTGAAACATAATAATGAGTCCTTAGATCGACAGCTTGTCTACGCGCTTACCGCCGTAAACTAAGTTAATCACACAACGAGTACCAACAATCGCAGTAAACATTGACGTTAAAATACCGATAGATAACGTAACAGCGAAACCTTTAATTGCACCTGTACCAACAGCAAACAAGATAATTGCAGTAATCAGGGTTGTGATGTTCGCATCAGCAATCGTACTAAAGGCATTCGCATAACCTTGGTGAATTGCTTGTTGTGGATTACGCCCATCACGCAACTCTTCTCGAATACGCTCGAAAATAAGTACGTTAGCATCGACCGCCATACCAACCGTTAATACGATACCGGCAATACCTGGAAGCGTCATTGTTGCACCTGGGATCATCGACATAACACCAATGATTAATACCAAGTTTGCCATTAAGGCTAGGTTTGCAACCAGACCAAAACCACGGTAATAAACCAGCGTAAAGATCATTACAGCAACCATACCCCAAATACACGCTTGAATACCCATGTCGATATTCTGTTGACCCATTGATGGACCAATCGTACGTTCTTCAACAATCGAGATAGGCGCAATTAGAGCACCAGCACGAAGTAGAAGAGCTAGGTTATGAGCTTCAGCTTGAGAGTCGATACCGGTAATACGGAAACTACGACCAAGAGCGGATTGAATCGTTGCTTGGTTAATCACTTCTTCCGTTTTAGACAGAATAACGCGACCTTCAGGTGTACGACGACCGCTGTCTTTGTACTCTGTAAATACCGTCGCCATTAGCTTACCGATATTTTTACGAGAGAACGCAGTCATCTTGCTACCACCTTCGCTATCTAGCGAGATGTTTACTTGAGGACGACCATATTCATCAGCACTTGAGCTTGCATCTGTAATGCTTGCACCACCAAGAATAATACGTTTTTTAAGAACAACAGGACGACCATTACGATCTTCTTTGATTTCACTACCCGCAGGAGCTCGACCGCTTGCTGCTGCAGCTAAATCCGCCTTATCATCCACTTCACGGAACTCAAGTGTCGCTGTCGCACCTAAAATTTCTTTAGCACGCGCAGTATCTTGAACACCCGGTAGCTCAACAACAATACGGCTTGCGCCTTGACGTTGAACTAATGGTTCAGCAACACCTAATTCATTAACACGGTTACGAATGATCGTGATGTTTTGCTCAACAGCGTAATTACGAATTTCTTGTAAGCGTTGCTCAGTAAACGTTGCAATTAACTTAAATTGACCGTTTGACTCTGATTCAACAAATGTCATATCACGGTGAGCATCAGATAATACTTTTTTCGCTTCAGCTAATTGCTCTTCGCTGCGAAGAACCACTTCTACGGAATCTTTACCTGAGTCACGAATTGCGCGGTAACGGATCTTAGCTTCACGAAGATCAGTACGGAATGATTCTTCTTGCTGACCAATCAACTTGCTCATTGCTGCATCCATATCCACTTCCATTAAGAAGTGAACACCACCACGTAAATCAAGACCAAGTTTCATTGGTGCAGCACCAATAGAGGTTAACCAGTCAGGAGTTAACGGAGCAAGGTTTAATGCAACAACGTAATCTTTACCTAAAGACTCATTAATAATATCACGAGCACTGATTTGAGAATCAGTATCGTTAAATCGAACAAGAACAGAGCCATTTTCAAATGCAATTGACTTATAATCGATGTCATTGTTCTTTAAATTTTCAGCGACAACATCCAGCGTAGAGGTTTGAACCTCTGTACCACGGCTACCCGTGATTTGAACTGCTGGATCTTCACCATAAAGGTTTGGAAGTGCATAGAGAGCTGAGATAAGTAGTACAGAAACTACCATCAAATACTTCCATAAAGGGAAACGGTTTAGCACAGCGATGTCCTTAACGAAAAATACCCCCTAACCGAAGTTAGAGGGTACAGTTTTTATAGTGATTTCAGAGTGCCCTTTGGCAGAACAGCTGAAACAAAATCTTTCTTAATTGTTACTTCGTTGTTTGCGTTAAGCTCAATTACGATGTAATCATTTTCTTCAGATACTTTAGTGATTTTACCTACTAAGCCACCTGCAGTAAGAACTTCATCACCTTTGCCCATAGAAGCCATTAGGTTTTTGTGTTCTTTTTGACGTTTCGCTTGTGGGCGGTAGATCATAAAGTAGAAGATAACAGCAAACATACCAAGCATGATAAACATTTGCATACCACCGCCTTGTGGCGCTGCTTCACCAGCTGCGTGAGCTTGAGAGATGAAAAAACTCATTTAATAACGTCCTCGTATCTAAGTTTCTAATTTCCAGTTTCTAAAATGTGACCATACACATATCTAATTAGATATATGGGTGATTACTCTGTTTTTAAAGGTCTTTTAATGGTGGAACTTCACGATCACGACGTGCGTAGAATTCTTCTACGAACTGCTCAAAACGATCTTCTTCCAACGCCTTACGAATGCTCGCCATAATACGTTGGTAATAACGTAAGTTATGAATCGTATTTAAACGAGCACCTAAAATTTCATTACAACGGTCTAAGTGATGTAGGTAAGACTTGCTGTAGTTTTGACAAGTATAACAATCACACTCAGGATCCAGTGGTGTTGTATCTGTTTTATGTTTCGCATTACGGATCTTGATCACACCACCAGTCACAAATAGGTGACCATTACGTGCATTTCGAGTTGGCATAACACAGTCAAACATATCAATACCGCGACGAACACCTTCAACCAAGTCTTCTGGTTTACCAACACCCATTAGGTATCGTGGCTTATCTTCAGGTAATTGTGGACATGTATGCTCTAAAATGCGGTGCATGTCTTCTTTTGGTTCACCAACAGCTAGACCACCAACAGCGTAACCATCAAAACCAATCTTAGTTAATGCTTCAACAGAAACATCACGTAAATCTTCGTACACGCCGCCTTGAACAATACCAAACAATGCATTCGGGTTTTCTTGGCGATCAAACTCGTTACGGCTACGTTCAGCCCAACGAATTGAACGTTCCATTGAAATGCGAGCTTCATCGTGAGTTGCTGGGTATGGAGTACATTCATCAAAAATCATAACCACGTCAGAACCAAGATCGTATTGGATTTGCATTGATTTCTCAGCATCCATAAAGATCTTGTCACCATTTACAGGGCTACGGAAATGAACACCCTCTTCAGTGATCTTACGTGTTTTACCAAGACTAAATACTTGGAAACCACCTGAATCCGTTAAGATAGGGCCTTTCCAGTTCATGAAGTCATGTAAATCACCGTGTAATTTCATGATTTCTTGACCAGGACGTAACCATAAATGGAACGTGTTACCTAGTAGGATTTCAGCACCAGTACCTTTTACTTCTTCAGGTGTCATACCCTTAACAGTACCGTAAGTACCTACAGGCATGAACGCAGGAGTTTCAACCGTACCACGGTCAAATTGAAGTTGACCACGACGTGCGCGACCTTGTTTTTTGATCAGTTCGTATTTCACGAAACCTCCAATAAGCCAGAGAAACAATCTGACGACTTGTTTAATTTGCTACATTAATAATAGATTAATGCAGCACCTCCATGAAAACAGTTAAAGCAGTTAACATGGTCGAAAACGTCCTGTTTTCCTAAATATTTCACTGGCTCCGTGAGTGAAATGAATATGTTATTTAACCAGTAATAATAAACCGTACATTACTGGAATCGACATTACTATGCGGTTTTCTTTGTGATGAACATTGCATCACCGTAGCTAAAGAAACGATACTTATTATTTACCGCTTGCTCATACGCTTTCATTGTATTGTCATAACCTGCAAATGCACTCACTAACATGATAAGTGTAGACTCAGGTAAGTGGAAGTTTGTCACCAAAGCGTCAACCACTTGAAATTCATAACCTGGGTAGATGAAGATTTCAGTATCATCAAAAAATGGCGCTAACTCTGTACCTTGTTTTAATGCATGCTGCGCAGCACTTTCTAAAGAACGTACTGATGTCGTACCCACAGAAACTACTCGGCCACCACGCGCTTTTGTTGCGTTGATAGCATCGATAACTTCTTGGGAAACTTCTGCGTATTCAGAGTGCATGTGATGTTCTAAAATATTATCAACACGAACAGGTTGGAATGTACCAGCACCAACATGAAGGGTAACGTAGGCGAATTCTACCCCTTTTGCCTTCATTTTCTCTAAAATCTCTGTATCAAAGTGTAAACCTGCGGTTGGAGCAGCAACTGCACCCGGTTTTTTATTATAAACCGTCTGGTAACGCTCTTTATCCGCATCTTCATCAGGACGATCAATATAAGGAGGAAGTGGCATGTGGCCAATTTCATCTAAAATATCTAAGACTTTCTTATCTGAAGTAAAACGAATCTCAAACAAAGTATCATGACGAGCAACCATTTTAGCTTCATGCTCTTGGTTTTCACCCAATAAAAGCATAGTGCCTGGTTTTGGTGATTTAGAACAACGTACATGAGCTAATACTGAATGCTCATCCAATACACGTTCAACCAACACTTCTAATTTACCACCAGAAGCCTTCATACCGAACATACGAGCAGGGATCACTCGAGTATTGTTGAATACCAATAAATCACCAGCCTGAACTAAATCAAGAATATCAGTAAACTGCCCATCATTAAGTTCGCCACTATTGCCATTTAATTGTAATAGTCGGCTTGCTGTACGCTCAGGTTGAGGGTAACGTGCAATAAGTTCATCAGGTAATTCAAAATGGAAATCGGATACTTGCATGGTTTACTTCTTCATCAAAAATGGCAGACAGAGTAGTATATTCACGCCCAGAGCAATAGCAAGGGATGAAGCTATATACCTCTCACTTTTTCAAAAAATATATCAAAATTGACCTCAAACAGAGAAAGTTTCATCAGTCTCTTTATGTAGTAAAAAATCTAGCTAGCTCGCACTTTTTTATTCTTTAGCATTCTATATTTAGATAAGGACAAAAAAATAGCAGGAGCATACTATGTTTACCGTAAAAGACATGATGACAACACATCCTCATACCCTGCTTCGTTCACACTCTTTAGAAGATGCCAAAGCGTTAATGGACGAGCACTGTATTAGACACATTCCTATCGTCGATACTGACGGCGCTTTAATTGGGCTTGTTACTCAACGAGACTTACTTTCAGCTCAATCGTCATGCTTAGAAAAGCCCACTTTTGAAGAAGTATCAACACTCGATATTCCATTAAATAGCATCATGCATGAAAACGTCATGAGCATTGCTCCATATGGCGGATTAAAAGAAGCGGCGCTGTTTATGCAAAAACATAAAGTTGGTTGCCTACCTGTTGTGGAACGTGGCAAGTTGGTGGGAATTATTACTGATTCTGATTTTGTTTCTATCGCTATCAATTTGTTAGAGTTACAAGAAGAAGTTGATCCATTAGAGCTTGACGAATAACAGCCAAAAAGAAAGGGAGACTCCATTCTCCCTTCAAATCCAGTTAGTGCTATTTATTTTAATTATTGATTACTTAATTCCTATGCACTGGTTTTAAATTGCTCTTCTTCTGTCGACCCCGTGAGTGCGGTTACTGATGATTGACCACCTTGAATGGTATTGGTCATCTTATCAAAATATCCGGTACCAACTTCTTGTTGGTGCGCTACAAAAGTATACCCCTTCTCTGCTGCTTCAAATTCTTTACGTTGAACCATTTCAACATAGTGACGCATGCCTTCACCTTGAGCATAAGAGTGAGCCAATTCAAACATGTTAAACCACATGTTATGAATACCTGCGAGCGTAATGAATTGGTACTTATATCCCATATCCGCCAACTCTTGTTGGAATTTCGCAATCGTTTCTGAATCCAGATTTTTCTCCCAGTTAAATGACGGAGAACAGTTATAAGCTAATAGCTGATTTGGGTATTTTGCATGAATTGCTTCTGCAAATTTACGTGCTTCTTCTAAACAAGGTGTCGCCGTTTCACACCACACCAGATCCGCATAAGGAGAATAAGCCAATCCTCTCGATATTGCCTGATCAATCCCCGCCGTTACCTTATAAAAACCTTCAGGTGTTCGCTCACCTTCAATGAACTCTTGATCGTATGGATCACAATCTGATGTCAGCAAATCAGCCGCATTAGCATCGGTTCGAGCAATTACCAGAGTTCGAGTTCCAGTCACATCAGCAGCAAGACGAGCTGCTACCAGTTTTTGCACCGCTTCTTGGGTTGGTACTAACACCTTTCCTCCCATATGACCGCATTTTTTCACTGATGCTAACTGATCTTCAAAGTGAACACCTGCGGCACCGGCTTCAATCATATTACGCATCAATTCGTAACCATTAAGCACGCCACCAAATCCTGCTTCTGCATCCGCTACAATCGGCAAAAAGTAATCAATGCCCTCTTCAGGAGTTCCACCTGTAGACCATTGAATTTGGTCTGCTCGACGGAATGCATTATTAATTCGTTTCACTACCGATGGTACTGAATCTACCGGATATAAAGATTGGTCTGGGTACATGGTTGATGCGGTATTGTTATCCGCCGCAACTTGCCAACCTGACAAGTAAATAGCCTCAATTCCTGCTTTTGCTTGCTGGACTGCTTGTCCACCAGTCAGCGCACCAAGACAATTCACATACCCTTTTTTAGAAGAACCATTGACTAGGTCCCACAATCTGTCTGCACCCTTTTGTGCTATGGTATTTTCTGGAGCAAAAGAGCCACGAAGATTAATCACTTCTTCAGCTGTATAAGGACGAGTCACCCCATCCCAACGCGGATTTTCAGCCCAATCTTTTTCCAGTGCATCAATTTGCTGTTGGCGAGTTTGTGGTTTAAATGTCGTCATAATCGTTCCCTCTCTTATAGGTATTGGTAGCCAGGTAGTGTTAAAAAGTCCGTAAGTTGATCACTGGTGGTTAGTTGCTCCATCAGCTTTGCAGCTTGAGTGAATTGGCCAGAATCAAAACGCTCTGTTCCCAACTCTTTCTCTATTACTTTCATCTCTTCCAGTAACATGGTTCTAAATAGTTCAGCAGTAACAACTGCACCACTATCTAGTGTTTTTCCATGTTGTATCCATTGCCAAATAGACGTTCGTGATATTTCTGCGGTAGCCGCATCTTCCATTAATCCGTAAATAGGTACGCAGCCATTTCCTGATATCCAAGCTTCAATGTATTGCACTGCAACTCGAATGTTATGACGCATTCCTTCTTCTGTTCTTTCTCCTTCACATGGTGCCAGTAATTCCTCTGCAGTAATTGGAGCATCAGTATCTCGGGTAATATCCAGTTGATTCATTCGTTCACCTAATACTGAGTCAAACTCTGCTCTTGCCGTATCAGCTAAACCAGGGTGAGCGACCCAAGTACCATCGTGTCCATTATTGGCTTCTAAGGATTTATCGGTTTGAATCTTATTGAGTACCCAATCATTTTGTTCTGGATCTTTTGATGGGATAAAGGCGGCCATTCCCCCCATCGCAAATGCGCCTCTTCTGTGGCATGTTCGAATGAGTAATCGTGAATACGCATTGAGAAACGGTTTTTCCATGGTTACCACTTGTCGATCCGGTAATACACGGTCTGGGTGATTTTTTAATGTTTTGATATAACTGAAGATATAATCCCAGCGTCCACAATTTAAGCCCACAATATGCTCTTTTAAGCTATATAAAATTTCATCCATCTCAAATACAGCAGGCAGTGTTTCAATAAGAACAGTGGCTTTAATTGTTCCCTGTTTTAAACCAAATTCACGCTCAGCAAAACTGAACACATCACTCCACCACGCCGCTTCTTGATACGCTTGTAATTTAGGTAAATAAAAATAAGGACCACTGCCTTTTTTTAAGGACGTTTGATAGTTGTGATAAAAATAAAGGGCAAAATCAAACAAAGCTCCAGGTATTGCAACACCATTAAAAAGCACGTGTTTTTCAGGAAGGTGTAAACCACGAACTCGACAAATCAATACTGCCGGATCTTGCTTTAATTGATACACCTTTTGAGTTTGAGGGTTGGTGTATTGGATCGTGCCATCCATAGCATCTCTAAGATTAATCTGTCCATTAAGTACCGCCTCCCAAGACGGAGATAATGAATCTTCAAAATCAGCCATGAATACTTTTACATTGGCATTAAGTGCGTTAATCACCATCTTTCTATCTGTTGGGCCAGTAATTTCTACTCGTCGATCTTGCAAATCTGTTGGAATACCTTGAATACTCCATTCAGACTCTCGGATAGAACGTGTTTCACTTAAAAAATTAGGTAACTGCCCTGCATCTATCTTTTTCTGACGTAGCTGACGAGTTTCTAACAACTCAGGAACTCGGTGTGCAAATTTTTCGACAACATGAGTAAGAAATCGAACAGCACCCGCAGTTAACACCTCTTCAACTTGAGGCAAATGCGGCTTAGTAATGGTTATTTGTTGTTCTTTAATTGTCATGGTATCAGTCATAGTTTGCGCCTCCGGCAAAATTACATTTGTAACTAAAACACTACGATTTAGTATTTATGTATCATCCTGTGGATTACTTTTCTGGCTTACGCTTATTACATTCTCGAAAGTCCGAATCAATTACAACCCCGACTAAAGGCTAATAAAGACTCGAAAAGCCAATAAAACATCAGTAAAAATCCGTAAATTGAGTTATGAGTAAATGCTCTATAGATATGATTGTCAAAATTTAATTTTTACAATCAAGCAACATTAAAACGCTCGTAAGATCTAAATATTACGTAATTAAATTACAAAAAATAAAGTTGTAAAATTTAACATGTAAAATTCACAGTTTTAATTTCACAAGTAAAACAGCAGGATAGAAGTGAATATTATAAAAGGAGGTGTCACAACCTAAGCACACAAGTCAGAAGTGATGACTGACAACAAGAAGAGATAAAACAAACTGATTTGAAGTAATATTATTTAAATATAAAGAAGTGAGAATGCGATCACGATTTTCTTTCATTATTCAAAAGTAGAAAGGCGACTATTTATAAAAATAAATAATCGCCTTGTATAAAGAAATTCACTATAAAATATCTTCGACAATATCAGCTAACTGATGAAATGCTTGTAAACGAGATGAACTTGGACGCCATACTAAGCCAATATCACGTGATGCTTCTTGGCCTGGCGGCTCAACGACAACTAAGTTTTGATTATCGAGTAATCCATGCTTAATCGCCATTTGAGGAATAAAAGTAGTGCCTAACCCATTAGCAACCATCTGTACTAATGTGTGCAAACTTGTCGCTGTGAATGGATTAATTTTTTCTCGTTTCGTTAACTTACACGCTGAAACAGCATGTTCTGTTAAACAATGCTCTTTCTCTAGCAAGAAAACAAACTCATCAGGCAAATCATCATAGCGGATAGGCGTAGAAATAGAACTCGCTTGGTCTTTGCTAATTACCATTTTAAATGGATCTTGACCAACAATCAGACTTTCCATTCCTGCAATATCAACAGGAAGAGCAAGAATCAATACATCTAATTGCCCTTGTCTTAATGCCGCTAATAAATTCGTTGTCGTATCTTCTCTTAGTAATAAAGTGAGTTGAGGGTATTTTTCATTCACCTCTTGCACTAAATCACATAATAAAAAAGGCGCAATAGTCGGTATGCAGCCAACACGTAATTGACCTTGCATTGAATCACCTTGACATAAAGACCCTAACTCAATCAGGTCTTGGCCTTTTGCCAACAATTCTCGTCCTTGCTCTACGACTCTTTCACCTACAGGGGTGAAAACAAGTGTTTTTTTATCTCTTTCATATAATGTACAACCGATCAATTCTTCAAGGTTTTGTATCCCTTTACTTAGGGTTGATTGGCTAACAAAACATTTTTCTGCAGCTTCACCAAAATGACGCGTTTCGTGCAGAGTAATGAAGTAGTGTAGCTGTTTTAATGAGGGCCATTTATTCATCGCTTTTCTCGATTACATCAATCTATTTAATTCGCTTTTTTCAATCATACCTTTTGTACTATAGTTTGTCCCGTCGAAACATTTGTTATGAAAAAACAAAGCCAAACAAGAAGTTTGGATATCTAACTTTTTAGGAGATTCAAAAATGGTACTAGTAGGTCGTCAAGCACCAGACTTTACTGCTGCAGCTGTTCTAGGTAACGGTGAAATCGTTGATAACTTCAACTTCGCAGAATTCACTAAAGGTAAGAAAGCGGTAGTATTTTTCTACCCACTAGACTTCACTTTCGTTTGTCCATCAGAGCTAATCGCTTTTGACAACCGTCTAGAAGATTTCCAAGCGAAAGGCGTTGAAGTAATCGGTGTTTCTATCGATTCTCAATTCTCTCACAACGCATGGCGTAACACTGCTATCGAAGATGGCGGTATCGGTCAAGTTAAGTACCCTCTAGTTGCTGACGTTAAGCACGAAATCTGTAAAGCATACGACGTTGAGCACCCAGAAGCTGGTGTTGCTTTCCGTGGTTCTTTCCTAATCGATGCAGACGGTCTTGTTCGTCACCAAGTAGTTAACGACCTTCCACTAGGCCGTAACATTGACGAAATGCTACGCATGGTAGACGCACTAAACTTCCACGAGAAGAACGGTGAAGTTTGTCCAGCACAATGGGAAGAAGGCAAAGCAGGTATGGACGCATCGCCAAAAGGTGTTGCATCGTTCCTATCTGAACACGCTGACGACCTAAGCAAGTAATTCTATTAGAGCTCTTACCACAAAGAGCTCGATGCACCTAATGCTCAACGGTGCATGTGGCTAGAATATTAAAAGCATATAAATGCGACAGCCAAAAATCAGAAAGTTTGCCTAATACGAAAAGCCCTAAAGTTATCTTTAGGGCTTTTTCTTTGTTTTCAGCAAAATTACACATTTCTGCCTTATTAACTCTAATATAGATTCAATTCTGACGCCCTCTTCACACTACTTTCTTTGTTTATCCCTTACACTACGGGTATCTTTCTTTATCTTTTTATATCATGTCTATCCAAATTGAAGTCTGTATCGACAATCTAGAATCTCTACATAACGCAATAACTGGTGGCGCTGACCGCATTGAACTTTGCTCTTCTTTAGCTCTTGGTGGTTTAACTCCAAGCTTTGGCTTTATGAAAAAAGCCGCTGAGATCTCACCTATTCCTGTCTATGCAATGATAAGACCTCGCCAAGGTGATTTCTTATATGATAACGATGACATAGCAGCCATGATCTCCGATATTCAAGCTGCTAAATTGGCAGGCTTACAAGGCGTGGTATTTGGCGTATTAAAAGCCAATGGCGATATTGATATGCCACTTTCTGCACGCTTAATGAAAATAGCTAACGACAATGATTTAGGCGTGACTTTTCATCGAGCCATAGACCAATGCTCTAACTATAAAAAAGCCATCGAAAATATTGCAGAGCTTGGTTGTGAACGCATTCTAACCTCAGGGTTAGCAGCAAATGCCTATGACGGGATAAATGTATTAGCAGATATGGTTAAACTGGCCAATGGACGTTTTGATATATTAGCAGGTGCTGGTGTTACTGCGGAAAATGCAAAAGAAATAATAGAGAAAACAGGTGTGAAAGAGGTTCACTTATCAGGTAAATCCACACGACCAAGTAAAATGAAATTGATTTTAGATGGCGTAAAAATGGGTGCCGGTGATTTGGATGATTTCATTGTCCCAGTGACAGACGCTAAAAAAATTGATGCCGTTAAGCAACGCATAAAATAAAAACAAAAAAGCCAGAGCATCAAAACTCTGGCTTTTATAACTAAAATGACGAGTAATTATTTAGCTAATTGAACCGTATTCACGTCAATTGTTGTCTCAGTCCACTCTTTATCCACTTCACCATGAATTACCAATTTTGTTTCTGGTGTAGCTTCAATACCATTCCAATCTTTATTATCAATTTCGATTCTAACTTCACCCGTCGCATCTTTAAATTGGTATTCTTCATTACCTAAAGAAGACGTGATGTAGCCAGTTAATACAACCGCCGCATCATCATCAGAATCAAGTGCAGCTCTAACCGTACTAACAGAAACTGAACTAGGGCCAGTAAAACCACCTTTAACTGGTGCATTCTGAGCAGCAAAAACACTTGAAGAAGCGAAAACTAATGCACTAACTAATACGATTTTTTTCATTTTATTGTGTCCAATTAACTTAGATTTGTAATCTTTAACTATTCGATGACGCTATATTAAAAGTAATAAGCTGAACTCAACATGAACGATGTAGAATTAGCAATACTATCTACTTGGTAACTTGCTGAAGCACCTAAAGCAAGATTAGGAATTACCATGTATTCAATGCCAACGCTTGCGATACCACCGAAGACACTTTCTGATTTTGAATCACCAGCAACATAATCCGTTGTATACTCATGATCAGTTAAATCATTTTCATATTCAGTATTCGCAGATGAATCAAATTTATATTGAGTATAAGTTAAACCTAAACCTGTTTTTAATTGTACTTTGTCATTGATATTATAAAAATACACTGGCTTAAAGGTAAATTGAGTTGCATCTAAATCAGCATCCCACTCACGTTCTTTTGTATAACCAACTTTATCTGATTTCAACATTTGACTACGAGAATCATCACTTTCAAATTTTTTGTAGCCAAGCTCAAGACCAAATTCATTAAAACGATAGCCAACAAAACCACCAAAAGCAGAACTAGAGTCATCAGGAGTTAATGACACATTATCATTTGAAAAAGTTGTTGAATAATCGTGGCTCATGTTTGTTAGACCGTATTCTAAACCTACGTATGGAGCAGCAATTGTTGCTGTTGAAGTGGCAGCCATTAGCAAAAATAAATACTTTTTCATTGTAATTCAATCCTATAGTTATGATGTTGAGCTTGGTGTTAATTCGTTAATGTCGCTACTATAAAGAAGAGATCGTGAAGAAAGCGTGAAGAACACTTTCATATAGATTTACAATTCATAATTACATTCATTCTAAATATTTTTACAGCTGTAATAATTTACAGGATGTGATGAAGTGAAATTTATTTTCTTTACTAATTCAATACGATAGTAATAAATTTAATCTTGGTCTTAAGTAATAATATAAGTACTATAGAAAGAAGCCTAAAGGAAGCACACCAAATTATTTATAAGGAAATAAGTAAATATGGCAAAAGATCTATTCGCAACATTGGATTTAAATTTGCTGAGAACATTTTTAATTCTCTCCCAAGAGTTAAATATGCGAAAAGCCTCTGAGCGCTTATTTGTTTCTCAACCAGCAATCAGCCAAGCACTACAAAAATTACGAAACCATTTTAATGATGAGCTATTCATAAAAGTTCGTCATGGGTTAAAACCTACCCCTTTTGCTGAAGAGTTAGCTGAAAATATCCAACCTTATTTAGATGGCCTATCGTCAGTATTAAATGCATCTCAAGAATTCAAACCTGAAAATTTAAATAAAACAATTAAGATAGCCTTAGCCCCTCAAGTGCTAACCTGCTTGTCTGGTGCCTTATTTCATGACATAAAAGAAAAAGCACCGAATGTCGATCTACAACTTGTAAACTGGTCAGAATCAACCTTTGATGATCTTGCTAAAGGTAAGTTAGATCTGGCGATCAATTACGAATATGACAAAGTTCCTAAAGAGTTACTTTCAAAAAATCTAATCACAATAACAGGTTGTGTAATCGTTAGAATAAACCACCCAATTGAAAAAACAGTCGCTACACCTTATGATTTTGAAGGGTATGAACTTGCTTCATTAATTATCCCAGGTTGGAATGATAATAAAAGTTTAGCCAGTGAAGTATTAACCAATATGGATATCGAGCATAAAATAGGATTTCGCTCAGAGCTTCCGATGGCATTGATCGATGTGGTTCAACATACAGATATGTACTTCCCTTCCACTTCGCTTTTCCCTATTCACCAATATTCAAGTTTAAGACGAATCGATTTATCTCTTGATGATGTGCCATTAAATTACCCTATTTATACCTATTATCACCAAAGACATAAAAAAAATGCACTGCACGCTTGGATAAATCAACTTATTACCGATTTATTATCAGAAGCAAATATCAAATAATCATTATAAATAAAACCAAAAACACACTAAAAAATAAGTACTCCTTATAACTTATATAACCACAGGTGATTAGTTTCCTTTCATTAATATTTATATTATCTAGACCAGTCAACAGGAGTGATACTCAGGCGTATTACTACTGTAACTGCGACATTTTCTTTATCAGGGAATGATGAAGTTTTTAAAAAAGATTTATTGCAACTCTACTTTCCGTCTTTGACACTTTACCATTAGGTAACTTCGCCTCTGTTCTCTCATCCAGAGGCTTTTTTTCTTTACCCTTATCACTTTCTTTGCTCAAATAAAGAAAACATCAACGGATTGATATTATGGCTAAAGATTTATTCTCTACTTTAGATTTAAACTTATTACGAACATTTATCGTTCTTCACCAAGAACGAAATATGCGTAAAGCCTCTGAGCGTTTATTTGTTTCTCAGCCTGCAATAAGTAAGGCTCTACAACGCTTACGTGACCATTTTAATGATGAATTGTTTGTCAAAACCCATCACGGGCTGCGTGCAACTGAATACGCAAACCAGCTAGCAGAAAGCATCTCCCCAATACTTGATGATCTTTCTTCTACATTAAATGAAAGTAATGAGTTTAACCCTCAAGAACTTGAAGGTGTGATAAAACTAGCACTATCTCCTTTTCTTTTAAGCGCTATTGCCAATAAATTATTTCAAGCAATCAGAGCTGAAGCACCCAATGTGCAGGTACAGTTATTAAACTGGTCAAAATCTACTATGACCGACATCATTAATGACGAAGTTCAACTCGGTCTTAATTACGAAATTAGTCATGCCCCAAAAGAACTCATCCAAAAGCCTATCGCACAAGACAGCTTTAAAGCGTACGTAAGACAAAATCATCCATACAAAGAGACAGAAATAGAAGTTAAAGATGGGGTTAACTTTGAACTAGCAACAGTAATAGCAGTAGATTGGAACTCTCACCAGTCTCTAGCGGAGAAAATCCTAAAAATTAAAGGCTTAGAAGCCAATGTCGGTTTTCGTTCAGAATTACCTTCAGCCGTAATCGATGTGGTTAATAACTCAGACATGATGTTCCCAGCCTCTAAATTCTTAGATATTGAGCATAATAAACAGCTACGAAGCATTCAAATACTCTTTGATAATAAAGATATTAATCCGAAAGTATGTGCTTATTACCACCATAAAAATCGCAATAACCCCACCATGCTATGGTTAAAAACCATTCTTCAATCATTACTCATTGATAACCAGTAGTTATTAGGTAAATTCACTTCAGTCATTAATAACTCAACATTAAAGCCTCTATTCTTTTAAGGGATTAGAGGCTTTTTTGTGCATTTTATATACTTCTCTCATCGGCTAGGAACGCCACAGATAAGCAAAGACGCTCAAACGGTTAATGAAATACTTAATTATTATGAAAACACTATTCATCTTATCTATCCCTTTTATCCTTCTAATTTTAAGCATCAAATCAATGATAAACGATAAAGAATAGAACTAATTATTTATTAATAACTAGTGATTATCATTGAAATAACGACATGTAATTAGTCCCAAATGAACAATTTTCTTACTATACCCCTATCAAAACACATTACATAAACAAAGCACGGATGCTTTTTTTTAAACAATTATGAGAGTATCCAAAATGAAAAAATCACACCTAGTTCTCGCTATCGCCACCCTATTTAGTGCAAACACTTTTGCTAATAATATTCACTTATCTCCTGAAGTTAAAATTGGCCCTTATGGCGGCTTTGGTATTCAAGCTGGTGTTACTGATGCTTTAGGTTTTGATGCAGCTTATCTTAGTTACGGCCGTACCGTTTACAGCAGTTCAACTTATGATGAAACAATCGATTCATACCGTTTTGGTGTTCAACATATGTTTGGTGCATCTCAAATTCACGGTTTACAACTTGAAGTTGGTTTTGCTGATTACGATGGCAAAAAAACGAGTAAAGGCGAAACAACGAAAGAAAGAGCTTTAGGTTCAAGTATCGGAGCATCTTATGTATTTCAAGCTACTGACCAATTAGGATTAAGAGCAGGGGTAGATCTTAACTACTTCCCAATGAGTGATACGTATATTCCTTATGACTTAGCAACTAACTTTAATCTTGGTATGACATTCACTTTTTAATGAATATCACCGTGATTAGTTATACCAATCGTAGTAAATAACTGATCGCTCTAACTTGTTAAAATGCTCGATAACTACGTTAGAATTTTTGATTGTAGAGTAACTACTTATCAAAAAATTCTGTCTTGTTCTCAAGCATTTTTCCTTCGCTATTTCTGATCACTTACTTACTGTGATTGGTATTAGATACAAAAATGGCGCTGTTTTAAAAAACAGCGCCATTTTTATTTAGTATTTAATCAAATTACATCGCAAAGTTTACGATTGGGAAACAAGGTAAGAAACCATTTTCAGCACAGTTAATAAGACCTACTTGAACCCCTTTAATATCAGACGTCATGTTAAAGAAACCAACTTGAACATGAGAGTCATTTGAAAGGTTAGCAACACCTACATCAACCATTGTGTAGCCTTCTGAATAGTTAACAGCAGATACGTTTGCACCTTTCACATTATTTGTCAGGTTAACAAAGCCTAGGTTAGCACCTAAGTCATCACCTTTGTGCCAGTTAAACAGGCCAAAAGATGCACCAGTCATATTACCGTTAACCTTATTTGCACCGATAAATAGCGGGAAGTTTACACCAGTTAGGTTATCACTTTCAGACATACCGATTGCAAAATCAACACCAGTAACATCACCAGTCTTACCATGCAGTGCAGCTAGACGTACACCTTTTACTTCACTTGCTGCTGGAGCATTAAAGCCATTAAGAGATGAGAACATCACAGGCGTGCTATCAGCCATCGCAAATGATGAAACCATAGATAGAGCAGCGCAAGTACCAACTAAAATCTTCTTCATAATATTTCCTTTATTACTTAGTTTATGATTCTTTGAATCAATTGTTTTATCTATTATTAATCGCACAATAAATGCAATAACTCACAATATACTCGTATTAAGTGATAAATAAAGCATAGTTCAAAAAGTTAGCATGTGATTATTATTTTTAAGTCAATCGGTTATCTAATCTAAACTCTGAATAAAAATCACTTAATTACATCATCAATATTTTGCTCACCAATATGACGAACATCCTTTCCTTTCACAAAATAAATGATGTATTCACAAATATTCTGGCAACGGTCTCCGACACGTTCAATGGCGCGAGCGGCCCACATCACTTTCATAACACTAGGAATAGAACTTGGATCTTCCATCATATAAGTCATTAATTGACGTACAACCGCTTCATATTCCGCATCGATTTTATCATCAAATTTATACGCCTCAGTGGCTGCTTTTACATCCATTCGCGCATAAGCATCTAAAACTGAATGCATCATCTTGACGGATTGACGTCCTAATGACTCTAAAGAGACCAATAACGAATGCTGTTTATTCGTGAAATTTTCCAGTGATACTTTTGCAATTTGAGATGCAACATCACCAATGCGCTCTAAATCAGTAATGGTTTTTATAATCGCCATAACTAAGCGTAAATCACTTGCTGTAGGTTGACGTTTGGCAATGATTCGAGTGCACGCTTCATCAATAGCGACTTCCATAGCATTGACTTTATGGTCTTCATGCATGACGCGTTTAGCTAGCTCTGCATCATGATTATGCAAAGCTTCTAATGCATAGGTGAGCTGCTGTTCCACCATTCCACCCATGGTTAAAACATGAGTACGAATCGCTTCGAGCTCTGAATTGAATTGGCCTGAAATATGTCGACCAAGATGCATGATATGTCCTTATCTTATAAGTGGCCTATCATAGGGTTATTACCCATAACGACCTGTAATATAGTCTTCTGTTTGTTTATGTATAGGGGAAGTGAAAATGGTATTTGCATTGCCATATTCCACTAACTTTCCTTGGTTAATAAAAGCAGTGTAATCGCTTACCCTCGCAGCTTGTTGCATATTATGTGTAACAATAACGACGGTATATTTACTTTTTAATTCGTAAATAAGCTCTTCTATGGTTAGTGTTGATATTGGGTCCAAAGCTGATGTTGGTTCATCAAGTAATAACACTTCAGGCTCAATAGCTATCGCTCGAGCAATAACCAAACGTTGTTGCTGACCACCTGAAAGACCAAATGCATTTTCATGTAAACGATGCTTAACTTCATCCCATAACGCCGCAGCTTTCAGAGCTTCCTCAACCGCTTCATCTAATACTCGCGCTTCTTTAATCCCTTGTAAACGTAAACCGTAAACTACGTTTTCATAAATTGACTTAGGAAACGGATTTGGGCGTTGAAACACCATTCCAACTCTTCGACGCAAGGAAGGAATATCCGTATCAGGGTGATAAATATCATCACCAAATAGCTTAATTGAACCTTTAATTTTGCAGTTATCTACCAAATCATTCATTCGATTAATACAGCGTAATAACGTTGATTTACCACAACCGGATGGCCCAATGAAAGCCGTTACCTGACCTTTTGGTATTCGCATTTCTATATTTGATAGTGCTGATGTCTTGCCATAATTCAAACAAAGATTATTAATTTCTATCGCGGTATTCTCATCAGACAGGTGATTAACATCCATCGGTGATAGAAAAGAAAGATCAGGAGATAATGAATACATATAACTATAACTCCAAAGTTCGGTATTTTTCTCGTAAGTTATTACGAATAGCAATAGCCGCAAGGTTTAACCCGATGATCACTGTGACAAGTAAAAAAGCCGTTGCATACACTATTGGACGAGCAGCTTCTACATTTGGACTTTGAAAACCCACATCATAAATATGATAACCAAGGTGCATGAATTTTCTGTCTAAATGCAAGTAGGGAGCAACGCTATCAACAGGTAACGATGGCGCTAACTTCACTACCCCTACTAACATTAAAGGAGCCACTTCACCTGCTGCACGAGCAACCGCTAAAATTAACCCAGTCATGATAGCAGGACTTGCCATAGGTAATACGATCTTCCACAAAGTTTCAAACTGGGTAGCACCTAATGCTAATGAACCATGTCGAACCGAATTAGGAATACGACTTAAGCCTTCTTCTGTCGCAACAATCACAACGGGTAAAGTTAAGATAGCTAATGTTAACGCTGACCATAATAAACCTGGCGTCCCAAATGTAGGGGTTGGCAACTCATTAGAATAAAAGAGTTGATCAAGTGTTCCACCTACCACATAAACAAAAAAGCCTAACCCAAATACACCATAAACAATCGATGGCACACCTGCTAAGTTAATTACAGCGATACGGATCAATCGAGTTAACACATTTGGTTTTGCATATTCATGTAAGTATATAGCAGCTATCACCCCCAAAGGCATTACGATAACCGACATTAACAACACTAATAAAATAGTACCAAATATCGCAGGAAACACCCCTCCCTCAGAATTAGCTTCACGCGGAGGTTCTGACACAAACTCATAAACAGACTCAAGCCAATGATACACTTTTTCTTTAATCGTCATCGCATTTGGAAACCAAATATCCAACACGTTATCACTGCTTAGTTGATAGCGTGAACCTTGGCTATCTTCTAGTACCAAATAGCTGTGGCTCAACTGCTTAGATATTGCATCAACCTCGTTATTAAGTGCTTTTTCTTGCGTTATAATTTCATTTTTAGAAAGAGCAGAACTAGGTAAAGCATCTAACAAACGATAAAGTTTATAGCGCTCTTGCTCAAGTAAATCGATCTTTGCTTTTTCACTACGAACCCAAGCTTCGACCTGCTGTCGATTTAACTCAAGACCATTTGATGTCTCTATAATCTTGCCAAAATATTTACCATGCTGAACACGATCTACCACCACGAGCTCTTCTGGTTTACTTACCGTTTTAATTTTATCTTTATCAATATTAATAAAGTCAAAACCATTAATATCTCGGTTCCCAACCTTGATAACAAGTCGATCTCTTTTATCCGCATTCGCATCATGTACTTTTTGTACATCGTATAACTGACCAACAATGACCTTCCCATCAACGGTTTGCCATTGCTGTAATGGTGTTGGCCAAAAATAAGAGAGACCTTTCCAACCAATTAACAGCAAAATACCCAATACCGAAATCATACTGATACTTACAGAACCGGCTGTAAGCCATATCCATGGTGATCCTGATTTTATCCACGTTTTCATTTTTATTTTCATTCAGATACACCTACAAACTGCGGTATTTTTCACGTAACCCTTGGCGGATCCATTCAGCCAATGAGTTAACAAAAAAAGTGAAAACAAACAATAAAAATGCAGCTAAGAACAACATTCTAAAGTGCGTACTACCCATTTCCGACTCTGGCATTTCAATAGCAATATTTGCAGCTAAAGTCCTCATACCCTCTAAAATATTACCGTCCATAATTGGCGTATTTCCGGTAGCCATTAACACGATCATCGTCTCTCCAACGGCTCGACCTAGTCCCATCATCACAGCAGAGAAAATACCTGGACTGGCAGTCAATAACACAACCTTTGTGAGCGTTTGCCACTGTGTTGCTCCCAACGCTAATGAACCTTCAGATAAATGTTTTGGCACAGAGAAAATAGCATCTTCCGCAATGGTATAAATGGTCGGAATGATCGCCGCTCCCATCGCAATACCAACAACCAACGCATTACGCTGATCATACGCAACGCCGTTGTCACCTAAATAATTTCGTAAATCACCACCAAACAACCAATCTTCAATCACATATCCATACTTAAAAGTAAAGTAACCAATTACCACTAAAGCGGGGATTAATAAAATTGCATGCTGCCCACGAGGCAACTTACGCATAATATGAGCAGGTAAAATGTGCCATACAAACGCGATAATAATCATACTTAATGGGAAAAACACCAATATACTAAAGACCGCAATTAAGTTATTTTCGACTATTGGGGCTAACCAAATACCAGCTAATAACCCAATAATCACTGTCGGTAGCGCTTCCATAATTTCAATGGTCGGTTTTACATAACGACGCACATTGGCAGACATAAAATACGCGGTATAAATCGCACTACCTATGGCAATCGGCCCTGCAAAAATCAACGCATAAAATGCCGCCTTTAATGTACCAAACGCTAACGGCATTAAACTAAATTTTGATTCAAAATCATCGTTGGCGGCTGTTGATTGCCAAATATAAGCTGGCTCTGGATAGCCTTCATACCATACTTTCCCAAACACAGACTGAATGCTCACTTCTGGATGAGGATTCGTAATATCAAAACATTTCCATCCAGATTTTGTCAGTGTTATTAATTTTTCACCATTTGGTGGTTGAGTAGCAGCCAAAACAACATCATTAAATAAATGCTGTTTAAATAATGCTTTTTCTGTTGTGGTATGAATTAAGGTCAAATTACCTTTTTCATCAATCACACTTACCCCTTTTCGGTATACCTCAGGAGAAAGTTGCTCGATAGGCGCATCAAAATTAAAGGTTCTAATTAAAGTAAGTGAGCGTTTTTCATGATTAATAGTATCGAACCACTGAGAAAAGCTACCATTATCAAACTGAACAAGTACCGAATGGGCTCCAGCTAATAAAGTGAGTTTTTGTGCCGATTCTTTCAAAGGGATACTTTCACGTAGTGAAGCTTGATGATCATTTAAGCTCCACACTTGCAATTCATGTTGATACAGTAAATAAAGAAAATCATTATTAGGAGTGATCACCATTGAAAGCAGATTTTTTACTTCATTTACGTCATTAAAGTGAATGGGAATAGCCTCCCAAAGCGTGTCACCAGTCATTTGATTAACGCTAGCGTCTAACTCAAAACCAAGAAGACGATTATCTTCCGTTTTAGCTAATACAACGCCTTTATTTGGAGTCAAACTTAAAGCCAGTTGAGTTAATGCTTTTTGTTTATCATCCATTTGAAGCGTAGGAAAGGGAAGGAATGATTCAACATAAGGAATAAGCTGACGCTCTCCTTTAGCATAATTTGTTTGAAAGCCTATTTGAGCAAATTGAACTCGACCTTTTTTATCTCCAAAAGCAAACCAATCTTGGCTCTCAATTGTCGTTGTAAATGCCGTTGGGTTACTTATTATTTGTTGCTCACTCACCTGATTTTTATTAATCAAATCAATAAACTGAACTTTTCCTGATTCATCAATACGGTAAACCATTTTGCCTTGTTCATCAGAGCCAATAGCGAGAGTCGAATGAGTGTAATTCACTGCGTATTGATTTATAGGTTCTACATTTACAGAAGTAAAGATAGGAGAGATCACCGCCAATAAATAAAAACAAATAAGTAGAAGCGCAGCAATGATCCCAACACCACTCGATTTAACCCAGACACGCATAATCAGATCAACAACACGACGCTGTTTATCTCGAGCTCTCTGATTAGGTTTGGCGTATGCCATGATGGGTTAACCTCAATTTTGATAATATGGATAAATGGTATTTTTCATTACAGGGGTGACACTATAATGACAAACAAAACCAATCTAGTTAAGTAGATTAATTTTCGTGTTAGTGTAAATTCAATTTTGATAATTCTTGTAAAACAAATCGCTCAGGAAGCGCAATATAACCATCCTGTTCAACTCTATTTTGTCCTTCTCTAGATAACATATAACGAATAAATTCAGCATCAAGAGGAGGCAACTTCGCTGTTGGTGACTTATTTATATAAATATATAAGAAACGCGCTAATGGGTATTGTCCATTAATAATATTGTCTGTGGTTGGTTCAATATAATCGGTTCCAGTTTTACTGATAGGTAAGAGTTTCACTCCCGACATTTGATAACCAACACCAGAATAACCAATACCATTTAAAGAGGCAGAGATCCCTTGAACAACAGATGCCGATCCCGGTTGCTCATTAACATTAACCTTAAAATCTCCATTACATAGCGCATTATTTTTAAAGTATCCGTATGTGCCAGAGACTGAATTTCGACCAAATAATTGAATTCGATGTTTTGCCCAACTGGTATGCACGCCAAGATCTTGCCAACGATTAATCGACTTTAACGCACCACAACGCAAAGTGGCAGAAAAGATAGCATCAAGCTGGGTAAAATTTAGCCCTTTAACTGGGTTATCCTGATGAACAAAAATTCCGAGAGCATCAATTGCGACTCGGATTTCAGTTGGAGGGTAACCAAATTGTCTTTCAAATGCGGCTTTTTCACTTTGCCGCATTTTTCGGCTCATGGGTCCAAATTGCGCAGTACTTTCAATAAGAGCTGGCGCTGCGGTCGAAGAGCCTGATGCTTGAATTTGTATATGAACTCTAGGGTAAATACGTTGAAAATCTTCAGCCCATAGCGTCATCATATTTGCTAACGTATCAGAACCAATTGAAGATAAATTGCCAGAAATACCCGACACTCTCTCATAAGGAGCAAGTTTCCCCTCATAAGCCAAACCATTATTTGCAAAGCACAACCAAAGTAATCCCACAGGGAACAATCCCTTAAACCACTTTTTAATTCTACTTTGCATATTAATCATGATTCTGTACTTACTTAAAGAATGAGTTTTTTAGGTAATGTAAATGAGAAAGTACTGCCTTTTCCTAACTTACTTTTTATTTCAAGCTGAGAGTCATGATGACTAAGTGCATGCTTAACAATTGCTAGCCCTAATCCACTACCACCCGTTTCTCTAGAACGTGCTTTATCTACACGATAGAAACGCTCCGTCAAACGAGGAATATGTTGCGGCTCTATCCCTTGTCCACTATCGGTAACTTTTAACTCAGCACCACTGAATGTTGATTGCCAATCAACAATAATTTCAGCACCATCTGTTGTGTGTTTTACGGCGTTATACACTAAATTTGAAATAGCACTACGTAATTGATCTTCATCGCCTTTAACTTTGAGATTATGATCAACATTAAAGGTGATTTTATGATTTCTTTCGCCGCTTAGCGCTACGGCTTCTTTCTCTAAAATATCCAACATTGAAGGAACATCTACACTATCTTCTAGCATTGATGTTGCTGCTGCTTCTATTTTAGATAAGGTTAATAGTTGTTCGACTAAGCCTTCCATACGAGACAACTGCTCAGTCATTACACCATGCGCACGATTCCACATAGGTCCAACTAACATGTCAGGATCTTCCGACATTTCCAAATAACCACGAAGAACCGTCATTGGTGTACGTAATTCATGAGATACGTTAGCAAAGAAGTTACGACGCATACCTTCAAGTTGCTTAATTTGAGAAACGTCACGTACCACCATTAGATATTCACCATCACTGTATGGCGCAATACGTATTTCTAACGTTTTATCACTATTGATTGGTGATTTCATATCCAATGGAAAATCAAAATGTTGATCCATCAAATACTGCACAAAATCAGGCGTTCTAATCAAGTTAGTGATCGGTTGACCAGAATCATCAGGCCAACGAAAACCTAATAACGATTGTGCTAATGTGTTACACCAAACGATATTTCCTTCGTGGCGAAAAACCACTACCGCATCAGGTAAGGCTTCTGCACCTTGACGGAATCGACGAATCAAACCTGATAACTCTTTGCGACGCTTCTTATGTCTTTTTTGCAGACGGTACGTCTCATCAAAAATAGGTTCCCAACTACCAGATGCAGATGGAGGCGTCGCCTTTCGGCCTTCATGTAACCAACGTGACATCTTAATTTGGTTATGAAGATGCCAAATTAATAAAATAAAAGAGGCAAGGAACAGCAATGGCCATAGAGCATCAAACAGATACCCTACGATGACCCAAGGAACATAGAAAAAAACCAATTCTCCAATCAATTTTTTCCATGATAGACGTTCAACCATTACCCTTTACCTTACAAAAATTAAATTATGACGCTTGTACAGAGAAGCGATAGCCCGCACCACGAACCGTTTGAACTAAACGATCATGACCTTCTACTTCCAACGCTTTACGTAAACGACGAATATGAACATCTACCGTTCTATCTTCTACATACACATTGGTGCCCCATACGTTATTTAATAACTGTTCACGACTGTATACGCGTTCTTGGTGTGTCATAAAGAAATGCAGCATTTTAAACTCAGTTGGCCCCATATCTAACGGCTTATCATTTGCCGTGACACGATGAGATACAGGATCAAGTTTAAGACCTTGCACATCAATGAGTTCTTCAATTGAAGTTGGAGAAACACGGCGGATCACCGCTTTTAAGCGTGCCATTAATTCTTTTGGTGAAAATGGTTTTGTAATGTAATCATCCGCGCCCACTTCTAAGCCACGAACCTTGTCTTCTTCTTCACCGCGTGCAGTTAACATGACCACAGGGATCTTTTTTGTGAACTCATCACGCTTAAGGTGTTTTATTAAATTAATGCCTGAACCACCAGGTAGCATCCAATCTAGCAAGATCAGATCAGGATAAGGTTCACAAAGTAGGGATAGCGCAGAGTCATAATCTTCTGCTTCGATAGGTTCATAACCTTTTTGTTCTAGTACAAAACACAACATTTCACGAATTGGTGCTTCATCTTCTACAACAAGGATCCTTCTAGCCATTCTCTTTTACCTAAGTTAACCAACAAAAATTGTGAAGCTATTATTAAAGCTAATTATGACACTTTTGTGACTATTGAAAAGAAAAGTTCATATTCTATGCAATGAAAAGTCACTTCGTAGGGATTTCTTTAAGATCCTAAAAACTCTACAAGCATAATCCTTCAAAATTTCATATCATAGGCACACTAAAAAAAGATAGGAATTCAGCATCATGATGTGGTTTAAAAATTGTTTAATTTATCGTTTTACTAAAGAGATTGATCTCAATCCAGAACAACTTGAAAAACAACTGAACGATTTTCGTTTCACGCCATGTGGCAGCCAAGATATGCAAAAATTTGGCTGGGTGACAGCAATGGGCCGACACGGTGATATGCTGACTCACGTAGCAAGCAATAATATTCTTATCTGTGCCAAGAAAGAAGAAAAAATGCTTCCAGCATCTGTTATTAAAGAATCAATGAATGCAAAAATTGATGCGCTTGAAGCAGAACAAGGCCGCCCTCTAAAGAAAAAAGAAAAAGACGCAATTAAAGACGATATCGTGGTTGATTTGCTTCCTCGTGCATTCAGTAAGCACCAACAAACGTATGCGTTAATCCTCCCTGAATCTGGCTTTATCATTGTAGATGCAGGTAGTTACAAAAAAGCAGAAGACGTTTTAGCACTGCTTCGTAAATCTATTGGTAGTCTACCTGTTGTTCCTCTAACATCGACTCAACCAATTGAGAATGCATTAACGGAATGGGTGAAAACAGGCACTTGCCCTCAAGGTTTTGAAATGGGTGAAGAAGCCGAGCTAAAAGCAATTTTAGAAGATGGTGGCGTGATTCGTTGTAAGCAACAAGAACTTGTATGTGATGAGATCCACGCTCACATTGATGCGAACAAAGTAGTGACAAAATTAGCGCTAACTTGGCAAGAGCGTTTAGAGTTTATCCTTGCCGATGACCTGTCTCTAAAACGTTTAAAATTCAGCGATGAAATTAAAGATCAAAACGAAGATATTGGTTTTGAAGACAAAGCAGCACGCTTTGATGCCGATTTCTCTCTAATGAGTTCTGAGCTTGATGCACTTTTACCTGATCTTTTCAAAGCGCTTGGTGGCATTGAAGAGAAAGAGTAAGGCGATACGCTTCGCTAACTATAACGCTTCGCGTCTAGAAACTATAAAAGCAGTGTGCATCCGCTCTTATAGTTTCTAGACGCGTAGCGTATAGTCTCTATGCCTATAACTCTTGTTTAAATACAAATCCCCGCCCTCAACCCTAGCACTTCCCTCACTTTCCATGTAAAATCCGGCCTCCTTCATATCTTCAGTGATATGAACTGACTTGAGATCAGAATACTAAAATTGGGAAGCAATCATGTTTAAACCAGAACTACTTTCGCCTGCGGGCAGCCTTAAAAATATGCGTTACGCGTTTGCCTACGGTGCAGATGCTGTATATGCAGGCCAACCACGTTACAGCCTTCGTGTTCGTAACAACGAATTCAACCATGAAAACCTACAAATCGGTATTAATGAAGCGCACGCGCAAGGTAAAAAACTGTATGTGGTATGTAATATCCAACCACATAACTCAAAGTTAAAAACCTTCATTCGTGACTTAAAACCAATCGTAGATATGGGTCCTGATGCCCTAATCATGTCAGATCCTGGTTTAATCATGATGGTTCGTGAAGCTTTCCCTGATGTAGTTATCCACCTATCAGTTCAAGCTAACGCTGTAAACTGGGCTACTGTTAAGTTCTGGGCTACCCAAGGTGTTGAGCGTGTGATCTTATCTCGTGAATTATCACTAGAAGAAATTGAAGAGATCCGTGAACACTGCCCTGATACTGAATTAGAAATTTTCGTACACGGTGCATTATGCATGGCGTACTCAGGTCGTTGTCTGCTATCTGGTTACATGAACAAGCGTGACCCTAACCAAGGTACGTGCACTAATGCATGTCGCTGGGAATACAAAACAGAAGCAGCAAAAGAAGACGAAAATGGTCAAATCGTTGAAGCTAATCCAACTGGTGTTGAGATCCAAGACGTTGAAGTTCAAAACGAACGTCCAGACAACACTCTAGGCTTAGGTAAACCAACAGACGAAGTAGTTCTTCTTTCTGAATCTCACCGTCCTGAAGAGAAAATGGCTGCATTTGAAGATGAGCATGGTACTTACATCATGAACTCTAAAGATCTTCGTGCAATCCAACACGTTGAGCGTCTAACTAAAATGGGTGTTCACTCTCTTAAAATTGAAGGTCGTACTAAGTCTTTCTACTACTGTGCTCGTACAGCTCAAGTTTATCGTAAAGCGATTGATGATGCCGTTGCAGGTAAACCATTTGATGAAAGCCTAATGGGTACGCTAGAAAGCCTAGCTCACCGTGGCTACACAGAAGGTTTCCTACGTCGTCACACACATGATGCATACCAAAACTACGATTACGGTTACTCTATCTCTGACTCTCAACAATTCGTTGGTGAATTCACAGGTAAACGTCGCGGTGATTTAGCTGAAGTTGATGTTAAGAATAAATTCCTATTAGGTGACTCTGTTGAGATCATGACACCACAAGGTAACCTAACACTGACTCTAGATGTAATGGAAAACCGTAAGAGTGAAGCTGTTGAAGAAGCAAAAGGCAATGGCCACTTTGTTTTCATTCCAGTACCTGCAAATGTGGATCTAGAATACGGTCTTCTAATGCGTAACTTACACACGGGTGAAGATACTCGTAACCCACACGGCAAGTAAGTAATGGCGTTATTGATCAATAAAAAATGCATTAACTGCGATATGTGTGAACCTGAGTGTCCAAATGAGGCAATCAGTATGGGTGATGAGATTTACGAAATTAATCCAGATCTTTGTACTGAGTGTAAAGGCCACTACGATGCGCCAACGTGCCAATCAGTTTGCCCTATCAGTAACTGCGTTATTTCAGATCCAGATAATGTAGAAACAGATGAAGAGTTATTAGAAAAATTCGTTAAGATCCAAGGTCTAGCGTAAAGTAATCATCTCTTCTGAACCAAATAAAAATGCCCAGCGATATCACTATCGCTGGGCATTTTTGTATCAGGCTTACAGAGCTTACTTTTTCACAAGGCCGTATGGCTTACTCATGAATATTTTGGGTTGATTTTGAATCGTTGGGGCAGCATTAGGTGTTTGCCAATCCAATAACATAATCGCTAATACATTCCTATGCTCACCTTCTTTCAAATTAGTACCATTCGACGTTGATGGCACCATATTCTTTTCACGATTAATCGCGTTTTGAATGTGCTTTTGTGTTTTATAGACCACAGGATCATCTTCTAACCCTGCAAGTAAAAAAGTAATACCGACTTCTGCAATAATATCTTCTTTGGTTCTTTTTAAAATGATATCGATATTATTACGCAGGTAATCGTATATCCATTGGTGATCGGACTCTTTAATTGGATGCTGATAATACTGAGAATCCGCCAATAAGATATGAGTCAATCCATAAATCTTATTGCCAAATTGCTGATCAGATAACTGCTCATCTTGAGCATCAGGATAAGTTAATCGAAACGCATCTACAAAGTCATTCACCACATCTTGCTCACCGAGTTGACGTAGCCAATATACTTGATTCGCTAACTGAGCCGCCCACGCTTTAATCATCGCGGGATCTGTTGCGTATTTTTTAAAATCGTAACGACGAATTATTTCTCTTAGCTGTTTATCATTCTTATGCTTCAACCCATATTCATCCGCTCTGGCCATAGAACCCAGTAAATCGACACCTAAGTACAAATATTCAGGCATTGTTTTAGTTGCGTTATAACGCAAAACACTTCGTTCATCCGTATCATCAATATACGTATTTAATCGTTTTTTTGCATAAGCTTGGATTTGCTCTGGTGTATGAACTTCAGAAGAAAATTGATTCAAACGACTTGCCACACGAGCCATATCAGACCAAATCGCAGCGCTATACTTTGGATCCATGGTTTGACGATACATACGCAACCCATAATGACCCGATTTAAAAGCTGGTAATGTATAGAGTTGTGTTTCATAGGTATGACGGATTGAAGCTGCATCTTGAGCAAAACTAGGAACAGTCTTGCCACCTTCCATTATTTCAGCATTTACAAATGTTGAGCTCAACAGCACCAACATACATAAATAAATCGTTCTTTTGAATAACGTCATATATCCCTCTTTATTCAATTCGGCCATAACTTACTGGTTAGATATTAAGCTAAAGAGAATAAAAATAGTCAATTGGGTGTCAAAGAATTGAGACGTTAATTAATAGTAGGCATAAAAAAAGAGCAATGACGCTGACTAGCATCATTGCTCTTTTTTAGTATTTAACGAATAAACTAAATTATTTAGTTAAATCATCAAAGAAGTTTTTCACTCCAGATAAGAAGCCTTCTGATTTTGGATTATGCTTTTTCGCATCTTTACCATCAAAAGATTCTTGGAACTCTTGCAGTAATTCTTTTTGGCGTTTAGTTAACTTAACTGGCGTTTCAACAATAAGTTTAACGATTAAGTCACCTGCACTGTGTGTACGAACGCCTTTCACGCCTTTACCGCGCATACGGAACATACGTCCTGTTTGCGTTTCTAGTGGCACTTTTAAGCTTACACGACCATCAAGAGTAGGAACTTCAACTTCACCACCTAATGCAGCCATCGTAAAGCTTACTGGTACTTCACAGTATAAGTTGTTGCCGTCACGCTCAAAAATATTGTGTTCTTTTACGTGAACTTGTACGTATAGATCACCTGCTGGAGCGCCGTGCTCTCCCGCTTCACCTTCGCCAGATAGACGAATACGATCACCGGTATCAACGCCAGATGGGATCTTAACGTTAAGTGTTTTCGTTTTATGGACTCGACCTTCACCATGACATGAATTACATGGGTCTTTAATGATCTTACCTTTACCGTGACACGTTGGACATGCTTGCTGTACAGCAAAGAAGCCTTGACGCATCTGAACTTGGCCTTGACCGTGACAAGTACTACATGTTGTTGATGATGTGCCTTTCTTAGCACCTGTTCCTTCACATGGGTCACAAGAGACTAAAGTCGGTACTTCAATTTCTTTATCACAACCACGAACCGCTTCTTCTAAAGTCAGTTCCATGTTGTAACGTAAATCAGAACCACGCTGTGCACGTTGCTGACCACCACGGCGACCACCACCGAAGATATCACCAAATACATCACCGAAGATATCACCAAAATCTGCACCGCCGCCGCCAAAGCCGCCGCCGCCCATACCACCTTGTTCAAAGGCTGCATGGCCATATTGATCATAAGCTGAACGTTTTTGAGCATCAGTTAAGATTTCATACGCAACTTTAACTTCTTTAAACTTCTCAGCAGCTGTATCGTCACCCTGATTACGGTCAGGGTGGAACTTCATTGCTAAGCGCTTATAGGCTTTCTTAATATCACGCTCTGAAGCATCACGGCTTACGCCCAACACTTCATAAAAATCACGTTTAGACATGCTTTAGTCACCAATTCTTTTGATACCGCCGGTTACAAGCACCATCGGCATGAGTTCAATCTAGATAATCAGGTTCAGGTTCGAGAATGATTATCTAGATTGACCTAATAATATATCAACCTAAACAAGTACCAACTCATTCTTGCTTGTTAGATATTCAGGTTGATATTACAAACTTGCGGGCGGTAGAGAAAACTCCAACGCCCGCAATATATTTTCCATTCGAAGCATTCAAGATATAGGGCTTTTGCTCTTTTCTTAAATAGCTAAGGCAATGATTTCTTTAAGCTAGAAGTGTTAAGTTCAAGGAGAAAGCACGGAGTTTACGTTAGTAAATGAGTACTTTCGACGCAGGAATTAACCCTTCTAGCGACAAGAAATTACTTGTCTTTTACTTCTTCGAATTCAGCGTCTACTACATCGTCATCTTGCTTAGGTTGCTCACCTGCGTCAGCACCTTGTTGTGCTTGAGCTTTCTGTTGAGCAATTTCCATTAGCTTTTGCGCTGCTTGCATTAGCTCTTGAGTTTTCGCATCAATCGCTTCTTTGTCGTTACCAGATTTAACTTCTTCTAACGCTTTGATTGCTGCTTCAATTTTCTCTTTCTCATCAGCTGGAAGTGCATCGCCTGCCTCTTCGATTTGCTTTTGAGTACCGTGGATCATTTGGTCTGCTTGGTTACGTGCTGTTACTAGCTCTTCGAACTTTTTGTCCGCGTCTTTGTTAGCTTCAGCTTCTTGTACCATTGCTTCGATTTCTTCGTCAGTTAGACCGCCTGAAGCTTGGATTGTGATCTTCTGCTCTTTACCAGTAGACTTATCTTTTGCTGATACGTTTAGGATACCATCTGCATCTAGGTCGAATGTTACTTCGATTTGTGGCATGCCACGTGGTGCAGGTTGGATACCTTCTAGGTTAAATTGACCTAGAGACTTGTTGTAAGTCGCTTGTTTACGCTCACCTTGAAGTACGTGGATAGTTACCGCACTTTGGTTGTCTTCAGCTGTTGAGAACGTTTGATCCGCTTTTGTTGGGATTGTTGTGTTCTTTTCGATTAGCTTAGTCATCACGCCACCCATCGTTTCGATACCGAAAGATAGAGGAGTAACGTCTAGTAGTAGAACGTCTTTAACGTCACCAGCTAGTACACCACCTTGAACTGCAGCACCCATTGCTACTGCTTCATCAGGGTTCACGTCACGACGTGCTTCTTTACCGAAGAACTCTGCAACTTTAGCTTGAACCATAGGCATACGTGTTTGACCACCAACTAGGATAACGTCAGTGATTTCATCTACAGATAGATCTGAATCTGCAAGAGCTACTTTTAGTGGCTCAAGAGAACGAATTACTAGGTCTTCAACTAGAGATTCTAGTTTTGCACGAGTAACTTTAACGTTCATGTGCTTAGGACCAGTAGCATCTGCAGTAACGTAAGGTAGGTTTACGTCAGTTTGTTGTGCAGAAGAAAGCTCGATTTTTGCTTTTTCAGCAGCTTCTTTAACACGTTGCATCGCAAGAGGATCGTTCTTAAGGTTGATGCCTTGCTCTTTTTCAAACTCAGATACTAAGTAGTTGATTAGACGGTTATCAAAGTCTTCACCACCTAGGTGTGTGTCACCGTTAGTTGCAAGAACTTCGAACGTTTGCTCGCCATCAACGTTGTCAATTTCGATGATAGAGATATCGAATGTACCACCACCAAGGTCGTAAACAGCGATAGTGCGATCGCCACCTTTTTTGTCTAGACCGTAAGCTAGTGCAGCTGCTGTTGGTTCGTTGATGATACGTTTAACATCAAGACCTGCGATACGACCAGCATCTTTAGTTGCTTGACGTTGAGCATCGTTAAAGTAAGCAGGAACAGTAACAACTGCGCCAGTTACTTCTTCACCTAGGAAGTCTTCAGCTGTTTTCTTCATTTTCTTAAGAACTTCAGCAGATACTTGAGGAGCAGCCATTTTTTGGCCTTTCGCTTCTACCCATGCATCACCGTTGTCAACTTTAACGATTTTGAATGGCATGATTTCGATATCACGCTGTACTTCTTCATCTTCAAAACGACGACCGATAAGACGCTTAATAGCAAATAACGTGTTTTGCGGATTAGTTACCGCTTGACGTTTAGCTGGTTGACCTACAAGAGTTTCGCCATCTGTGTATGCAATTACCGATGCCGTTGTACGTTCACCTTCTGCGTTCTCCAAAACACGTGGCGTATCGCCATCAAGAACAGCAACACAAGAGTTAGTAGTACCTAAGTCAATACCAATGATCTTACCCATCAGGTTATCTCCAAATTTATCTATTCAAACTTACCCAAAACAACTTGAGTAAGGGTTGGGAGTGAATCCCATAATTCATTCTATGACTAATTAATAAGGGCGCTAAATCACAATTCAAGGGATGAAATAAAAAAAATTCAATTTTATTTCCATCTGAGCAAAAAAAAGCCTAACAATCATGTCAGGCTCAATCATTCTAGGTAATTTTCAGTTCATATTAACTAATAAGAATCATTACAACTCATTGGTTCAAAATGAATGGGAGGCGGGTTTTTATGCCATTCTTCTTTTGTTAAATAAGTTTTGCCACCTGATTTAATGTATGGACTGTTATCGTCAACAATAGATAAATCATCAGGAGCTACCGTCCCCATATAATACCAAGTTGGTGTTGTGGTTAAATATTGAAAACGGCTTCCGCCAGCACCTGGAAGGTAATTAGCATTAGATAAATCGCCATGCGAAACGGAAGTATTTACTGTTGGATAATAATCGGCACCCGTACTTATCAATACTTTTGCTGTAGCAACATCTTGTTTGCCTTGTAGCTTATCAGGTACAAGCCAAGCTTTCATTCGAACAAATGCAGCAAGAACGTTTTCTCCATCAATTTCAACTTTACTGGTTCCACCGTGTAATGGGTAATGCTCAGTGTGTAACTCGTATTCTTTAAACCCTTCAGCATTACGACGATAAGGCACATCTTCAATATACTTAATGATGTTATGAGAATAGTAAGCAGCCCAGTTAACTTGTGCTTTAGTTACCGTAACATTTACCCACTCAGCAGTCAGTGGGTCCATCGAACCATCGGTAGATTGAAGCAGCCACATGTCCGCATCACCAATCACCACTCGAACGTTTCTTGATGTATTTTTTTGATCTTCAAAAACCGTAAACCATTGAGTCATTCCACTCCATGGCTCAGAGGTTGTCATACTTTTATCTATGATCTCATCAGCCCAATACGAAGGGGCCGCATCACCTCTAGGGATCCCTTGAACTATTGTTGCTCCACTTGCCCATCCAGAGGTTGTTGGTGCGTTATATAGTTTGGCATCATTAGGTAAGGCCATTGACGAATAAGTGTCTGACGCAACCACATGCTCAGCCAAACTCAATGGGCTGTATAAGCATAATGCACTAAGAAGTATCGATGCTAATTTCATGTTCTTTTCCATATATTTTATATTTAACTCATCTCATTCCATGATGATTAAAATGTAGTAAAAAACAAAACAAATAACGACACTAAATACAATGGATATTCAAACCTTTGAGGTTCATTCCTTATTTATAAGGCAAATTCCAAAAACAAAGACAGTACATCTTAAAAAAAAGACAAAAAAAAGCGATTCCGAACTCGGAACCGCTTGATTTTTAATCATAATTTGAATCAAAAAATGATGATTATTGAGCAACCATTACCATTGCTGGACGTAATACTTGGTCGTTCAACGTATAGCCTTTTTGCATCACGATCATAACTGTGTTTGATTCATGATCTGGGCTTGCTTGCATACCAATCGCTTGGTGAAGTTCAGGATTAAACGCTTCACCCATTGGGTTAATTACCGTTAAACCGAATTTCTCAACCGTCGATACAAACGTTTGAAGTGTTAGCTCAACACCTTCAAGCAGTGCTTTTGCTGCTTCGTTTTCTTTATCGCCGTTTTCAAGAGCACGCTCTAAGTTATCTAGAACAGGAAGAAGCTCACCAGCAAATTTCTTCAGTGCGTATTTACGCGCTTTATCAACGTCTTCTTCAGCACGACGACGAACATTTTGCTCTTCAGCTTTTGCTCGTAGAACCGTATCTTGTTGTTCTTTAATCTGAGCTTGGCTAGCAAGTAGTGCAGCTTCTAGTTCTGCAATTTTTGCTTCTTGGCTGTCTTCAGCAGATTCATTCCATTCCACATCGGCTTCTGTGCCAACTGCTTCAACTTGCTCTTCTACTACTGCTTCTTCGTTTACTTTGTTTTCTTCGTTACTCATTACTGCTTTCTCCAGAATGCTAATGACTAGCTATATAAAGCGATCTTAATACAAACCAAGGCGTCGCTCTATACGCAAATTAAAACTTTGACATTATTATGGGGACTAAATAGTGCGATTCAAGCATAATAGTACGAATTGTAACATTTGTTCCCCATTTCATGATGGATGATGGATATGAAAAGAGCCTTTAACGTTATTGCTATCATTGGTAAACCAAGAGATCCTAATGCGATAAAAACGCATTTATCGATTTATCACTGGCTTACTGATCAAAATTATACGGTCCTTCTCGACGACCGTTTACGTGAAGCCCTACCTGAAATTCCAGCTGACCGTTTCAATCATCTATTAAAGTTAGGGGAATTAGCTGATCTTGCCATTGTTGTTGGTGGTGACGGTAATATGCTAGGTGCCGCTCGTGTACTCTCTCGATTTGATATTTCAGTCATTGGCGTTAATAGAGGTAATCTTGGTTTCTTAACTGATCTTGATCCAGATAATTTTGAAGAACCTCTGCAAGCGGTATTAAATGGTGACTTTGTAAAAGAAGAGCGCTTTTTATTAGAAGCTGAAGTTCATCGCCATGGACAAGTTAAAAGCCATAATTCAGCCTTTAATGAAGTGGTACTTCACCCAGGCCAAGTCGCACATATGATTGAATTTGAAGTGTATATTGATGACACTTTTGCTTTCTCTCAACGCTCAGATGGTTTGATTATCTCAACACCTACAGGATCAACAGCCTATTCACTCTCTGGCGGCGGCCCTATTCTGTCTCCAAACTTAAATGCCATCTCAATTGTACCAATGTTTCCACATACACTTTCAAGTCGCCCTTTGGTGGTCGAAGGGAAACGTCACATTAAGTTGTGCATATCTCCAGAGAACCGTACCACGTTAGAAGTCAGCTGTGATGGGCAAGTCTCTCTGCCTGTTAGTCCGGGTGATGAAGTGCATATTTTCCAAAGCCCATCAAGACTAAAACTGATCCATCCTAAAGATTACAGCTACTATCATATACTTAGAAATAAGCTAGGTTGGTCAAGTAAGTTGTTCTAACAAGTAAAGTTAAGTTAGTCACAAAAAATTTAAATTCACTTTACTGTATAAAGAAACAGTATATACTGTGTCTATATACAGTGTTTTTCGTATTTTAAATTTCGCAGAGACTGACTTATGTTGGCACATATTAAAATTACTCATTTTGCTATCGTAAAATCTTTAGAGCTTGACCTAACCAAAGGCATGACAACCATCACAGGTGAAACTGGTGCTGGTAAATCCATCGCCATTGATGCCCTTGGTTTATGTCTTGGTGATCGCGCAGAAGCTTCCATGGTTCGCCAAGGGGAAGAAAAAGCAGAAATCACCGTTCTTTTTACTCTAGAAAACAACATTAATGCCAAACGCTGGTTAGAAGATAACGAACTTTATGATGGCAATGATTGTATTTTACGTCGTGTCATTACCAAAGAAGGTCGCTCGCGTGGCTTTATCAATGGTAGCCCTGTCCCTGCTGCTCAGCTAAAAACATTAGGCCATTTGTTGATTAACATTCATGGCCAACATGCTCACCATGAACTAATGAAACCTGAATACCAACTCAATATGTTGGATCAATATGCAGGACATGTTTCATTATTAAATAAAACTCGCAGCCGTTATCAAGCATGGCGACAAGCTGACAATGCGTTAAAACAAATGATTAAGCATAGTCAACAAAACGAAGCTCAAAAACAGCTGATCGAATACCAAATAAAAGAGCTGAATGAGCTTGCATTAGGTGAAGAAGAATTCACTCAATTAGAAGAAGACCACAAGCGCCTTTCTAATTCTGGTGAATTGGTTGAATGCAGCCAACAAGCCATCTCTATTTTATATGAAAATGATGAAGTGAATGCGCTTCAATTACTGCAATATGCCAATAATCATATTCAACAATTAGGTCAATTAGATCCTCAACTTGCCCCTTTATCTGAAATGTTGAATGAAGCCATGATTCAGGTTGAAGAAGCCAATCATGAAATCAAAAACTATCTTGATAATATTGATGTTGACCCTGAACAAATTGCTTTTGTTGAAGAGCGCTTTAGTCGAGTAATGTCGATGGCAAAAAAACACCATGTTCTTGCTGACGAATTATATGAACATCACCAACAATTATTAGCAGAATATGATCGCCTTGATTGCTCTGATGAAAAACGTGAACAGCGTGAACAAGAAGTGGAAGAACTAAAACAGCACTTCTTAGAAGCGGCGCATAAGTTAACGAAAAGTCGTCAACGTTACGCAAAAGAATTAAACAACAAAATTACCGACAGCATGCAAACTTTAAGCATGGAAAAAGCGGTATTCGACATTCAAATTGAAAGTGATGCACATACGAAGATTTCACCTCTCGGTATCGATACCTTGTGCTTTAAGGTATCCACAAACCCGGGACAACCACTGCAGCCTATTGCTAAAGTGGCTTCAGGTGGTGAGTTATCACGTATTTCACTGGCTATCCAAGTGATTACAGCGCAAAAAGTCGATACACCAAGCCTGATTTTCGATGAGGTTGATGTGGGTATTAGCGGACCAACTGCAGCAGTAGTAGGTAAAATGCTACGCACTCTAGGTGAATCAACTCAAGTGTTGTGCGTAACTCACTTACCTCAAGTTGCAGGTTGTGGCCATAACCAATTGTTTGTTGCTAAGTATACCAAATCAGGTAAAACGGAAACCCAAATGCGAGCATTAAACTTAGAAGAACGTGTAGAAGAGCTAGCTCGCTTACTTGGCGGAACTCAAATCACTGCTCACACATTAGCCAACGCAAAAGAATTACTGAACGCGGCTTAATATCTACAGCATTCATTTATCGACTCAAAAAGCCAATATTATTTTATTAATATTGGCTTTTTTAATGAAAGTAATCACTAAAATCGAAAGAATCAATGCAACTAGATTCAAAATTTAGGGTCAAAACACACTAGAACACGCTTAACCTTTTTACTTCTTAGGTCAGCTTGTTTATCATCTGTTTAATTATTTAAAAGGCTAAAGCTGTACGAACTATGCAATTCAAAAAATGGATCATTGCTCTACCCCTCGCTGTTGGACTACTGGGTGGTTGCTCGTTATTAGAGCCATTGGTATATCGAATCGATATTGCCCAAGGTAATTACGTTGAACAAGAAGCTGTCGACAAACTGCGATTTGGCATGACCAAACAACAAGTACAGTTTGTAATGGGTTCACCAATGCTTGTTGAGTCTGGTTATCCAAATACGTGGTACTACATTTATCACTTTACTCATGGCCACGAAAAAGCCATTCAAAAGAACTTAATCGTTCACTTTGATGACAATGGTAACCTAACGAATATGGAAGGCGACTTCCCGATGAGTGACAGTTTCTTCGAGAAGCTTTAATTTCCTCACCGTATTTCAAACACAAAAAAACCGGATCTCGTTTAACGAAATCCGGTTTTTTATTTCTATAGCTAATTATCTGTTTATTATTGAAATTACTTTTTTGCCGCTTCTTTCTTAGCTTGCTCAGCTCTTTTACGACGGATTTCTTTTGGATCAGCTAATAGTGGGCGATAGATTTCAATGCGATCTTTATCTCGAATTGTCGCATCTAGTTTAACGTTACGGCTAAACACACCGACTTTATTCACTTTTAAATCAATCTCAGGGTAACGTTCTAATACGCCAGATTGAACAATGATCTCTTCTACGGTTTGTTCTGCTTTTACCGCTAATTTAAATACTACTTGTTCCGTTGGCAGAGCATAAACAACTTCTACGTGGATCATTTCGTTAATTACAGTCATATACTTGCTTCGCTCTTTGAGTAAATGAATTCACCATATTATTAGTTAATTCTTGAAACACTTTCCCAAATGCCATCGCAACTAACGCATTGGAAAATTCAAAATCTAACTTTAACTCAACCTTACAAGCGGTTTCATCGAGTGCCATAAAATGCCAGCCGCCAGTTAATGATTTAAATGGACCATCAACAAGGTTCATTCCAATCATTTCAGAGTCAATTAAGGTATTTTTGGTTGTAAATGTTTTCTTTATGCCCGCTTTTGCGACATCAACAGACGCTACCATTGTACTTTCTGTTTGCTCTAAGATCTTAGAACCTGAGCAACCAGGTAAAAACTGAGGGTATGACGCAACATCATTGACTAAATCGTACATCTGCTTTGCGCTAAACGGCACTAATGCAGATCGGCTAACCTGAGGCATAAATTATCCTTTACATTATAGAGGTAAGCATCATACCATCTTGAATTAGCTTGAGTATATATAACCTGAACTCGAGATAAAAAAGGCTATTAAATACCTATATCTATCATGTAAAGCATTCTATTCAGTGCTGTAATTTTAGATGCATAACTAGGCAAAATCATAAGTCAATAGCGAGTCTATTGCGTTGATTTTAACAACGTTAGGCGCTAAACGTACGGTACTGAAAGGCTTAAGTTGTCTCGAGTTCAGGTTATCTAGTCAAACCACTTCCCTATCAGTATAATGTGGGCATTATGGCAAAGAAAAAATCAAAAGATAAAGCGGGCAGTAATACCATTGCTATGAACAAGCAAGCTCGCCACGAATATTTCATTGATGATGAAATCGAAGCTGGGATTGAACTCCAAGGCTGGGAAGTTAAATCTCTTCGTTCTGGTAAAGTGAACATCGCTGAAAGTTACGTTTACGTACGCGATGGCGAAATTTTTATTAGTGGTATGACAATCACGCCACTACAAGCAGCATCGACTCACGTTGTAGCGAATCCAACTCGTATTCGTAAATTACTGATGAGCCGTAAAGAAATTGATAACCTCATTGGCCGTGTAAATCGTGAAGGTATGACACTGGTTGCAACGACAATGTATTGGGTTCGTTCTTGGGCGAAAATCAAAGTTGGCGTAGCTAAAGGTAAAAAACTGCACGATAAACGTACAGATTCAAAAGAAAAAGACTGGAACCGAGATAAAGCACGAATTATGAAGAGTAGTTTGCGTTAATTTCAACCAGTTAGATTGATACTAGCTAGACAGACGCTGTTTTTCTGTTAGTATCATCTGGTAACAAAACTTTGGGGCTGATTCAGGATTCGACGGGAATTTTGAAACCCGAGGAGCATGTCGTGGGGCGGTTGGCCACGTAAAAAGCCGCAAAAAAATAGTCGCAAACGACGAAAACTACGCACTAGCAGCTTAATAACCTGCTGAGAGCTCTCCTGCCCTAGCTTCTGCTTGTAAGACGGGGAATAACAGGGGATCAAACCCAAACGAGCTAGAACGGATTCTCCCGCCTGAGAGATGAACTTCGAATTATAATTCAGGATAGCCATAAGATAGCGTGTCGGTTCGCAGTTTTACGGTGAAATTAAAGATCGACTAAACATGTAGCGCCAACGGTGAACGATTTTCGGACGGGGGTTCAAATCCCCCCAGCTCCACCAAATACACATTTAAAGACGTCCTAGGGCGTCTTTTTTTGTATCTGAATAACGAAAAATCAATGACTTAGTATCTATTAAGGTCTTTTAGTGTCCTACTGCTTCTTTGATTTTTAGGTACACTACAAGGTACACTGATTTTATTACGTTAACTTGGTGTACCCATTATGGCAAAAATCATAACTCCCCTTACAGACAAAGAAATCAAGGCATCAAAACCAAGCGATAAAGAATACAATCTTTTTGATGGTGATGGACTGCGTTTAAGAATTAAACCTAATGGTTCTAAGCTATGGTTACTGAATTATACTCACCCTATTAAAAAGAAACGCTCCAATCTAAGCTTGGGAAAGTATCCTGACTTATCTCTAGCAAATGCTCGTAAAAATGCATTAGAGGCTAAAGAGTTAATTGCCCAAGGCATTGACCCTCAAGAAAATAAAAAACGCCAACAGCTAGAACATAAATCAATTCATGAACACACTTTTCTTAATGTCTCTACAAAATGGTTTGAAATTAAAAAAGATTCCATAACACCTGATTATGCTGTCGATATCTGGCGTTCTTTGGAATTACATATATTCCCAAGCTTATCCACCACACCAATCAAAGAAATCACTGCACCACTTATCATTGATCTATTAAAACCAATAGAGGCAAAAGGGAGTTTAGAAACCGTTAAACGATTATCACAACGTTTAAATGAAGTGATGAACTTCGCTACCAATTGCGGATTAATTCAAGCAAACCCATTAACAGGTATTAAAGCTGCTTTCAAAAAGCCTAAGAAAGAGAATATGGCAGCTCTTGCACCAGCGGAGTTACCAGAGCTCATGAGTGCGATAGCAAATGCCAGTATTAAGCGCACAACTCGATGCTTAATTGAATGGCAGTTACATACAATGACTCGCCCTAGCGAAGCCTCTGGTACTAAATGGGAAGAAATAAATTTAGAGACAAAAATCTGGACGATTCCCGCAGAACGAATGAAAAAACGAAGAGAGCACCGTATTCCACTAACAGAACAAATGCTTGAGTTATTAGAGGTAATTAAACCTATCAGTGGACATAGAGAATTTGTTTTTCCATCAGATAGAGATCCGAAAAAGCCATGTAATAGCCAAACAGCGAATATGGCACTTAAACGAATGGGATTTGCTGGACGGTTGGTTAGTCACGGATTACGTTCATTGGCTAGTACAACTTTGAACGAGCAAGGATTTGAAGCTGACTTAATTGAAGCGGCCTTAGCTCACGTTGATGATAACCAAGTACGTAGTGCTTATAACCGAACGGACTACTTAGAACGTCGTATTCCAATGATGTACTGGTGGAGTGGGCGTATAGACGAGGCTGCACAAGGCAGCCTCTCTGTTACGGGGACTAAGCAATTGAAAGTGATTTAACTCCCAGAACTTCAGGTGGCAACTGTTGAAGTTGCCGCCCTTGTCTAAACATATTTCGGCTAGAACTTCCCACCAACGCCTTTAAACTTCTCAACAAAAGCAACAATCTTTTGAAAAACAGTCTGCTTCTTCGTTTTGTACTGTGGGTTGAGAGGGCTCATCTTAGGCAAGGTAGAATTTAGCTCTGTACCGTTTTCACTCGCATACTCACGTTTTAACGATGCTGTGATATAACGCTTAGCGGCTTCTTCGTTCAGGTTTTCAGTGCTGATCAGTTTCTCAGCTTCACGCTTTTGTTCAGCTTGAGCAAACTTAAAGAAAGCATCAATGATGCTGGCTTTATCACCGATGTCATCTAAGTTAGTTTGATTAATGAAATCAACAATTAGACTTTCTTTAGCACGGTTGCCAAGACTGGCACGAATCAAGCGGCGTACTTCTTCGATTAACTCAGCTTTGCCTTTACGCTTTTTGTTGTGCTCAAAAATCAGTTCAAGGATGTAGTCTAGGTTGATCTCTTGTGACTTAAGCAAATCGACCTCAAACACCACATCATCCCAATCAATGGTCGACTCATTTTTTTGGTTTGCTGCTTTTTCATGACGTAGCCAGTCACGTGTATCGTTGTAGGTTGAACGATAGTCTTGAACCACACGCTCTGGCGGGACGTCAATCGCTTGCATCGCCTTGATACCGTCGTCATCGACGTAATATTTAGCCTTAAATGCCTCAACCGATTCTGCGTCTTCCATATCGACACTTTGCAGAGCTTTTAGGCCCGCGAACTCATCGTAATTTTGCAATACATTTTCAATGCGTAGGTATTCACCAAACAACTTAGCAAAGGCTTTTTTGTCTTTTTCCGTTTCAATGGCTGACGGGTCAGGAAAACGTTCTTTCAGCTCAGCAACCACCGCCTGATAACCGCGACGAGCCTCACCTGTAGCAATGTCTTTAAAGCCTTCCATATACTCTTGGTAGCTTTTTTCTAGCACGACATTCTTAGTGTTCTTATCACCAAATAGCGTAATCGCATCAACAGTCGCTTTCTCAAGATCGCGGAAGGTAACAATATTGCCAAAAGACTTAGTGGCATCATAAATTCGGTTAGTGCGTGAGTACGCCTGCATTAAGCCGTGGTAGCGCAAGTTCTTATCTACAAACAGAGTATTGAGTGTTGGCGCATCAAAACCAGTGAGGAACATACCGACCACAATCAGTAGGTCTACTTCCTGGTTCTTAACGCGTTGCGCTAAGTCACGGTAGTAGTTTTGGAATCCTTTACTATCCACACCAAAATTGGTTTTAAAGTGAGTGTTATAGTCCGCAATAGCTGCGCTCAAAAACTCCTTAGCACTACTGTTCATCGCTGACACATCGAAACTTTCATCAGTAATGTCACCAATCGCATCTTGCTCTTCGTTAGCAGCAAAAGAGAAGATGGTCGCAACCTTAAGTGGGTGTTTACTGGCTTTGCCCGTTTCGCTTTCACTTTGTAGCGCACTAAAGCACTCGAAGTAAGCTTTTGCGGCATCGACACTACTTACGGCGAACATAGCATTAAAGCCTTTACCACCCGCCTGTAATCGATGCGTCTTTTGGCGGTAGTTGTTTAAGATGTACTGAGAAATCTCACGAATACGATCTTTATGTAAAAAGGCTTTCTTTTTATCAAGCGCAGTTAGCTTGCTCTCGTCGGTCTCAGTTTCAATCGCTTTAAACTGAGGGCGAACATCGTTGTAGTCGACCTTAAACTTCAGCACTTTTTCATCACGGATAGCATCGGTAATGACGTAGGAGTGCAATTGACGACCAAACACATCACCAGTTGTCTCAGCACCTAATGCATTCTCAGGGAAGATTGGTGTTCCAGTAAAACCAAACTGGTAGTATTTTTTAAACTTCTTCTTAATATTCTTCTGCGCTTCGCCAAACTGGCTACGGTGACATTCATCAAAAATAAACACCACTTGCTTATTGAAGATAGATAGACCGCTTTCGCTTTTAATCAGGTTGTTGAGCTTTTGAATGGTTGTCACGATAATTTTATTATCGTCTTTATCTAAGTTGCGCTTCAATCCAGCAGTGCTCTCAGAGCCATTTACGCTGTCTGGTGAGAAGCGTTGATACTCTTTCATCGTTTGATAGTCGAGATCTTTACGGTCAACAACAAAGAATACTTTATCAACAAAATCCAATTCGGTAGCCAAACGCGCTGCTTTAAAGCTAGTGAGTGTTTTACCTGAACCTGTCGTGTGCCAAATGTAGCCGCCGCTCTCAGTATTAGCCCAACCTTTAGTTTGATAAGAACTATTGATCTTCCACATGATGCGCTCAGTAGCCGCAATCTGATATGGGCGCATAACCAGCAATGTGTTACTCACATCGAATACGCAATAATTCAGCAATACATTAAGCAAAGTGTTTTTCTGAAAGAACGTAGCCGTAAAGTCTTTGAGATCTTTAATCAAAGCATTATCTGACTTCGCCCAGTTCATGGTGAAATCAAAACTGTTTTTGTTACGCTTAGTGGTATTAGCAAAGTAACGGGTATCTGTACCGTTGGAGATCACAAATAACTGAAGGTATTTAAACAGCGAGTTTTCAGCGTTAAAGCTCTCTTTGCTATAACGATGCACCTGATTAAAGGCTTCTCTAATCGCGACACCACGTTTTTTAAGTTCAACTTGTACTAATGGCAAGCCATTGACCAAAATGGTTACATCGTAGCGGTTAGCTGCACTACCTGTCTGCTCAAACTGCTTTATCACTTGCACTTTATTGCGAGCGATATTCTGCTTATCCACCAGATAGATGTTTTCAATATGTCCATCATCAAACACAAAATCAAAGATGTAGTCCTCATGAATTTTGCGAGTTTTATCGACGATGTTGTCACTAGGGCTATCTAAGAACTGCTCAACAAAGCGTTGCCACTCTCCATCAAGAAAGCTCACATTGTTCAGTGTTTGCAGCTGATTGCGCACATTCGCTAGCATTTTCTCTGGGCTATTTAAGCCTGCTACGTATTCGTAACCCTGGTTTTGAAGGTCTTCAACTAGCTCACGTTCAAGATCGGCTTCGCTCTGGTAACTTTCTTTGACTTGCCACTCTTTGTTGTACTTATCTAGAACAATAAAGTTATTTGATTCTGCAATGGTTTTGTAATCAATCATTTTATGCTTCCGGTTTCCAGAATTTATATTCACTGCTCAAAAAGCTGACCAATGCTTCCAGGTTATCTTTATCTGAATCTTCTATGATCGCGATCTCTTCTCCGGCATGCGCAGAATGGCTAGAAAGGTTTAGAATTCGATTCGCAAATGGATCAGGACTACCATCAGCAAGCTTAGGTAGTAAAATCTCCCACCTACCGTGACCTAAAAATGTAGCTGTTTTCTCTAAAATATTCCTTAACAAATTGAAGTGATATTTTCTTATATCATTATTGTGAATAGCCATTCTTAACTCGGACAATAAAAACAAGTGATATGAGAAAGGTCTGTCATTTGACTTGGTAAGGGCGAAAGCGTCATTTCCCTTCTTTTCTAATAGATACTTTTCTGATTGCGCACGTTTATAAATCCATCTTTGAGTTCCATCTGGATTGGGTTTTTCAAGATCACTGTTTAACTCATTGTGCAACACATTGTAAAAAAGAGGACTATGAGTTGTAAGAATAAACTTCAGGCCATTGCCTTCAAAGTAAGTACTTTTCTTGACTAATTTAGCCAACTCAACTGCAAGCTCAATCAGGTGATTATCATCAAGAGAGCTCACTGGATCATCAATAAATATATACTTTAAGCCATTGAAACTTTCATCTCTATCATCCTCAGCGCTGCCTAGCTCATCAATGATTAACTCTAAAAAGCTATAAAAAACACTCCAAATAAAGTTACTTTCTTCACCTTTAGAGATCTTTATTGGGGGTTCTTCATCACTTCCTGGTATTTTAAAAGTGACATATGAATAATCTGGGCTGAACACGGGCTCTATACTACTGCTTGTTAACCTTTGGAAGTAGTCGATAATTGCGGGGCCCCGCCCTTGATCTTCCAGCACCCATTTGGTGAACGCGTTCGGATGAATTTTTAGCTTCCTATCTTCATCACCATTTAAGTCGTTATCCCAATAAAACAGGTCTTCGGTAAAGGCGTTGTAGTACAGAATATTCTTGCGAGAGAGCTCTGATGCTTCCGTATCATCGCCGTCTTGAGTATCGATTTCTGCCTCTAGTAGCTCTTTAAACTCTCTAGAAAGGCGTGTTTTTCCTGTTCCGTTAAAGGCATAGATCAACTGCACTTTCTTTGGCGATCCTTTCAGGTCTCGTGCAATCTCTGTTAGTGTTTTGGTCATGCTACACCCCTTCCGTCATTTCTGGCTTAGGGAAGCTGAGTAACAAATCACGGTAGTATTCATACTGCTTTTGACGTAGCTCGATTTCCCGAGGTAAACCTTCTTGGATTGAAGTGGTCAAAGTGTCGAACTTGTCCAAAATAGAGACAATACGTGCCTGTTCAGCAAGTGATTTCTCTGCATCATTTGCATAAGGGATAGGTAACCTAAAGTTCTTAATTATTGTCGAATTAAGATCTCCTCTTGCCCCTTGTCCTAGGTTTTTTATATTTTCATAATTAAAACTGACCCAATGGAAAACATATCGATATAGAGCCTTCTTGCTATCGATTTCCAAGCAACCACAGTGCTGGTTAGTTGTTAATGGTATTTTATTGATTGCAGATCTACCTGCAGTTGCTCCAGAAATAGCAATTATCACGCAATTTTCTGGAATCCATTTGGCTGATGAGTTTTGCAAAGCAGCAAGAGTTACCTTCACCTCTGTTTCTAGGATATTAGTAAATCTAACCTCCTGAGTTCTCAGCCAAGGAATATCGCCGCCTTCGTAATACTCTGGGGTACCAGCTCTTGGTGTACCGCCTGAATACCATTTTTTGGTTACATCACCTAACGTCTTCCACTCAACTTCGCCTTCATCAAAACTAAGTAATTGGTCTCGATAGTAGTTGTATTGCTTTTTGCGTGCGCTAAGCTCGGTTGTCAGCTCGGTTGTCAGCTCGGTTGTCAGCTCGGTAAAAGCATCCAAAATTCGAACGATTTCTGCTTGGATCTCCAGCGACTTTTCTGGGTTGTTTGGGCATGGAATTGGGATTTGAAGTTTTTCAAACCCTATTTTAGATAAACGAGGGATACTAGCCCTTCGAACCTTGGATAAAATCTTATACTGCTGTGTAAGTAAAAAGTGATAAAGGTATTTACTATTTATTTGGCTATTTTTCAGAAAATAGTAGACATCATCAGCAGCCCAAAAATCATCATGACTATAACCGATCTCACCAGCCGATCCCGCGCATATTATAAATGTAGTATCAGAATCAACATTGCTCTCGTGAAAGTATCCCAGCGGAGTCATGCTATTTTGATAAACCGCATATTCTCCTGATTCTTGAAGCTGACTCTTAACAAGCCTTCTCCCGCGCTTAGCTTCAATAACCGCACCAAGCTCCTTCCACTCAACTTTAGCTCCATCAAGTAATTCTTCCATAAAGCTTAATTGGCTCATGCCTCAATCTCCGCAACGATCGCATCAATATCAACACGCAATTGATCAATCTTGGCAACAGTACTTGTTATCTCTCTATTAAGTTGAGTGATATCGACCTGTTCACGAGTGTCTTTAGCTTCAACATAGCTGCTTACTGATAAGTTGTAATCCTTATCCACTACCCCTTCATAGCTAACTGATTTCGCCACATGCTCAACATCAGCTTTGCTATCGAACATGTCCATAATCTGTTTGATATGGTTATTGTTTAGTTCATTGTTATTGGTTTTTTTATCGAAGAAGTCCTCGCCGCTGGCATCGATAAACTGGGTAGTGGTATCGGCTTTACTCTTAGACAACACCAGAATATTTACTGCAATGGTGGTGCCAAAGAACAGGTTAGGGGCAAGCGAGATCACTGTTTCTACATAGTTGTTATCCACTAAATATTGACGGATTTTCTTTTCCGCACCGCCACGATAGAAAATACCTGGGAAGCAAACAATCGCCGCACGGCCTTTGCTGGATAGGTAGTTAAGCGCATGAAGAACAAAGGCAAAATCAGCTTTGGATTTTGGCGCTAATACACCTGCTGGTGCAAAGCGTTCATCGTTGATAAGCGTTGGATCATCGCTACCCACCCACTTCACCGAATAAGGTGGATTAGATACGATGGCGTCAAAAGGCTTGTCGTCAATAAAGTGCGGTTCGGTCAACGTATTGCCCAACTGCATATTGAACTTGTCGTAGTTTATGTTGTGCAAAAACATGTTCATACGTGCAAGATTAAAAGTGGTGTGGTTGATCTCCTGACCAAAGAACCCATCTTCGATGATGTGATTATCAAAGTGTTTTTTTGCTTGCAGTAGCAAAGAGCCCGAACCAGCAGCTGGGTCATAAATTTTATTGACGCTGGTTTGCTTGTGCATGGCTAGCTGTGCAATCA